>JACQZJ010000131.1:0-6409 GCA_016213895.1 Planctomycetota bacterium | reverse complement strand
GGCGCGCGCTCTTCTCCGGCCGGACCTACGTCCTTGCCGCCATGACCCCCGAGATCGGCGCGCGCCTCGCGGAGCGCCTGGACGCGCCCGCGGCCGCGGGCAAGTGACGTTCTCGCCAGCCGCCCGCCCTCAGGGCTGCCGGACCGCGTAGCCGACGGCCAGGTCCAGGTCGCGGCGCACCTCGGGGCCGAGCAGCGGGCTGAGCCGCCGGAGCGTCTCCTCGCGCCCGAGCCGCGGCGCGTTCTTCAAGATGCCCTCCGCGCCGCGCGCGTGATCGAAGAGCCACAGGCCCACGCGCGCGTAGGCGCGGTGCTCGGCCCAGAGGCGGGCGGCGGCGGCGATCCTCTCCGGCTCGCGGATCTCGTGGATCTTCAGGATGGGCGCGCCCTGGACCAGCACCTCGTGCCAGGGGACGCTCTCTTGCTCCAGCGAGCGCGCCAGGGGGTCGTACCAGCCCTGGCGCGTGGCGTACATGACGTACAGCGCCGGCGGAGCGCCCGGCTCGTAGGGATCGCACAGCTCGATGCCGCGGCGCAGGCGCAGCGGCGCGGCCGCGCGCGCCACGTGCTCGGCCACGGGCACGATGACGCGCGCGCCTTCCACGCCGTGGTCCGCGATCCGGGCGAGGCCCAGCCAGTAGGAGTGGCACCAGTAGTCGGTGGCCTCGGGCAACCCGCGCGCCTGCGCGCCGCTCAGGCCCCCGGCGAAGGCGTTGAAGTAGCAGATGCCGTAGGGATGGGTCGCGACGACCTGCGCGGCCGGGAAGGCGAAGAAGGCGCCTGCCAGCACGAGCGTCGCGGCCAGGCGCGCCGCTCTCCCGCGCGCGCGGAGCGGCGCGCTCGCAAGCGTCGCTGACACGACCGCGGCCAGGCCGAGGCCGGCCAGAATGGCGAGGAAGGGCATGAACTCGATGAAGTGGCGCACGCCGTCGAAGTTCGACATGCCGGGCAGCGCGGTGCGGCCCACGGGCACGGCTACGCCGAGCACGAGCAGCCAGCGCTCGTCGCCGTGCGCGCGTTTGCTGCACAGGCCGATCGCCGCCAGCAGGAGAATCGCGGGCGGCGTGGTCCAGAAGAGGTGGCGCACGCCGTCGAGCGCGTCCGCGCCCGCTTCCGTGCCGACCAGAAGGATGAAGCCGAACTGATCGAGGAGGCGAGCCGCGGTGTCCGTCCAGAGCATGGGCGACACGGCCAGGTAGGCCAGGACGAAAAGCGGCGCCGCCAGGAGCAGCCCCTTCCACGGGAAGGGCAGGAGGCCGCGCCGCGCGAGGAGACGCTCGGCGTTGCAGCAGGCGTAGAGCAGGAAGCCGTGCACGGGAAGGAACAGCGCGTTCGGCTTCTGCGCCAGGGCGAGGCCGGTGAGCACGCCGGTCGCGGCCCAGAAGCGGAGCTTGCCGCCGCGCAGGCCCGCGTAGGCCGCGAGCAGGGCGGCGGCGTAGAGGAGGGCCTCGGGCACGTCCTTGAGGTTGTTGAAGGAGTCGGCGAAGAAGCGCGGACAGAGCATGAGCGCCGCGGCGGCGCCGCCGGCCGCGACGCGGCCGAAGCGCGCCGCGCTCCAGGCCGCCGCCAGGAAGAGCAGCAGGCCGGCGCAGAGCACGACCACGAGATTGTGCGCCTGCAGGGAGGGCACGAGGCCGAGACCGCTCCACAGGACGCGGCAGGAGAGCGCGGAGAGAAGCGCCGCGAAGGGATAGGCCTGCGGCCAGGTAAGCCAGTCGATCGAGGCGTAATCGAGATGCGGCTCGCGGAAGCGCGCCGGCTTCAGCGGCGGCGGGAAGTCGAGGTACGCGCCGTCCCCGGAAAGCAGGAAGGCGAGGTACTGCTCGCCGTGGGGGTACTCGCCGTTGGCGCAGTCCCAGGTCGGCCCGAAGTCCGCGAGCAGCGCGCAGCCCAGGACCAGGAAGACCGCGAGCGGCACGAGCGCGCACAGCAGAACGGCGCGGCGCGACGGATCCGGTCGTTTCATGGGCGGGGATCCTGGAGTCCCCGCCGAACCAGCAGCCGCCGCGTCTCCTCCAGCTCGGCGGCGAGGACCTTGTTGGGCAGGTTGTCGAGGGCGTAGTGGGCAAGCGCCGCGATGCGCGCCAACGGCGATTCTCCAGACGGCGTCTGAAGAACCTCCTGGGCAGGCCGGAGCAGATGGAACCTCTTCATCAGGCTGAGGTTCACCGCGCCAAAACCACGCCCGAACCGGGCGGTGAGGCCGGCGGCCAGCCGCTGAAGAAGCGCCTCCCCATACTCCGCGCGAGCCTTTCCCCCCCGCTCGAACTCCACGATCCGCCGGCCGATCTCCCAGCAGGTCGCGGTCAGCAGGGCGTTGACTGTGCGCGCCGACGTGCGCCGGGCCGCTCCGAGCAGCGAGCCGATGCCGCCGACCAGGCCGTCGCATCCGGCCGCCGGCGGGCGTTGCTTCCTGCGCGTGGGCCTATTCACGCCTCGACCTCCCCCAACGACTTCTCCGGTCCCAACGCCATCTCTTCCTGCACCGCCGAGGCCTCCCGCGGCGAAGGCGCCCGGGAAGCCAGGCCAAGAGTACCGGGGCGCACCCCCTGCCGCGCGCGGATAGCAGACGGATTGCGCCCGGCCCCCAAGCGCAGAAGGCGGCCCCGCGCGCGCGGAGCCGCCTTCTGCGTCAAGCCGCGGCGCGCGCGGCTACGGACAGAAGGTCACTGACAAGCCGTTCGAGCCCTGCACGTCGCCGCCGAAGCCGGCGTCGCGGAACGCGAACTGGTAGCAGCGCGTGGTGCCGGCCATCGCCGGAGTGATGGGGATGCTCACCGCCGCGCCGCCCGCGCCGTCCGACGCGGTGTAGGTGCGCAGGAAGTTCGGGCCGGCCACCAGGATCACGCCCCAGCCCTCGACGTTGTATCCCTGGCTGTCGCCCGAGAAGAGCACGCCGAACTGGTTGGGCTTCACCCCGGTGCACGTCACGGCGAAGTTCGGGTTGCCGACCTGCGGCAGGCCGCCCGAGTAGCTCATGGTCGCGACCTGTCCGGTCGAGCCCACCTCGCCGCTGCCGTACGCGCTCGGCCCCGGACAGCTCGAGGCGTCCACGCGATAGAGCATGAAGTCGTCGATGTTCCAGCCGCCGAACTCCACGCCGCCGTCGGAGGTCATGCGGTAGCTGATCTGCACCGACGGGTTCAGCGCCGCCTGGGCCGAGATGTCCAGGTCATGCACGTACCAGGCGCCGTCCAGGTGGTCCGTCGAGGCGTTGTTCTGCCAGACGAGCGTGCTGTTCACGCGGATGTCCGCCTGGTCGTAGATGCCCTTCTCGACCGTCAGCCAGCGCCGGTACTGCAGGCGCACCGAGCTCGAGGCGGAGAGGTTGTAGATGGGCGATCTCAGCTCGCCCGAGCAGGAGGGCTCGTACATGCCGTCCGAGCCGGTGGTCGACAGGTCCGTGCCCCACACCTTGACCGGGGAGAAGGCCTGATCGGGGTCGGTGCTCGCGTTCGAGCCGGCCGGGTTGGCGCGGTGCCACTGGTCGCCGTAGGTGCCGGAGAGGTTGACGTGCGTCCAGCTCTCGTCCGTGGCCGCCTCGAAGGTGTAGGCCGCGAGAGTCACGAGCTGGCCGACGTGGTAGAGGTTGAAGTTGTCCGGCGCGCTCGCCGGCGAGGTGGCGGAACCGCCCGCCGAGCTGGTCGCCGACACGTACCAGCGCACGGTCGCGGGGGAAGCGATCCCGGGGATCTGGCCGAAGTACTGGTCCGTGCCGCCGGTCGGGATCATGGCCACGGTGCTGAAGGAGCCGCCGCCGGCGGCGTAGCGCAGCGACGCGCCGGTGATCGTCCCCTGCGCCGAGGCGATGGTCGCGATCACGGTCGTGCCGGTGAGATGGCCGATCTGCGCGTTGATCGCGGGCGCGCTCGTCACGCTGATGGTGACGTCCGGCGGAGCCGGCCAGCCGTAGTCCGCGAAGCCGCCGTAGATCTGCGGGCTGTGCGGCGTGCCGTCGGCGATGTTGCCGTTGTCGTCGTCCAGCACCAGCCAGTGGTCGAGGATGACGTTGAGGATGCTGGCGTCGTTGTACACGTTCATCCAGGCGGAGAAGAGGGCGTTGGCCACGGCGTCCCCGGCCGCGTCGCCGAGCGCGGTGTCGAGCCGCGCGCGCACTGCCCAGACCGCGCTCGCCAGCGCCTGGCCCTCGGTGTGGCTCTCGCCGCCGTGGCAGCTCTCGTCGCCGTCGGTCGGGCACTTGAGGATCGACGTCTGCAGAGCGGTGCGCAGGCAGCCCGTGCCCATGAAGGTCGTGAGGCAGGGATCGTCGCTGATGTAGTAGGCGAAGTTGTCGGCGTTGCCCTCGTGGAAGGCGCCCGACACGCCGGCCTGGTAGACCTCGTTCGCCCAGTGGCCCTCCTCGTGGATGATGACGTCGGCGTACGCCGTGTTGTCGCAGCCGCTGCCGGCGCGCTCGAGGTTGATCGAGGAGTAGTCGAAGTACGCATTGCACAGCATGTCGTTCTTGTTGACGTTCGTCAGCACAGAGAAGTCCATGGTGTTGTCCGTCGGATCGACGGCCACGACCCACTGCCGGAACACGTTCACCCAGTAGAAGCCCGCGACCTCGGCGGTGGTGAACTCGGCCTTGGTGGGATTGAAGAGCACGTTGTTGCCCGACCCGGAGACGCCGCTCAGGGTGAAGGTGGAATCGGCCGCGGCCGCGTTGTTGACGTTGACGTACGGCCCGCGCAGCTCGAAGAAGAGGTTGGACGGGCCGCTCGTGCCCGTGGAGTAGGCGCCGCTCGGGTTGGTCGTGGCCAGGACCGCGCCCGAGGCGTTGTTCAGGCGCACCCACATGTTGGGGAGCGCGGGCGTCTCCTGATTGGTCGTGGTGTTCGGCTCCTGGCCGGTGTTGACGTTGCCGGTCACGTTGCCGTCGATGGCGAAGGCCCTGGGCGCGACCTTGAAGACCGTGAGGTCGCCCTCGGCCGAGACGTACACCCTTCCCTGGGCGGGGACGTACTCGCGGGTGAAGATGCCCGGAGTCGAGAGATCGACCACGTACGCCAGCGTCGGCCCGCGCCCGGTCAGGGCGCTCTTCCAGCCGAAGAACGCGTTCGCTCCGACGATGGCGACGTCCACCGCGTCGACCCGGCCGGAGGCGATGCCGAAGTGCTGGGCGTAGGCGGCCTCCGCGGCCGCGATCGCGTCGCTCGCGCTCGAGCCCGGCGCGAGGCGCGTCTCCTGGGCGAAGGGCACGCCGGTCGTGTCGATGGCGAGCACGTCGCCGCTCTCCGCGTCGAAGAGGACGGCCGCCGTTCCGCCGTCCACGGGAATGCCGTCCACCACCTGATCGAAGACCACCGCCACCTTGTCGGAAGAACCGATGCGCGAGAGGTTCAGGGACTTCACCGCGCGCAGCACCAAACTGGCCGAGTCGAAGCCGAAGAAGCCTTGGTTGGCGTCCACCACCTGGCGCGCCGCGGCCTCGTACGCCGCGGGCGTGCGCGGCGCGACCGGCAGGGAGAAGCGGCCTCCGTAGGCGAAGCCCGGGTTGCCGCTGACGGCCTGCGGCACGACCTGCCAGGCGCCGCCCTGCTGGGCGAGGAAGGCTCCGGCGCTCGCCTTGCGCGATCCGCCGGACTCCTGGGCAAGCGCCGCCGCGCCGAGGACGAGCAAGGCGGCCAAACCGAGGGAAACGACTCTTGTCGGGGTCACAGGGTGATCCTCCTCTTGCTGGGCGGCACGGCGCGCATGCTGGCGGATGGACCGGTCCGCCGGGCCGCTGCGTTGGTTGCGCGCGCCGCGCGGTGGCCCGCGCGGTGCGCGAGGCTTGAGACTCGCCCGGCATTGTCCGTCACATGGGCCGATTCAGCAAGAGCCTCGGCGCGCGCCGGGGTATTCGGCTCACGTCCGCGGCCGCGCGCGGCCGAAGAAGCGGCGACGAGACCGAGTTGGACGCCAGGCATGGAAGCGAGCGTGCGAACCCCTTCCCTCGATGCGGCGCGTGAGGGCACGACTGCCAGCCGGCCAGCCGCCCAGGGACCTCTCGGCGCGGCGGCAGCGCGCCTCGAGCAGGCGCTCCAGGACGCCGCGCGCCTCGTGCGGACGATCGACGCGATGAGCGCGCGCCTGGGGCCGCCGGAGGCGGTCGCCGCGCCCGGCGCCGCGCGCGCCGGGGCCGCCGGCCGCATGCTCCTCGGGCTAGAGACCCTGGCGGGCGAGATCGGCGAGCTGGCCGAGGCGCTCTGCGCGGCCGCCGGCCCGCCGGGAGACCGCCCGCTTCGCTGAGCCTCTCCGCGGGAGAGGCGCAGCTGGAAGCGGTTCCTGTCGTGCCGAGGGGACGTCCTCGACCCGCGCCAAGCCCCCACTGCTGGAGTGCGTGGAACCACCGGCCTGGCCCCACCTTTTCGCGTGAGCCGACCACAACAGTAAGAGCCCTGCTCCTTTCTGGCGGCTGTTCGGCG
>JACQZJ010000017.1 GCA_016213895.1 Planctomycetota bacterium | reverse complement strand
AAAGGAGCGTCGCGGCCGTTTCCCCGGGTCCGGGGCCGCATCGCGACTCCCGGTGCATCGTGTGCGCGACGATCGTCGAGTGGCTCGTCGAGGTGAAGGCGATGCTGGCGGTCCAGAGTCGTGAAGGTACGCCGGGTGAGAGTGGTACGTCGTCGCTGGCGGCCCCTCAACCGGGGAACCGCCGCTCCGCTCCGCACGCGCGCCGCCTCGATGCCTTCGGTCAAGGCGGGCCTGCTTTGTTCAACATACTTGAGGTAGGCGTTCGCGGGCAGGAGCCCGCTCCCGCCCCAGAATGGTGCACCGCGCGAGGACGCGCGGTGAGAGAGGCGTCGCAGTCGGTTTTCCTGGGATTCGGAGGGGAGCGTGAGAAAGGAGCGTCGCGGCCGTTTCCCTGGCCTCCGGGAGCATATGCGCGACTCCCGGTGCATCGAGTGCGCGACGAACACCGAGCGGCTCTTCGAGGCGTAGGCGAAGCAGGCGGTTCGGTGTGGTGAAGGTACACCGGGTGCGAGTGGAACGTCGTCGCGGCTGCTCCCTGCGCCAGGGAAACGCCGCTCCGCTCCGCCGGCGCGCAGCAGCGAAACTCAGGGCGAGGCGGGCCTGCTTTGTTCAACATACTTGAGGTAGGCGTTCGCGGGCAGGAGCCCGCTCCCGCCCCAGAAAGGTGCACCGCACGGGGACGCGCGGTGAGAGATGCGTCGCGCTGGGGTGCCGTCGCATGGCCCAGCGATTACAGCACACGGCGCGCGCCGCGCGGCCCCTTTGCAGCGCGAAACCCCGGAACGGCCGGGAAGGCCGCGCCGGGGTCCGGCGGTCGAGTCGGTCGAGCGGCGCGCGTCAGCGGGCGCCGAGCACGCGGTCGTAGCGGTAGTAGACCTCGAGGCACAGGGTCATGATCGCGGTCGAGTAGACCCGGCCGCCGCGGTGGCCCCAGGGATCGAACTGCGGGTCCCACGAGCCCTTCTCGCAGCCCTCCTGGCGCTGAGTCTTGACCACCGCGTCGAGCATCCTCTCCTGCCACTTGTCCCAGTCCGCCCCGGCCATCTGGAACATGCAGTACGAGCCGTAGTACCAGTAGTAGTAGTCGATCGTGCCTTCCTTCTCGTCCCAGAGCGGCAGCTGCTTGCGCAGCAGATCGGCGCCGCCGCGCAGCGCCGGGCTCTTCTCCGGATCCTCGCCCAGGAAGACGCGGCAGAGCATGCCCACGGCCGTGATCGCCTCGGTCTTGCTCTCGGGCCAGCGTTCGTTCATGCCCGGCTCGCGCGCCGAGTAGCCGCCCTTGCCGATGTAGCCCGTGCGCCACGAGTTCTCGTCGGTCATCTCGTCGAGGAACAGCTTGGAGCCCTCGAGCGCCGCCTCGTCGACCTTGAGGCCGAAGTCCTGCGCCGACTTCAAGCACATGACCATCCACCCGGTCACGGACATGTCGTTGTTGCCGGCCGGCGGATAGTCGTAGCGCCACGCCTTGTAGGGGTTGCGCGCCGCGTGGATGAAGTTGATGCCCTTCTGCGCCGGGTCCTTGAGCAGCGGCCACTTGGAGAGTCCGTACCCCTCCGTCATGGCCAGCGTGGCGAGCGCGTGGTCGTAGAGGAACGCCTGGTGCGAGTTGACCTCGCCGAAGCAACCGGTCTCCGCGTCCTGGACGGTCAGCAGGTAGCGCAGGCCCTCGCGCACCACCTTCTTGTAGGTGCCGCTGTTGACCGTGTTGCCGGAGCCGAGGAAGGCGAGCAGCGCGAGGCCGCTGACGCCGACGTCGTGCATCTGGTCGCCCTCGCCGTCGCACTGATTCGTGGTGCACATGTTGGAGAAGGCGGCGCTGGACCAGAAGCCGCGCGGATCCTGATGCCGCTTCAGCCACTCCAGGCCAAACTCCACCGCCTTCTGGCTGGCCTTGCCGCCGCCCTTGGCCGCGCCGCGCCGGCCGTACTTGCCCTTGCCCTTGCCGCCGGCGCCGCCGCCCACGCCGAGGACGTCGTTCATGCCCTTGCCCTCGAAGGGGGAGTCGCTGAGCGGCTGCTCGCTCTCGATTTCTGTCTCCTCCTCATCGGCGTCTTCCTGGACCACGGGATCGTCGAGCTGCACCTCCTGCTCCTCGATCTCCTGCTCGGGCGGCTCCTCCTCGGGCTTCTCCTCGATGGGATCGATCTCCTGCTCGTCGTAGTGGGCAACCAGGGCCACGTTGTCGTCCGGGGGCTTGCCGACCTGCCAGTCGAACTGGCCCAGGATCCAGATGAGGATGAGGTGGAAGGCCGCGGAGATCGCGAACCACGGGGCACTCCTCAGGTACTCGCGCAACTCCTCCTCGAAGGTGGTCTGGTGGCTGCCAGGTCCGTGCGAGAGCGTGGAGTGGATCTCGGGGACATCTGCCGGATCGGGCATGAGCGATCCTCCCTGAACGGGGAACTGCGTTCGCGCCGCTCCATGCGCGGCGCACCGTCGACTGCTTCCCTAACGGCGCCTTGCGCCCAGGGTTCAGAAAAAGCCGATTCTACTTGCCGCTGTCGTCAGGGGCAACGCTCGAGGCCGGAGAAGGTTCCGGCCCGAAAAGGCCTCGCGGCCAGAGGTCGGCTTCCTCGAGCAGGTCGCGGCTCAGCTCCTCGCGGGCCGCCTGCCACTTGAGCTGGCCGAGGATGGCGAAGACCGCTCCCTGGGCCTCCTCGAAGGAAAGGACGCGGCCCGGCGTCTCGGAGAGCTTCACCACCACGACGCAGCCCCCCGGGGTCTCGAAGATCGGACTCAGCACGCCGGTCGGAGCCGCCTCCAGGTACGTGCGGATCTCGGGGACCAGACCTTCTGCCTCGCGCTGGCCCAGGCTCATGGTGCCGAAGACCGCTGTCTCGGAGCCGGCGCAGGCCGTCTGGAGGTCCCCGCCGAACTCCTCAAGTGCCTTCTTCCGAATGGCTTCGGCATGCTGGCGAGCCGTTTCCGGGGAAGCGAAGGCGGACCTGGAAACCAGGAGTCGGCCGACTTCGCGCGAATCCTGCGTGCGGAAGAGCGTGCGGTTCTGGCGGTAGTACTCCTGCGCCTCGCGCGGCAGCACCTGGGTCTGGCGGGCCAGGTGGGGGCGGAGGTGGGGAGAACCCGGGACCTTTCCGAGGCACTGGCCGACGAACTCGTCCACGACCAGCTCGCTCCGGATCTCAAGCCGGTCCTGGTCTGGCGTCCGCTTCAACGCCTGCAGCCTGGTCAAGTACCCATCCCACCCGCCGGCGGACTGGACGCGCTGCGCCATCACCTCCGAGAGCCGCTCGTCCGGGACCGAGATCCCGGCCTCGCGCGCCTCCTGGCCGAGGATGCGGCGGTAGACGATCTGCCGCAGAAGCTCCTCCCGGGTGAAGCGGTTTCCGGCCTGGCCGTGCATCTCCTCGACGTCTCCGAACGTGACGGCTTCGCCGTTCACCGTGGCGAGCACGTCATCGATGGCCTTCGACTGGGGCGAAGCCAAGAGGAGCGCGAGGAGCAAGCAGGCCGGCGGCATGGCGCTAGTCTAGCGCGTCTGGCGCGGACGGTTCCCGCCGCGCCAGACGCCGCGGCTGGATCCGACGGGCGCGGCGCCCGCGGCTCAGCCGCGGCACAGCGCGTCCTCGCGCCGTCCACTGATTCCGGGGCGGGAGCGGGCTCCTGCCCGCGACCGCCTACCGCAAGTATGTTGAACAGGAGCAGGCCCGCCTCGACCTGAGCATTGGGACAGCGCGCATGCGGAGCGAGCGGCGTTTCCCCGGCGCAGGGAACGGCTGCGGCGGCGTGCCACTCGCGCCCACCAATCCTCACCCGCGCCCACCGTGAGCATCGCCTCTGCCAGAAGCGAACCGATTCGCGTTCGTCGCGCAGGGCGTGCACCGGAAGCCGCTGCCGCTCCCGGAGGCCGGGGAAACGGCCGCGATGCTCCTCACACTCCCTTCCCCTCCGGTTCCCAGCCAAACAGCCGCGACGACCCGCGCCTACAGCAGCCTCTCCGCCAGAAGCTCGAGCACGGCCTGCGGCTTTCTGCCCTTCAGCGGCAGGCGCAGGTGCGCGAGCGCGCTGGTGATCTGCACGGTCTCCCCGGGCCGGAAGGGGCTCTTCGCGCGGAAGGTCCTCAGGTCGGCCACCTCCAGGACCACGTGATCGTCGCCGGGGTAGATGACACGCCGCAAGCCGAGGTCGGCGCAGCGCCGCTTGAGCGCGAACACGACGAACAGGTTCCTGGCCGGCGGCGGGGGGCGGCCGAAGCGGTCGCGCATCTCCGCCTCCATCTCGAGGAGCGGCGGGCCGTCCGCGGCGCTCATGCGCCGCAAGATCTCCATGCGCTGGCCCGGGTCCGGAACGTACTCGGCCGGTAGGAACGCGTCGGCGCCGAGGTCGACGTCGGTCTCGAGCGGCTCCTTGGGCGGCGGCTCGCCGCGGGCGCGCGCCACGGCGCGGCGCAGGAGCTGCACGAAGAGGTCGTAGCCCACGGCGGCGATGTGGCCGTGCTGCTCCGCGCCCAGGAGGTTGCCGGCGCCGCGGATCTCCAGGTCCTTGATGGCGATGTCGTAGCCGGCGCCGAGGTGGGACAACTCCTCGATCGCCTTGAGGCGCTTCTCCGCCGCCGCGGGCAGGGGCCGGTCCGGGACCTTCACGCGCGGCAGGTCGAGACCGGACTCGACGATGCTGGTGGAAACGAGCACGTCGATCTCGCCCTGGGCGAAGGCGCGGGTCACGGCCTCGAGCTCGCGTTCGGCCATCTGGCCGTGGGCCACGGCGACGCGCGCCGCCGGCGCCAGCTCGAGGATCCTCTGCGCCAGGCGCTCGATCGACCGCACGCGGTTGTGGATGACGAAGACCTGGCCGCCGCGGTTCAGCTCGAAGAGCACGGCGCGCCGCACCAGCGCGGGCTCGAACTTGCGGATCTCGGTGCGCACCGGCCGGCGGCCGGGCGGCGGGGTGTTGAGCGCCGAGATGTCGCGGATGCCGACCAGCGCCATGTGCAGGGTGCGCGGGATCGGCGTGGCCGTGAGCGTCAGCACGTCCACGGTGCGGCGCAGGCGCTTCAGCGCCTCCTTGGCCTGCACGCCGAAGCGCTGCTCCTCGTCGATGATGACCAGGCCGAGGTCCTTGAACGAGACGTCCCGCGAGATGAGGCGGTGCGTGCCCACGGCGACGTCGATCGTGCCCGCGGCGAGCCCCTGCAGGATGGACTTCTGCCGCGCCTTGCTGCGGAAGCGCGAGAGCGAGGCGACCTGCACCGGGAACTGGGCCATGCGCTCGAGAAAGGTCTGGTGGTGCTGTTCCGCCAGGATGGTCGTGGGGACGAGCATCGCGACCTGCCTGCCGCCGCACACCACGCGGAAGGCCGCGCGCACCGCCAGCTCGGTCTTGCCGAAACCGACGTCGCCGCAGAGCAGGCGGTCCATCGGTTTCTGCCCCTCGAGGTCGCGCTGGATCTCGCGCATGGCGCGGGTCTGGTCGGGCGTGTCCGGGTAGGGGAAGGAGCCGTCGAAGTCGGCGAGCAGCGCGTCGTCCGCCGGGTGCGAGGTCCCCGCGCGCAGCTCGCGCGCCGCCTGCACCTCGAGCAGCTCCGCGGCCAGGCCCGCGAGGGCCGCCTGCACCTTCTCCTTCTTGCGCGCCCAGGAGCGGCCGCCGATGCGGTCGAGGCGCGGCGGCGCGCCGCCGGCGCCGACGTAGCGCTGCACCAGGTCGATCTTGGCGATCGGCTGGTAGAGGATCGTGCCGCCGGCGAACTCCAGCACGAGGAAGTCCTCCTCGCCCTGGTCGCGCTTCATGCGCGTCATGCCGTTGTAGCGCGCGATGCCGTGCGTCAGGTGGACGACGTAGTCGCCCTCGCTCAGCTCGAGGATGTTCTGGATGACCTTGGCCGCCACCAGCGGGCGGCGCAGGCGCGGCCGGAAGAGGCGCGCGTGGCCGAGCAGCTCCAAGTGGTTGAGGACGGCCACGCCCGTATCGAGCAGCTGGAACCCGCAGCGCACCCTGCCCTTCCGCAGGTGCAGGCTGGCGTCGAAGAGGCCGCGCTCCTGCAGCAGAGCCGCCAGCCGGCGCAGCTCGCCGTCGCTCTCGGCGAAGACCACGGCGCGCGCGCACTTCCGGCGCAGCGCGGCGAGCGACTGCGCCAGCCCGTCGACGCCGCCGCCGAGCCCTTGCACCGAGAGCGTGGCGAGGTTGAGGGAGGAGCCGTCCTCCTCCACCTGGTGCGTGACCAGATCGACGCCCGCCGCGCGGTCGAGCAGGGCCCGGGCGCGCCGCACCAGGGCGCGCTCCAGGCCGCAGGCGGAGGCGATCTCCTCGAGCTTGTCGCCCAGGCGGGCGGGATCGGAGCGCGCCACGATCGCTCCGGCGGGCAGGTGCTGGAGCAGCCACGCGCGCGCCCCGCCCGCGCCGCCATTCTGGCCGAGCAGCGGGATGGTGACCGCGGGGCGCACGCGGCGCGAGCGCTGCGTCTCCGCGTTGAAGGTGCGGATCGACTCGATGCGCTCGTCGAACAGCTCGAGGCGCAGCGGGCTGTCCGCGGCCAGGGGGAAGACGTCGAGGATGTCGCCGCGCAGCGAGAACTCGGCCGGCGCCGACACCATGGGGACGGCGACGTAGCCGGCGGCGTTGAGCTTCTGCCGCAGCGCCTCGAGGTCGCAAGCCTCTCCCGGCGCCAGCTCCTCGCGGTCGGGCAGGCTCTCGAGCAGGACGGCGGCCGGGACCAGGGCGACGGCCCCAGGCCCGAGCCGAGCGAGCGCCGTGAGCCGGGCGAGCTTCTCCGAGAAGTCGGCGCGGCCCTCGCGTGCGCCGGCCGCGGCCGGATCGCTCTGCTGCAGGGTGATGACGCGCGTGCCGCGCGCCAGGTGGTGCAGGTCGTCCTCCAGGCCTTCCACCTCGAGCGCGTCCGCGACCAGGGCGACGACCGGTCCGCTCGCGGCCAGCGCCGCGAGCGCCAGGGCGCGCGCCGACCCGTACGCTCCGCCCACGGTGAGGCGCTCCTGGAGCGCGCGCTTCCCGAGAGGAAAGAGAGCCGGGATCTCCAGGAGCTCAGGGAATGTCGTGTCCATGCTCCTGCTTCAGGACGCGCAGGGCCTCGCGCGCGGCGCGCTGCTCGGCCTGCTTCTTCGACCGGCCGCGCGCGGGCGGAAAGGAGCGCCCGCCCGCGACCGCCTCGACCAGGAACTCCTTGCTGTGGTCGGGGCCGACCGCGGCGAGGACGTTGTAGGTGGGGGTCACGCCGAACAGCCGCTGCACGGTCTGCTGCAGGGCGGCCTTGAAGTTGCGCAGCACGCGCTGCCCGGCGAGATCGTGGAAGAGCGGGTCGACCAGCCGCAGGACCAGCGCGCGCGCCGCCTCGAAGCCGGCGTCGAGGTAGACGGCGCCGACCAGGGCCTCCAAGGCGTTGGCGATGAGCGAGGGCGGGATCGAGCGGTGCTGGCGGATCCCCTTGCCGACGCGCAGGTACTTCTTGAGGTCGAGGGAGCGCCCGACGCGCGCCAGGGCGGAGCGGGAGACGACGCGCGACTTGACGTGCGTCAGCTCTCCCTCGGGCCGGTCGCCGAGCGTGCAGAAGAGGTGCTCCGACACCGCCAGCCCGAGGACCGAGTCGCCGAGGAACTCGAGCCTCTCGTTCGACTGGGTCCAGGGGTCGCGCAGGGAAGAGTGGGTCAGGGCGAGATCGAGGAGCGAGCGGTCCAGGAAGCGGTGGCCGAGCGCCTGCTCGCAGGCGGAGAGCCGCGCTTCCCGCTCGGCGAGGGCGGCTTCGTTGTCCTTGTCGTCCTTCACGCCCGCTCCGTCGGATCGAAGAGCTGGCGGTAGTCCTGCTCGGCGTAGCGGTCGGTCATGCCCGCGAGGTAGTCGCACACCGTGCGCGGCACGCCCTCCTCCTCGGCCCAGCGCTGGAACATCGGCGGCAGCAGCTCGGGCCGTGCGGTGTACGCGTCGAACAACGCCTCCAGCAGGCGCTGCGCCTTGTCCATCATGCGCACCACCCGGTGGTGGCGGTAGAAGTTCCGCAACAGGTACTCCTGCAGCTCGGCCTGGGAGCGCGCCATCTCCTCGGAGAAGGCGATCAGGCCGCCGCGCCGCCGCGCCTCGCGCGCGCCGCCGAGCGACGGGTCCGCGAGCCGCCGCGCCGAGGTGGTGACCAGGTCGGCGATGGAGCGTTTGACCACGTTGTTGATCATCGCCATGCGCAGCTGGCGCGCATCCGCGCGCGGCCAGGCGCGCCGGGCGTCGGCCAGGCACCTGCCCGCGAGCGGGACGCCGGCGGCGAGCTGTTCCAGCTCGAGGATGCCGCTGCGCAGGCCGTCGTCGACGTCATGGTGGCAGTAGGCGATGGAGTCGGCGACGTCCACGAGCAGGGTCTCGAGGAACGGCGGCTGCTCCGGCAGGAACTCCGGCGCGCCGCCCTGCGCGGCCGCGGGGCCGTGCTTGAGGATCGCCTCCCGGACCTCGAAGGTGAGGTTGAGGCCGCGGAAGCTCGGGTAGCGGTTCTCCAGGCGGTCGACGATGCGCAGCCCCTGGACGTTGTGCTCGAAGCCGCCGTGCTGCGCCATGCGCGCCTGCAGCACGGCGCCGCCGGCGTGCCCGAAGGGCGGATGGCCGAGGTCGTGCGCCAGCGCCAGGGCCTCGACGAAGTCCCCGTTCAGGCCGAGGGTCGCGGCCATGGAGCGCGCGATCTGCGAGACTTCGATCGAGTGGGTGAGGCGCGTGCGGTAGTAGTCGCCCTCGTGGAAGACGAACACCTGGGTCTTGTACTCCAGGCGCCGGAATGCCGTGGAGTGGATGATGCGGTCCCGATCGCGCTGGTAGGCCGTGCGGAAGGGGTCCTGCGGCTCGTCGTGGCGCCGCCCGCGCGTGTCGCAGGAGAGGAGGGCGTACGGCGCGAGCGTGCCTCGTTCGCGCGCCTCGATCGACTCACGGGAGAACATGGCCATGATCGTAGCGTCGTCCGGCCGCGGCCGTCAGGGGCTGGGTGTGGCGCGCGCGGCGCGCCGCGCCGCTGCTAGGGCGCGCGCGGGCAAAGCTGGCCGGCGGCCGCGCCGCGCCGCACCTCCGTGTACCCGGCCTCGGAGAGCGCGGGCCTGAGCGCGTCGGGTAGAGGCTCGAGCAGGAGCGCGATCTCGCGCGCGTGGATCGCGTCCGCGACGCGCGGCAGGACGTGCAGCAGCGTGTTGGCCGTGACCCGCTCCCAGAAGAGGCTGCCCGCCGGCTGCGGCTGAAGCGTCCCGGGCGCGGCGCCGAGGGCCGCTCCCTCGTGGCGCCGGCGCCAGGCGGCGAGCAAGCCCCTTCCGCGCACTTCTTTGAGGAGGCCGCGCGCCAGCGGCTCGAGCTCGGCCTCGCCGAGGAAGGAGCGCCGGCCCGCAACGAGCGCGATGGCCGGCATGGGGCAGAGCACGAGGTCGGATTCCCCGCTCTGCTCGCCGAGCAGCTCCGCCTGGTCGCGGGCGAGGGTCGGGGCGCCGCCGCCGAAGCCGTGGGGGAACCAGGCCGGGCGCGGGCTGCCCATGCCGCGCACCCCGGCCGCGAGCGCGAGCAGGGCGGCCAGGACCAGGAGCGGCCGCGGCCGGGCGATCAGGCGGCCGGCGAGGTAGCCGGCCCCGAGGCTTCCCGGCAGCAGCAGATCCAGGGCGTTGTGGTCCCAGAACGAGGGCGAGAGCAGGAGGTAGTGAACGAGCCAGGCCGCCAGCAGGAGCTGCGCCCACCTGAGCGCGCCCCGGCGCTCGCTCCTTGAAGAAGTAGAAGAGGAAGGCCTGGCTGAGGAACTCGCCGTCGTAGCGCGCGGTCAGCAGGAGCGTGGCCGCGGCCACCAGGAAGAGGGCGGAACCGGCGGCCAAGAGCGCGGCGCGCGTCCTCCTTTGCAGCAACAGCTCGAGCAGGAGCGCCCCCGCGCCGACCGCGGCCGTGAGCTTGCAGGCGAGCGTCAGGCCGAGGAGGAGGCCGCCGGTCAGGGCGCGCCGGTCGTTCTCCGCGTCCGCCCGCAGCAACGCCAAAGCCGCGGCCGCGAGCCCGAGGTTGGTCCAGATCTCGCGCTCGAACTGATGGAAGGCGAAGATCGGGGCCGCGACCATGTAGAGGAGCCCGGCGGCGAGCCCGGCGCCCGCGCCGCAGGCGGGCCCGAGCAGGCGCGCGAGCAGCACGGCGGTGGCGACGACGGCGCCGCCCGTCACGAGCGACGCGGCCGTGAGGCGGTCCTCGGCGAGCGCGAGAAACGGCGCGTAGAGCCACTCGACCAGGGGAAAGGCGACGTGGACGAAGTCCTCGAAGGGCCGCTCGCCCTGCCCCAGGCGCCAGGCGTTCTGCAGGTAGAATCCGTCGTCCAGGCAGAAGCGGCCGAGGAAGACCAGGAGCACCCGCAGCCCGATGCCGGCGGCGACGAGCAGGAGGAGCGCCCGTGCTCCGGGCGCGCGCGCCGGCCCGCCTCTGACGAGTTCCTGCCGAGGTCCGTTCGCCACGACGATTTCCTGCAGGGCGTGGAATCGGATCTTAGCAGCCCGTTGAATAAGTCATCCTGCCTGCGGCGGCGCCTCTCGGCGGATCTCTGCGTCGCGAGATCCTCGGCGAATTCCCCAATTCGCCTCCGGTCTCGCTCCTTGATCTCGGCCGAGATACGCTCGCCTCGGCGACGGAGCACTTCTTCAACGGGCTGCCAGCAACTGCTGGAGTGCAGAGATTCTCGCGACTCGATCCGCATGAAACACGAGATGATCGCCAGGCGGCAGGCCATGCGAGACCGGCTTGGCCGCTACACCCGGTCCCGCATCCTGCCCGCGCTCGGCCTGGCGGGCGCGGACTTCGAGCTGGAGGTCCCGGCGGAGGGGACTCGCTCCATCGTGCTTTTCCTGCAGACCGCGCGCGGGCGCTTCATCGTCAGGTGCTTCTCCAACGTGGCGCGCGCCGCGCAGACGGCCCTGGTCACGCGCCACCTGGCGGCGCGCGGCGCTCCCGTGCCGCGCCTCCTGCACGTGGACTTCTCGCCCGTGACGTTCCTGCGCACCGGCAGCGTCGTGCTGGTCGAGGAGTTCATCGACGGCAGGAACCTGTACGAGCTGGAGCGCAGCGACGAGCGGCTGCGCGGCGCCGCGCGGGCGCTGGCGCGCCTGCACGGC
>JACQZJ010000155.1:12272-53182 GCA_016213895.1 Planctomycetota bacterium | reverse complement strand
CTAGACTGCACCATGAGGCCGGTCTCCTTCTGCACTCGACGAGTGCGTAAAACGCTTGCAGACCCCGCAAGGGTACTGCGTCACGCGGAGGCCGGCCTCCCCATCACATCTCGCTCGACGATCCGTCCCGAGGCCCGCGGTCGAGGCGGGCCGCTCCGGTTCAACTCACCTGCGGCCGACGGAGCCAGCCGCGGTCCGAGCGGAAAGCTGACGGCTGAAAGCTGACAGCTCTTTTGGTGCCCGCGCCCGGGCGCGGTAGATTCCCCGCGTGGCGCTCAAGGGAACCACGCGCGATCTCCTCCTCGTGCTCCTGGCCTTCGCGGCCTGCAGCGCCGCCATCTTCGGGCGCTCGTTCCCGCCCGGCCGGCTGTTCATCCCGCTGCACAGCGAGCGCCTCATGCCGTGGCGCGCGGAGCTTGCCCCCGAGCGCTCAGCCGAGCTGGCGCACCACGAGCTGACCGACCTCACGGACAAGCTCATCTCGTTCCGCGCGGACGACGCGATCACGCTCGCGGCCTGGCGCGCGGGCAAACTGCCGCTTTGGAACCCGACCAGCGCGGGCGGCGTGCCGCATCTCGCGCAGGGGCTCTACGGCGTCTTCTACCCGCCGCACCTGCTCATGCGCTGGCTCGCGCCGGAGCGGGCCTACGGCTTCCTCGCCGCGCTGCACCACTTCCTCGCCGCGCTCTTCACCTTCCTCCTGCTGCGGAGGATCGGCTGCCACGCGGCCGGCGCCTTCCTCGGCGGGCTCGCCTTCGGCTTCTCCACCTACCTGCTGATGCGCGCGCACTACTACCAGTACGCGTCGTGCTTCGCCTGGCTGCCGCTCGGCCTGCTCCTGGTCGAGATCTGGTTCGAGCGCCGCTCGCTCGCGCAGCTCGCGCTCCTTTCCCTGGTCGCAGCCACCGTGCTGCTGAGCGGCTGGCCGCAGACCGCGGTCTACACGATCTTCTGCTGGATCGCGCTTGCCCTGTACCGCGCCGCCGTCATCGACCTGCAGGCCGGCTGGTCAAGAGTCCTGGGCGCGGCGCTCCTGGTCGCGGCCGCGGGCACGGCCGCGCTCCCTTTCCTGAACGAGAACCAGCGGCTCGTGCTGCTCGCCTTCGCGCCCCACGCCGCGCTTTTGCTCGTCTTCCTGGCCTCTCCGGGAAAGCGGGCCTTCCTCGGCCGCATGCTCCTCTTCGGCAGCGCGCTCGCCGTCGGCCTGCTGATCGCGTCGCTCCAGTACCTGCCGGCCGTGGAGTGGATGCCCTGGGCGAACCGCGGCGGCCTGGGCGCGCCGGAACAGCAGGTGCAGTTCGGCCTGCGGCCGCTCTTCCTGCTGGACGCGCTCCTTCCGGGCTTCTTCGGCGCGCCCGGCTTCTCGTGCCAACACTCCATCTTCCACCTCACGCGCCTCTTCGCGCTCGCGCCCGCGGACCTCCTCGAGGACCCGGCCCAGCTCGGCAACCTGGTCGAGAACACGGTCTACTTCGGCCTCCTGCCGCTTTGCCTGGCCGCGCTCGGCCTGCTCGCGCGCGCCGCGCGCCGCGGCTTCCTCGCGTTCCTCGCGCTCTTGTTCGGCGCCTTCGCCCTGGGCGTCCCGGCCTTCGTCTATCCCCTCTACTTCAGCGGCTTCTTCGCGGGCGCGGACCCGCGCCGCGCGCTCGGCGCGCTCGTTTTCGCCTGCTGCTGCCTCGCTGGCCTGGGCCTCTCGGTCGTGGTTCGAGGCGGCGCGCGCCGCACGGCGCGTGCGCTCGCGGCGTTGCTTCTCGCCGCCGCGGCTGCGGCTCTCGCGATGGCCGCGCTCGCCGCGGATGACACGCTGCTCGCCCCCTTCACCGCCTGGGCGCGAGAGGTCGGCCACGAACTCGGGACCGGCGGAGCGATTCCCGCAGGGGCGCTCGCGGCGAACGCGGAGCTGGTGCGCGGCGTCCTCCTGCGCGCGGGCGCGGCCGGCGCCCTCTCGGCCGCGGCGCTCTTCCTCCTGGCCACCCGGCTCAGGCCGATCTGGCGCATGGGCCCCGCGCTGGTCGTGGCCGGCGTTGACCTGCTGCTCGTCGCCCTGCCGCTCACCGGCGCGCAGCCCGCCGCGGGCTTCCTCGGCGGCCATCCTCTCATCGAACACCTGCGGCGCACCTGCGCGCGGGACGGCAGGCTCGCGCGCTACGACGCCGGCGGCCAGCCGTCGCCCGTCACCGTGCCCCTGCCGCCCAATGTCGCGGGCTGCTACGGCCTGCTGGACGCGTGGTGCTACACCGTTTCGCCGCCGCGGCGCTTCCTGCAGATCGCCGAGCGCATCGACCCGTCCTGGCGCCTGGGAGGCAGCGTGTACATCCCGCCGCTGTCGCGGCCCGAGCACCTCGCCTCGCGCGCCCTCGACCTCATGGGCGTCCGCGCCATCCTGGGCTGCGGCGAGCCGCCGGCGCCGCTGCCTCCCGGCATCGTGCTCGACCTCCGCTTCGGCGCCTGCTTCGTGCTGCGGAACGAGCGCGCCCTGCCGCGCGCCTTCACGGTCGCGGCCGCGGAGGACGGCCGCCTGCTCGGAGACGCGGCGCGCCTCGACCGGCTGCTCGCGCCGGACTTCGATGCACGCGCGACCGTGCTGCTCGAGGGCGGGGAGCTGCCGGACTGCGGCCTGTGCGCGGCCGCGGACCTGCCCGCGGCGGAGATCGCGACCGAGGAGCCCGAGCGCGTCGTCGTGCGCCTGTCCGGCGGGTCGAGCGCCGGGATTCTCGTCCTGCTCGATTCCTACGCGCCCGGCTGGGAAGCCACGGTCGACGGCGAGGCCGCGCCCGTGCTGCTCGCGGATCACGCCTTCCGCGCCGTGCCGTTTGGCCGGAACGTCCGGGAGATCGTCCTGGAGTACCGGCCAAGGAGCGTGGCGGCGGGCTTGCCCCTGAGCCTCGCCGGCCTCGGCCTGGCGCTGCTTGGACTGCTGCTCGGCATCGCGCACGACCGCCGGCGGCCGGCGGAGCAGGCGGCTGGCGCGAAGTCCCCTACCGCTTCCGTGCCGGCTTGCGAGGCTTCAGGGCCTCTTCCGCCGCCTTGAGGCTGGAGACCCTGAGGAAGAGCATGCTCCCCTCGCTCGAGTCCGAGCCGTAGCAGTAGTCGATGTTGACCTTCTTGCGCGCCAGGGCGGCCGCCACGTCATTCATGGCCGCCGGATGGTCAGGGAGGCGCACGCCAAGGACCGTGGTCTCGGTGCACGGCAGACCGCCCTCGCCGAGCAAGTGCAGCGCCTTGAGCGGCTCGTCGACGACCATGCGGATGGCGCCGTGGTCGACCTCGCCCCAGGCCGCGATGCCGAGGATGTGGATGCCCTCGCCCGCCAGCGCCGCGGTGATGCGGGCCATGGTCCCGGGCCTGTTGTCCGTGAAGACCGAGATCTGCGTGTAGCGCTTCATCGCTTTGTCCCCGGCGCCGAAAAGGAACAATGTTACCAGCGCTCCTGGCCGCCGGGAAGCGATTCCCTGAGCGGCCAGCGATCCTCCTGGCGCAACATGTTGAATGGTCTAGAGTTGGCACCCGACCTCGCTCCGCGCTTCACCGCGCGAGCGGGCACGAAGCGGACCGCGCGGCGCGTCTGACCCGAAACGCCCTGCGAAGCATTCAGCGGCGCGCGCGGCGGCCGCGTACCTGGGGCACGAGATGACGACCGGACAGCAGCAGTCGGATCCTCTCATCCGGGCTGTCCTGGGCGGCGAGCCCGCCGCCCTGGACGCCTTTTATCGGCGCGAGTACCCCCACGTGTACCGAGTGTGCTTCGGCTTCCTGCTCGAGGCCAACGAGGCGGAGGACGCCGCTCAGGACGCCATGCTGCACCTTATCGACCGCCTCAAGGCCTACGACCCCTCGCGCCGCTTCGAGTCCTGGCGCAACGCGGTGACCGCGAACCTGTGCCGGGACAAGCTGCGCAGGAAGGCGGCGCGCCGGCGCGCCGAGGACGCGGCCGCCGAGGAAGCGGCGCGCGGCGCGGGGCCCCTGCCCGCCGATCCCCTCGACGAGGCCGCTCAGTCCGAGGTCCAGGAGATCGTCCGCAGCAGCCTGGGCGCCCTCTCCGAGCGCGAACGCGAGGTCTTCGTGCTGCGCGACCTGGAAGGCCTGGGCAGCCCGGAGGTGGCCGAGGCGCTCGGCATCACCGAGGGCACGGTCCGCTCGCTCCTGTCGCTCGCGCGCCGCCGCCTGCGCCGCATCCTGGGCGAACGCATTCCCGGAATCGCCAACCCGGCAGGCCCTGGAGAGCTGCATGACAACTGACGGCTTCGATCCCCTCGACGAGCTGCGCCGCGCCTGGAGCCGGCTCGATCCGCCGGCGAACGGCCACTTGTCGGAGAACGGCGACTCCCTGGACGCGTGCGATTCCGCCACGAAGGCGAGCGTCCGCTGGCTCAAGGCCGCCTGGACGCGCCTGCCCGTGCCGGCCGCGCAGCCGCCGAGCCGCTTCTCCCTGGTCCTTCGGGGCCGCTGGCGCTTCGTGCCCGTGCTGCGCCGCCTCGAGCCCATCCAGCTCGCGGCCGCTGCGCTCTTGCTCGTGAGCGCGGCCGCGGCCTACCACTGGGCGCAGCCGGCAAGCCCCCCGCGGCGCGAGACGATCCACGAAGCGGCGCAGGCGCCTTCCTCCCCGGCCGTCGGCTCCGAGCTGCGCGCCACGATCTTCCCCTTCAGCCCGCAGCTCGCCGGCTTCTCCGCCGGGCAGGGCGGACCCATGTCGGCGACCCCGGTCCCCATGCCCGGCCCGATCAGGGTGGCGGTCTTCTTTTCCGGACAGCTCCCGCCGCTCGGCGGATGGAGCCGTTCTTCCGCGGGCGACGACCTGCTGGCCCAGGTCGCCCACCTGAACGAGAAGGGCGCCTGGGCCGCTGCCGCGGACATGGGGCAAGTGGTCCTCGCCCGGGAAGCGATCTCGCGGGCGCAGCGCTGCGAGGCCCTGTGCCAGCTGGCGCATTCCCTCCGCTGCCTGGGGCGGCCCGACGAATCCGAGGCCTGCCTCGCCCTGCTCGAGGAGGAGATGCGGCCGTAGCCTCTCAGCGCGGCGGCGCCACCGCGAGTTGGAAGTCTGAACATCGAAGTCGGAAGCAAGAAGACCCCTGGGTCCGCTTCTGTCTTCCGCCGGCCTGCGTGGCGTAGGTAGCGCCGCGAGGATCTCCTATCCCTCGGGGGAACCGCCCTTCCCCGGCATCCTCGCGGTCCTGCCCGCTCGCGACGCATCCCCGGGCTCCCCAAGCTCAGGACTTCGCCGCCGCGCGCTCGGGCCGCGCCGCCTCCCTCTTGCGGCCGAAGGGCCTGGTGCGCAGCCACAGCCCTGACTTGCGCTTCAGCTCGACCAAGAAGGTCTCCATCTTGCGCGTCTCCCGCCCGCGCAGCACGTTCAGGATCATGCTGAACACGCGCAGCGGGTGGTGCAGGAAGGAGAGCCCGTAGAAGTTCATGAGCAGGCGGTACTTCGCCCTGGTCAGCTCGGCGTGCGTCAGGCTCTCGCAGTAGTTGTTCTCCGGCCTGAGCCTCTCGTCGTTGGCGAAGATCGGCGTCATCAGGCAGCGGTCCGAGTAGTCGATCCGCCCGCGCTCCACGAGGTAGCGGTACAGCTCGGTGTTCGGGATCGGGAAGTAGAAGCCGATGGCGATGTCGTCGATCCCCTTCTGCGCCAGGATGCGCGCGAAGCGCAGGGTCTCGTCCAGGTCGGCGCGCGTGTCGTGCGGGAAGCCGATGACGAAGAACACCGTGATGTTGAGCTTGTGCCGCACCGAGGCGTCGACCGCGCGAAACAGCGCCTCCTCGGTCATGCGCTTCTTGATCAGCTGGCGCGTGCGCTCCGAGCCGCTCTCCGGGGCGAACGCCAGGTGGCGCCCGCCGGAGCGGGCCAGCAGAGAGGCGACCTCCTCGTCGATCACGTCGCAGCGCGTGCCCGAGGGGAACTGCCACACGATCTTCAGGCCGCGCCGGATGATCTCCTGGCAAAAGGCGACCACCCACTCCTTGCGCACGATGGCGGTCAGGTCCTGGAAGGGGAAGTTGCTCGCGCCGTACTTGGCGACGTAGTGCGCGATCTCGTCCACCACGTGCACGGGGTCGCGCGGGTACCAGCGGTTGGTCCACATGCCCGAGGCCGAGCAGTAGGTGCACTGATAGGGGCAGCCGCGCGTGGCCAGGATGGGCACGGTGAAGCCCGCCTTGACGCCGGCGAGCAGGGAATGCTCGTTGTAGGCGGCGAGGTCGAAGAGGTGCCAGGCCGGCCAGGGCAGCTCGTCCACGGCGCGGATACGCGCGCGCCGCGGGTTCTGCACGATCGCGCCCTCGCGCCGGAAGGCGACGCCCGCCATCTCCCCCGGGTCGGTCTGGCCATGCTCGAGCATGCGCAAGAGCTCGACCGCGGTCTCCTCGCCCTCGCCAAGCACGATGTAGTCGAGCGGCGCGCTCGCCAGCGACAGCTCGGGGAGTCCGGTAAAGTGCTCGCCGCCGCCGATGATGGGCTTCTCCGGGTGGCGCTCCTTCAGCACCTGGATGATCTCCCGCACCAGCGGCCAGGAGAACGACCAGGTGTTGGTGATGCAGAGCACCTCGGTGTCCGCGCGCACGCGCTCGGCGATCTCCTGCGGGGAAAGGCCGAGGCGATGCAGCGGGCCCACGGCCGTGACGCGCTCCGGCGCCTCGGCCACGGCGTCGATCACCGAGACCGCGTGCCCCGCCTTCTCCAGCACGGCGGCGACGTAGGCCAGACCGAGCGGGATGCTCGGCCGGAGCGCGGTCAGCGCGTGCACGTTGAGGTAGACGGGCGGATGAATGAGTTGGATGCGCACGATTCTCGAATGTAGCACACGGGCGCGCGCCGCGCCGTCAGTCGCGCGCCGCGGCCACGCTCGCGCCGTCCCGGGCCGGGAACCAGCGATAGACCACCCTGCCGAGGATCGCGCGGCGCTCGACCGGACCGAAGGTCCGGCTGTCCACCGACACGCTCCGGTTGTCGCCGAGCACGAAGAACTGATCCTGCCCGAGCGCGGTGAGGCCGGCGCAGGAGTCGTCGCGGTAGCTCGGCGCCACCGGGTCCGCGGGCCTTCCGTTCCTGAACAGGAGGCCGCTGACCAGCGCTACGTCGTCGCCCGGCGCGGCCACCACGCGCTTGATCAGCGTCTCCCCGCCCAGACGGACGATGACCGCGTCGTTCACGCCGATCCCGCCGAGGGTCGTCACCAGCACGCGGTCGCCGTTCTCGAAGGCCGGCAGCATCGAGTTGCCGGAGATCCGGTAGAGCGCGAGGACCGGCGTGTCCACGGCCGCGGCCAGGCAGAGAAGAAGAGCCAGGCAGGCCAGGAAGACGAGCGGCAGTCTGCTGCGGCCGGGAGGCGCCATCCCGGCCTTATCGGCCCGGCCCGGCCCCGCGATTGAGCGCTGGGACCGGCGCGCATCAGGTCGAGGCGCGCGGCTCGGCGCGGCGCCGCTCCAGGGGCTCGGGCGCGTCCGAGAAGAGGTTGAAGCGGATGATGGACCAGACGGCCTGGAAGCCGTCCTTCCAGCCGATCTTCTTGCCCTCGGAGTAGTCGCGGCCGAAGTAGGAGACCGGGACCTCGTACACCCGGCACTTGAGCTGCGCCACCTTGGCGGTCAGCTCCGGCTCGACGTTGAAGCGGTTGCTCTCGATCTGGATGCGGCGCGCGACGTCGGCGTGGAAGACCTTGTAGCAGGTCTCCATGTCGCTCAGGTTCAAGTTGGTGAACACGTTCGACACCCAGGTGAGCAGCTTGTTGACCACGTAGTGCCAGTAGAGGTGGCAGCGGTGCGTGCCGCCCAGGAAGCGCGAGCCGAACACCACGTCGGCCATGCCGTCCTCGATGGGCTTGATCAGCCGGCCGTAGTCGTCCGGCGTGTACTCCAGGTCGGCGTCCTGGATGATGACGATGTCCCCGCGGATCTGCGCGAAGCCGGTGCGCAGCGCCGCGCCCTTGCCCTGGTTCACCTCGTGGCGGAACACGCGGATCTCCACGCCGTCGCGCCGCAGGGACTCGAGCACCTCGCGCGTGCCGTCGGTCGAGCAGTCGTCGACGACGATGATCTCCTTGGCGAAGGGCGTGGCCGCGACCTTGTCGATGACCGGCACGATCGTGTCGCGCTCGTTGTAGACCGGGATGACGACCGAGAGCTTCATGCGCTGACCGAGTCCGGGGAAGGCGTGCGCGCCGCGCCGCACGGGAGGCTGCACACGCGATCGACAAGCTGGCCGCTCAACTTGACACTCCGCTCCTCAGCGGTACGGAAGGCGCGATTCTAGCGCCCCGGCGGGCCGAGGACCTCGTCCAGCCCGAAGAAGCGCAGGAGAACGTCCTGCGCCTCGGCGTAGTCCGGGGACGACTCGGCCAGCCAGCGCGGGTCGCGGAAGAGCGGCAGGATCTCGCCGTCCGGGCGCCGCCGCCTTTCCTGGATCCAGCGGCGCTTCTCCGCCAGGCGCGGCAGGCGGTCGACGAAGTCGTCGATCGCCAGCACGTCCGCGAGGCCGGCGCGCGCCACGCGCGCCTTCTTCAGCTTGGCGCGCGCGCGCACGCGCAGGCCGGCGAGCAAGCCGCGCTCCATGCCGCGGTTCCCGCCGAGCGAGAACTCCGCCGGGTCGAGCGCCAGCAGGTAGCGCGTGCGGCGCAGCGTCAAGAGCAGCGCGGCGGGCAGCGCCTTCGCCAGGTTCTCGGCCGAGTAGTTCTTGAAGATGGCGCACAGGGGGTTCCTGATCTGCAGCAGGCGCAGGCGGTGCAGGTCGACGCGCGCCGCGGTCGCCGAGTGGTGGTGGTAGGCGATGGACGCGGGCGCGTAGACCACCTTTTCGCCCAGCACCCACAGGCGCCAGCCGAAGTCCACGTCCTCGTAGAAGGCGAAGAACTCCTCGTCGAAACCGCCCGCGTCGAGGAAGAGGCGGCGCTCGACGGCCATGGCCCCGCCGCAGGCGAAGAGCGTGTCCCCGGGCTCGTGGTAGCGCGCCGCGTCCTCGTCGCCGAGGCCCAGCTGGATGCCGATGCCGTGGAAGTTCATGCCGCCGCCGGCGAAGTTCACCCTGCTCCCGTCCCAGGACATAATGAGCGAGGCGGCGCAGCGCGCGCCGCCCCGCAGGGCAAAGACCAGTCCGCTCAGCCATTCGGGCTCGACGCGCATGTCGTTGTTGAGGAAGGCCACGACCGCGCCCTCGGCCGCGCGCGCCCCGCGGTTGCACGCGGCGGCGAAGCCCTCGTTCACGCGGTTCTGGATGAGGCGCACGCGTGGATGGCGGCGCCGCATGAGCGCGAGCGAGCCGTCGCGCGAGCCGTTGTCCACCAGGATCAGCTCGACGCGGCCGCCGTAGGCGAGCGCCTCGAGCGACGCGAAGCAGCGCTCGAGGTGGCGCTTCCCGTTCCAGTTCGGGATCACGACGGAGACAGCGGGCAGAGTCTCAGGCATGCGGCGCGCTCACCTCAGTGCAACCTCGCGCTGGTACGATAGAAGACCACCTCGCGGAAGCGGAGCAGGTAGCGGCCCTCTCCCGGCAGTGCGTTGGAGACGAGCAGCCGGCGCCGCCCGGCGCGCAGGCGAAGAGGCGCCACGAACTCGCTCGTGCTTTCGCCGCCGGCGCACCCTGCCGTCGGCTCGAGGCGCAGCACGCCCTTGCCGTCGAGGAGCACCTCGCCCCCTTGCTCCACGCCCTCCTCGCCCGCGCCATGCAGCACGGCGAGCGACAGCTCCACGGCCGCGGCCGCGCCCAGGTCCACGTCGAACTCCACGCTGGAAGGGCCGTCCCCCCGAGGCAGGAGCACGATCGCATCGCCGTCCTCCTCGACCGCGCCGCGCGCGCGCACGTGCTCCGCGGCGGGAAGGGCCAGCAGCCGGCCGCGCCCGCGCGCCAGCCCGAGCGCCTGGCGGTATTTCACCTCCATCTCGGCCGCGGCCTCCGCCGCCGTTTTCACGCGCGGCGCCGCGCCGCCGACCCGCGCCGCCAGCTCCGGCTCGGCCAGGAAGCGGCGCATCACGCGCGCCAGGTCGCGGTCGTCTCCGGGCCGGAAGCGCAGTCCGCCCGCGCCCTCGGCCACCAGGTCGCGCATGCCGCCCTGGTCGGAGACCAGCACCGGGATGCCGGCCTGGAAGGCCTCGTGCACCGCGAGCGGCGAGTTCTCGTACCAGAGCGACGGCACCACCAGGACATCGATGGCGCCGAGCACCTGGCCGAGGTCCCCGGGCGCGTAGCGGCCGTGGAAGAAGAGCCCGGGACGCGTCACCAGCGCCTCGACGCGCCTTCGCGTCTCGCGGAACTCCTCCAGCCCCTCGCTGTCGCCGTGGATATGCAGCTCGGCCGCCTCCTCGGGGATGCGCTGGAAGGCGCGCGCCAGCACCTCCAGCCCCTTGTACCACACGAGCGAGCCGACGAAGCCGAAGCGCACCCGGCCGGGAGCGGGCGCGCGCCGGAAGCCCTCGAGCCAGGCGGTCTCGAGGCCGTAGTCGGAGACGATGAGCCGCTCCGCGGGCACGCCGGCCTCGACCATCTTGGCCTTGAGGAAGCGCGACGGCGCGAAGATGAAGTCGGCCGCCAACAGCTCCGCCGCCACCGTGCCCGGCCGGAGCGCGAGCCAGGCCGCGTCGCGGAGATTCTGCCCGAGCCAGGTGCGCGGCGCGCCCGCTGCCGCGAGAAAGCGCCGCGCCAGGGAGGCGAGCGGCCGGCGCAGGGGGCGCGAGACGAACCGCAGCGGCGCGACGAGGGACGGCAGGTTCGCCAGGCAGGCGGCGCAGCCGAGGAAGGGCGGAGCGCCCGAGCAGATCCTGCGGTCCGGGCGCATGAGCTGCACGCGCGGGCAGCGGAACCAGAAGTCGTTGAGCGTCAGGATCGAGGGGATGCCCTGCTGGCGGCAGATCCTGGGCAGGGCGACCGAGAGGTGGATGAGGTGCTGGAAGTGCACCACGTGCGGCCGCTCGCGCTCGAGCACCGCGCGGAAGGCGTCCTCGACCGGCCGGTTGTGGAACGTCTGGCGCATGCTCCCGTAGGCCAGGCGGTTGCCGATGCGCAGCACGCGCAGGCCGGCGTGCTCCCCCTCCGCCACCGCGTGCTCCGAGAGCGCCGGGTCGGCGGAGCGGTGGCAGACGACCACCTCGTGGCCAGACGCCGCGAGCGCTCGCGCCAGCGCGAGCGTCACGTTCTCCGTGCCGGCGGAGCTCTCGGGCGGGAAGGCGTGCGCCACGAGCAGCACCTTGAGGCGCTCCTCGGGGACGAGCACTGGCGCGCGCAGGCGGTCGCGCGTGCGCCCGCCCTCCCAGGCTCCCTGGAACTCGAGGTAGTGGTAGGCGTAGGAGCGCAGGGAGAACGCCAGGAAGCGCCGGCCGCGCGCGCCGCCGGCCCGCAGGTGCTCGCGGTCCGCGCGCGCCGCGCGCCGCGTCATGGTGAACACGTCCCGGCGCCGCACCACGCACACGCGGTCGAGGTAGGCGCGGTTCAGCCAGCCGTCGATGCGCGTGCGCTGGCGCAGCGTGGCGGCGTCGTACTCGTGCGAGTGGATGACCGGCGCCTCGGGGTCGAAGACGATGCGGTGTCCGGCCTCGAGCGCGGCCTTGGCCCAGAGCACGTCCTCGCCGAACGGCGTGCGCGGGAAGGGCAGCTTCTGCCACACCGCGCGCCGCACGCACGAGGCGACGTCGTTGAAGTTGACGAAGATGCGCCGCGCCAGCGGGTCGAGCGCGTCGTAGGCCGCGCGCTCCTCGATGGCGCGCTCCAGGCGCTCGGCGCCGAAGTTCAAGTCGCCCTGCACGCCGCGCACCACCAGCGGCGAAGCGCCGGGGCGCGGCAGCACGCGGCTGAAGGCGCCGGCCACCCGCGGGTCGGCGAGGTTCCCCACGAGCCGGGCCAGCCAGTCTCGACGCAGCGGCCGCGCGTCCTGCACCAGGAAGACGATGTACTCGCCGTCGGTCAGGAGCGCGCCCAGGTTGCGCGTGTCGCCGTGGTCGAAGTCCGCCTGCGGGATGACGTGCACGCGCACCGGGAAGCGCCGCGCGACCGCGAGCGTGCCGTCGCTCGACGAGGAGTCGATGAGCAGCACGTCGAACGGGAAGTCGACGCGCTGGCTGAAAACGGCCTCCAGGCACTCGCCGATCTCGCGTTCGCCGTTCCAGGTGGGGATGACGATGGAGGCTTTCACGGCAGCGCCTCGGCGCGCGAGCCCCACCACTGGCCAAGGACCTGGCAGGAGCGCAAGAGTGGCGCGCGCAGGAGCGCGCCCGCGCGCGCTCCGAGCGGCTCGCCGCGCAGGCCGCGCGCGTCCTCGCAGAGCTCGTAGGCCAGGCCGCGCAGCGTGTCCCTCAGGCTCGCGCGCACGGCCACGTCGAAAGCGCGGCGCTGGAAGCGCGCGTCGTCGCGATAGCGGCGGAACGCGGAAAGCGGGCCGTGCTCGTGGGCGTGCCTGACCACGGACTGCGCCACGAAGGCGAGGCGATGGCCGTGCAAGAGGGCCGCGGCCGCAAACGCCGCGTCCTCGCCCATCATGGTGCGCGGGAAGGGCCAGCGCATGAGCAGGTCGCGCCGCAAGAGCGAGGCGACGTTGTCGAAGAGCAGGAGGTCACAGCGCGCGCGCCCGCTCGACGTCGCGAACTGCTCGGGCGGGACGGCGATGACGCGGGACTGGGCGCTCGCCATGCGGGACGAGAGCACGGTGCGCCGCGCCAGAGGCGACGAGTCAGGGTGCGGCAGGATGCGCGCCGACGCGCCGGCGACGCGCGCGTCGGAGAAGGCCCGGACCAGGGGCCCGAGGTAGTCGGGCTCCGGCACCGCGTCCTGGGAGAGGAAGGCGACGAACTCGGTCGCCGCTCGCGCGGCCGCCATCTGCCGCGTGGCGCCGTGGTCGAACTCGGCGCGCGGCACGCGCAGCACCTCGGCGCCCGCGGCCGCGGCGCGCTCGGGCGTGCCGTCCTGCGAGCCCGAGTCGACCACCAGGATGCTCTCTGGGCGCGGCTCGGCCAGGACGAGGGCCGCGAGCGCGCGCTCGAACAGCAGGCCGCCGTCGAGCGTCGGGATCACGATGGTCACCGGCACGCGCGCCATCTCAGCCCGATCCGCCGCCGGCTGCCACGCCGCCCCCGAGCAACCGGCGCAGGAAGCGCAGCGCCCGGCGCGGCGGGCTCCGCCAGATGCGCTCGAGGTCGCGCGTCAGCCGCTCGATGTGCGCCGCCTTGACCCGCTCCTCGGCCTCGAGTTCGGCCATGCGGCGCCGCAGGTCGAGCTCCACTTCCTTCTGGCCGAAGAGCGCGGTCCCGAGTTCGTTGACGGTCCTTTGGGCGGAGTCGAGCGCGGCCGGGTAGCCCTCGAGGCGCCGGACCTCCGCGCCGAGGGCTTCGCCCGCGGAGCGCAGCTCCTGGATCCGCTCGAGCTGGTGGTAGAGCTGGCCGAGCAGGTGGTCGGCGTGCCGTTCCAGGATCTGGGCGCGCTCCTCCTGCGGCGCGCCCGCGGGCGCGGCGCCCTTCAGCTCCGCGTACATCTCCTCGAAGTCCCTGGCGTTCTCCAATAGCGTCCTCACGTCGCCCGAGCGCGCCGCCATGCTGCGCACCTCAGCGCGGTCGCGCAAGAGCTCCGAGAGCAGCGCGCGCAGATGGGCGGCGTCGCCCGCGCGGAAGAGGCGCCCGTTCACCCGATCGGCGACGATCTCGGCGATGCCCGGCACGTCCGCGCCGAGCACGGGCACGCCCGCGGCCTGCGCCTCGAGCACCACGAAGGGCGTGTTCTCGTGCCAGAGCGAGGGCACGACCAGCAGGTCGAGGCCAGCGAGCGTCTCGTACACGCGCTCGGGCTGCAAGGCGCCGCGCAGGCGCACGCGCGGGTCGCCCTGCGCGGCCGCGCGCACCTCATCGGCGTAGTCGGGGAAGAGCGTGTCGTCGCCGAAGATATCGACCGAGAGGTCGCCCGCCAGACCGGCGGCCGCCTCGGCCAGAAGGCACGCGCCCTTCGGCCGGTTGATGCTGCCGATATAGCCCACGCGCAGCGTGCCGCCGGCCGGGCGCAAGCGCGTGCTCCGCGGCGGCGGTTCGACGCCGTAGCGCACCAGGTGGATGGACCGCGGGTCATAGCCAAAGCGCGCGAAGAGCGCGCGCAGCGTCTGCGAGGGTGCCACGATGCGGTTGGCGCTCTCCAGGATCTGGCGCAGGAAGCGCGGCCGCGCCTCGAGCGCGCGAAGCGCCGCGTGCGGAGGCGCGACGAAGCCCTCCCGGGCCGTGACGCGCCGGAGCGGTTCCAGGCCCGCGTCCTGTGCCGCCAGGCAGTCCAGGCAGGCGGCAAGGTCGGGTCCGGGGCAGACGCCGCCCGCGCGCGCCCTGAGAAGCTGCGCCGTGGGGCAGAGGAACCAGTCATCCATCAGGCTGACGACCGCCGGCACGCGGCGCAGGCGCGCCTCCTCGATGAGCGAGGCGCCGAGGAAGGCGGCGTGGAAGACGTGCGCCACGTGCGGCCGGAACTCGTCGAGGAGTCGGCCGAAGGACTTGCCGAGGAGCACGTAATAGTACGACGCGAGGACGGGGTTCGCCGCCGCCTCGCGCTCCAGGAACACGCGCCGCACGCGGAGGCCCTCGTGCTCGGTCTCCTGCTCCGAGAAGGCCGCGCGCGGGCAGCCAGCGCCCGGCTCGAAGGTGAAGACGCGCACCTCGTGGCCCAGGGGATCCATGAGCTTCCGCGCCAGCCTGTCGGCGTAGAGTTCCGTGCCGGTCTGGAAGCGCGGCGGGTACTGGTGCGTGACGAAGAGGATGCGCATCAACGGGCCCGGCGCGCGAGCGAACGGTAGATCGCCAGGAGTTCGGCCGCGTTCTCGGCGATCGTGCGCACGCACTTGCGCGACGCGGCGAGCCGGGCGCGCAGGCCGGCGTCGTCCATGATCCGCGCCATCTGCGCGGCGAGCGCGGCAGGGTTCCCGGGCTCGAAGAGCAGCGCGGTCACGCCGTCCTCCACGCCCTCGGCCATGGCGCCGAGGTTCGAGACCAGGACCGGCACGCCGGCGAGGAAGCCCTCGCGCAGCGTCAGGCAGAAGGCCTCGTACCAGAGGGACGGCACCACCAGGGCGTCGAGCGCGCCGAGGATGCGCGGCAGGTCTTCCTGCGCGTAGCGGCCGTGGAAGCGCACGCGCTCGCCCAGAGGCGCGGCCTGCGCCTGGAGCCGCGCCCCGTAGTCAGAGACCTCGTGCCACGGCAGGATCTCGCCGTGGATGTCGAGCCGCGCGCCCGCGCGGCCGAGGCGCGCGAACGCGTCGATGAGGACATGCACGCCCTTGGTCGGCAGCACGCTGCCGATGAAGCCGAAACGGAACACGTCCGCGGGCGCGCGCGCGATCGCCTGAAAAGGCGCGTGGTCGAGGCCGTTCTCCACCACGGTGATGCGCTCGCGCGGAATGCCGTAGCGGCTGAAGACCTCCCTTGACGACGCCGACGGCGTGATCAGGCGGTCCACGCGCAGCAAGAGCCCGTGCACCCACTCGTGGTACGCGGCGAGCTGCTCCAGGTCGCGGCCGCGGCCAAACCACCCGCCCCACATGCGCGCCAGGCAGGCCGCGCACCTCTCGGGCACGATGTCCTGGCAGAGCTGCAGGTCGGGAGTCATGCGCTGGCCGCGCGGGCAGCCCATCCAGAAGTCGTGCAGCGTCATGGCCACGCCGGCCCCGTGCTGGCGCGCCGCGTCGATGAGGTCGGTCGACAGGCAGGTCAGGTGGTGGACGTGCACCACGTCCGGCTGGAACTCGGCGAGCACCTGTTCGAAGCGCGCCCGGATCGCCGGATTCAGGTAGATGCGCTCGAAGCTGGTGCAGTCGCCGAACAGGTAGTTGAGGCGCGCCACGTCGATGCCGTCGACCTGGTAGCGCTCGAGGTCGAACTCGGGGCGCTTCGGATCGGCCCCGCGGCAGAAGATCAGGACCTGGTGTTCCCGGAGCAGCTCGCGCGCGATGCCGCGCACGTGCAGCTCCACGCCGCCGATCGACTCGGGAAGGAAAGCGGCGGTGACCAGGAGGATGCGCATGCAGGCGTTCGCCCTTCAGCTTGCGGGGGCCATGCTGGAACTCTAGCCGGAACACGCGCCTCCCGGCATGGCCGATCCCCAGCGCCGCGGTCGGCGCCGCGCCCGCGGTCCCGAAGCTGGCTGGCGCCCGGGATGTCCGGTCGACCCCCACCGCGCCGGGACGCCACACCGACGGAGTAGTCCGGCACGCGCTGGCGGGGCGCGAAGCAGTCCCGTGCTGCCGGCGCCGTGACGAACCTGGCTGGCACCGGCGCCGCTCGAAGTCCAGGCCGCGCAGCAGCACCCGTGGCTTCGCCGCGAGCAGCGCCCGCGCTTCCGGTTGGCAGCGGTCCGGGACCACGCAAGACCGGTCCTCCGCCCGCACCTTGGCGGCCCTCTTCCGAACCGACGGCCCGTACCGCGCACAGCTACCCGGCGGGTACGGCCCCTACGGGCAGAGCATCAGGCCCAAACAAGCCAGGGTGCCGGCCCCCGCCACCAAGATGACCGGTAGACCGCGCCTCCCTCCATTCCCCGGTCCCCTGGCATTGCATACCGCACCTGCCGCCCATCCTCTCGAACCCGGCCGTTGGCGCGATACTACTTCCGGGACACCAGGGCCGGCGCTACCTCCGTTCCGACAAGGGCGGAAGATCCCCGCATCTCGCGATCCACAGGCTTGTGAAGACCTCCTTGGGTTCGGCCGGCAGAAGGGCGACCAGCGCTCGGCGCTTTGCCGGCGTGAACCGACTCAACGTGGCAAGGGAGATCACATGCACTGCCGCGTCCCTCCACTGCACCAGGAACTTGTCCGATCTCGAAGAGGTGTTCTCATCCGTCTCCACGTCCACGCCGCGCAACAGCACGAACATGCCCTGGGCCGGCAGATCCCCGGCAGCGCCGAGACCGTAGTCTTGCGCGGCCCCCAGCGAAATCACTGCGTACGGCCGATCGACGAGCATCTCCTGCGCTTCCGCCTGCTGGGCCTCCGGCACTACCCTGAAGCGCTCTGGCGATACAGCCTCGAACCCGGAGCTCAGGTCTGCTGGAAGCGGATGAAGCCATGGGTCGGAAGGGGGCTCATCCCACCCGGCTTGGCACCCGCATCCCAGACCAATCACAAGCACGGAGGCGAAAGAGGGAAGGCACCATCGCGGCTGCACAGCGTCCTCCTCAATTGCCGGGGAAGCTCTCGCCGAACGCCTGCTCGGCCTCGGCGCGACTGCCGAAGACCGCTATCGCGCTGTCTCCGCCGGTCGGACCGTCCGGGATGGCGCCGACCACTACGGTGATCACGCCGTCGCCGTTCCCATCGAGCCCACCGGGCGGTAGGTCGACGTTGTCGACGCCCTGTATTTTCCAGGGTCTCAGCGCGTCTGCGCGCAGAATCCGCTTGCACGGCTCGGAATCGTCGTGTTTCCTTCTCGCAGTTCGGGGACCGCAATTCGGCGCAATTCCGCGAGAGGAGCCGGAGCTCCGCGAGGGGCCAGGCTCCGGGAGAAACGCGATGAAAAGGCGCAGAGCCGGCCGCGCGAGCGGCCCGTTCATTCCATGGTCATTCTCGGCGATCGCCGGGACTCTCGTCTCGCCTGCCTTCGGCGGCGAGATCCAGCCTCCGGCTCCGCCTCCAAACGTGCTCATCGTCATCGCCGACGACCTCGGCGTGGACATGGTCCCGGCCTACGGCGAGGGGACCGACCTGCCCGTTCTGCCGGTCATCGACTCGCTCGCGACGAGCGGCGTCCTGTTCCGGAACGCCTACGTGAACCCGCTTTGTTCGCCCACTCGGGCCTGTCTGCAGACCGGGCGCCACTCCTTTCGCACCGGCCTCGGCTGCGTCGTGCATGAGGAGGACGAGGCGGTCCTGCCGGCGAGCGAGGTCACGCTGCCGGAGATGCTGGACATCGGGACCGGCGCACTCTACGCGCACGGCTGTTTCGGCAAGTGGCACCTGCACAGCAAGGAAGCGGGAGGCCTCGCCGGGCCGAACGATGCGGGCTGGTCGCACTTTGCCGGAAGCCTGCTGAACCTCGACGCGCGCGGCTCGCACGGCTACTTCGACTGGGAGAAGGTCACGAACGGCGTGGCGAGCCAGACGAACGTCTACGCCACCACCGACACCGTGGACTCCGCTCTCGCCTGGCTCGCGGGCGCGAGCGAGCCCTGGCTGTGTTGCGTGGCGTTCAACGCCCCCCACGCTCCCTGGCACGTGCCGCCCGCGGGCCTCTACTCGCAGGACCTCTCGAGCGCCCCGCCCGCGACAGTGGACCCGCGGCCCTACTACAAGGCCGTGGTCGAGGCTCTCGACTGCGAGTTGGGCCGGCTGCTCTCGAGCATCGATCCGTTGGTCATGCAGCGCACCACGGTGATCTTCATCGCCGACAACGGCACTCCGGGCCCGGTCGTCGCGCCTCCGATCGACGAGAAGAAGGCCAAGGGCACGGTCTTCGAGGGAGGCATCAACGTACCGCTCATCGTCGCCGGACCGCTGGTGCTCGCGCCTGGCAGCCAGTGCGCCGCCCTGGTGCACGGCGTGGACGTGTTCCCGACCGTGGCCGAGATCGCGGGCGTGGACCTCGAAACGGCGCTGCCCGGCGCGACCGTTGACGGCATGAGCCTGGTGCGCTTCCTGGCGAATCCCGCCCTTCCCTCTGCGCACGCCTACGACTTCGCGGAGCGGTTCGGCCCGAATCTCATCGACGGAGAGCCCTACCCGGAGAGCATGTGCCAGAAGGACCTGGGCCTGGGCGGTCCGGGAGGTTCCTGTCTGAGCGCCTGCGGCCAGCCCCTCTTCCCGGGGAACACGGCCCTTCTCAGCCTCGAGAACGGCCCGCCCGGCGCCCTGGCGCTGCTCCTCGCGAGCTTCACCTTTGCTCCCTTCCCGATCGCCGGGGGGCTGCTCATCCCTTCGCCCTACTTCGCCCTGCTGCCGGTCCCGCTCGATCCGCAGGGCAGCCTGACGCTCACCGTGCCCGGCGGTCCGCAGACGATCGGCGGCCAGCACGCGATCATCTGCCAGGTGGTCGCGCCGGACGCAGGCCTGCCCTTCGGCTGGAGCTTCTCCAACATGGTCAAGCTCTCCTTCCTGGACGCACCGTACAGCAAGCGCGCGCTGCGGAACGTCGCCGGCTACAAGCTCACACGCGTGACCACTACCGAGGGCGCAAAAACGAAGGTCGTGGACAGCCTCTACGACCTGGAGATCGACCCGCTGGAGGTGAGCAACCTCCTGGGCGCTGGCGCGCCCGGGCTCACTCCCGAGCAGCTCGCCGCCTACCAGGAACTCGTGGACGCGCTCGAGGAGCTCCTCGCCACGGAGGATTGAGGGGGCCGCGCGCGGCCGCTCAGGCGCTCTTCACGAGCAAGGTCGTGGGATCGAGCTCGAGGTCGAGGTCCGGCAGCGGGCCTTCCTGGCGGTTCTTCAGCAGGCGGATGCGGACCGAGTGCGGCTGGGGCTCGAGGCGCACGACCACGGCCGGCAAGTCGTCGAGGCGCTGGATCACGGCCGGAATCTCGCGCCAGTCGGCCCCGGGCTCGAGGCGGTGCACGCGCACCGGCATCCACAGCCTCGCGTCGACCTGCCGCGCGAGCGCCAGCACCTCGGCCACCTGCGCCGGCGTCTCGGCCTGCTCGAAGTCCAGGCCGCCGAGGACGATCAGGTCGGGGAAGAAGGCGGTGAACTGGCGCAGCGTATGCAACGTGCCGGCGAACCGGTCCACCACGAAGCCGCAGCCGGCGAAGCTGCGGATGATGCGGTTGCGCTCCATGGCCTCGCGCGCCAGGGCGCGCTCCTCCAGGTTCGCGGTGCGCGCCAGGTCAGCGAAGATCTCCTCGTAGCGCTGGCGCACGTGCTCGACGGTCTGCTGCGCGGCCACGTGCAGGACCTTCTCGCCGCGCAGGAGGTGGTCGAGCGCCACTCCCGTGAGGAAGGCGTCCTTGCCCACGCCGGCGCGGCCGGCCACCAGGCCGAGGCTGCCGCGCGCCAGGCCTCCCTTGACCGAGCGCTCGAAGGCGCGCATCGGGCTGCGGTGGTTCATTTCCCGAAGCTGCATGGCCGTGCCTCCGTCAGCGCGCCCCGGCGCGCGGCCGGGAGTGCTCCTCGACAAGCCGCGCGGCCGTCTCGCGCGGAACCGGGGCGTAGCGCTCGAACTCGAGCGTGAACTCGGCCCGCCCCTGCGTCGCCGAGCGCAGCTCCGAAGAGTAGCCGAACATCTCGGCCAGGGGAACGGTCGCGTCCACGCGCGTGAAGCCGCCCTGCTCGCTGGTGCCGATGATCGCGCCGCGGCGGCGCACGATGGTGCGCAGGATCGCTCCCTGGGCGTCGGTCGTCCCCTCGACCGAGAGCTTCATGATCGGCTCCAGGATGATCGGCTTGGCCGCGCCGTAGGCCGCGCGGAAGGCGCCGCGCGCCGCCGCCTGGAAGGCCCGGTCCGAGGAGTCCACCGTGTGCGAGTCGCCGTCGTTGATCGTCACCTTGACGCCCACGATCGGCGCGCCGATGAGCGCGCCCTTCACGAGCATCGACTTGAATCCCTTGTCGCAGGAGGTGATGAACTCCTTGGGAATGGTCCCGCCGCGCACGTCGTTCACGAACTCGTAGGCCGCCTCCGTGCCTGGTTCGAGGAAGCCGCACACGCGGCCGTACTGCCCTGAGCCGCCGGTCTGCTTCTTGTGCGTGTAGTCGAACTCCGCCAGCTGGGTCACGGTCTCGCGGTACGCCACCTTGGGCTGGCCGACCTCGACCGCGGCGCCGTACTCGCGCCGCATGCGCTCGACGTAGACCTCGAGGTGCAGCTCCCCCATGCCCGAGATCACGGTCTCGCTGCTCTCCTCGTCCACGCGCACGCGGAAGGTGGGATCCTCGCGGCTGAAGCGCTCGATCGCCTTCATCACGTCGTCCTGGTCCGAGCCCTCCTTGGCCTTGATGGAGAGGTGCATGACCGGCTCCGGCACGAAGATCGAGGTCATGGCCACGTCGAGCGCCGGGTCGGCCAGGCAATCGCCGGAGCGGCACTCGACCCCGAACAGGGCGACGATGTCCCCGGCCCCGGCCGAGTCGATCTCCTCCATGGCGTCGGCGTGCATGCGGATCAGGCGCCCCACCTTCACCTTGCCGCGGCTGCGCGAGTTCAGGATGGTGTCGCCGCGCGTCATGTGGCCCTGGTAGATGCGCACGTAGGTGAGCTGCCCGTAGGACCGCTCCTCCAGCTTGAAGGCCAGGCTGACCAGGGGCAGCTCGGCGCCGGCCGCGAGCGCGAGCGGCGCGCCCTCCCGGCTCAAGTCCAGCGCCTCGTTCCGCACGTCGCGCGGCGAGGGCAGGTAGCGCGTGACCGCGTCGAGCAGCGGCTGCACGCCCTTGTTCTTGTAGGCCGATCCGAGGAGCACGGGCGTGAGGCGGCGCGCCAGCACGCCGTTGCGCAGCGCGCCGTGGATCAGCGGCTCGGGAATCCCCTTGCCTTCGAGCACCGCCTCGAGCAGCGCGTCCGAGTGCATGGCGGCCGCGTCGAGCAGGGCCACGCGCGCCTTGTCCGCGCGGGCGCGCAGGGCCTCGGGGATGGCCGCCTCGCGCACCTTCTCGCCGTTCTCGCCGTCGAAGTAGAGGGCGCGCATGGCGACGAGATCGATCACGCCCTGGAAGTCTCCCTGCAGGCCGATGGGAAGCTGCACCAGCACCGCCTGGTGGCCGAGCTTCTCCGCGAGCTGGCGCGCGACGCGCTCCGGATCGGCGCCTGCACGGTCGCATTTATTGACGAAGGCGATGCGCGGCACGCCGTAGCGCGTCATCTGGCGGTCCACGGTGATCGACTGTGACTGCACGCCGGCCACGGCGCAGAGCACGAGCACGGCGCCGTCCAGCACGCGCAGCGAGCGCTCCACCTCGACGGTGAAGTCCACGTGGCCCGGCGTGTCGATGATGTTCAGGTGATGGCCGTTCCAGCCGCAGTGCGTGGCCGCCGACGCGATGGTGATGCCGCGCTCCCGCTCCAGGTCCATCGAGTCCATGGTGGCGCCGACGCCGTCCTTGCCCTTCACGTCGTGCATGGCGTGGATGCGCTTCGTGTAGAACAGGATGCGCTCGGTCAAGGTCGTCTTGCCCGAGTCGATGTGGGCGCTTATCCCGATGTTCCGGATCCGGGCGACATCTCGCAACATGATGGGACGTTCCGACTCTTCCCCGTGGTTCCTGGGAATCGTGATCAAACCCCTACTTATAACATGTCGTACGCCATCGCGCCGCACCCTTCCCGGATTCGGCCGCGCGCGGCGCGGCGGAACGCCATGAGTTTCCGCTGCTTCTGTCTCGCTCTGTCCGCCATGCTGACCTGCGCCAACGCCGAGGCGGGCAAGATCAAGGTGCCCGGCGACCACGCCACGATCCAGGCGGCGGTCAACGCGGCAGCAGCCGGCGACGTGATCGAGATCTCCCAGGGCGTCTACCACGAGAACGTGCTCATCGACGGCGCGCTCGACCTGACCATCCGCGCGAAGAGCGGGCACAAGGTCACGATCGACGCGGCAGGCCTGGGGCCCACGGCCGCGCTCAAGATCAGGAACTCGGGTGCCGAGGGCATCTCCGTCCAGTTCTCGGACCAGATCACCATCGCCAAATGCAAGCTCGAGAACCTCGGCACGGACGGCATCGGCATCGCGGACTCGACCGGGGTGCTGATCGACAAGTGCTCCATCGATGGCGCCGGCGACCAGGGGATCGAGATCGACGGCGACGGCTGCCGTGTGCGGAAGTGCTGCATCGAGAACGCCGCGGTCAACGGCATCCGTGTTCTGGGCAACGGCAACACCATCGAGGGCAATCGCACGAAGAAGGCCGGGGAGTGCGGCATCCGGCTCGGCAACGCCAGCGACGGTTGCACCCTGTGCCTGGTCTCAGGGAACCGCGTGGAGAAGGCCGACTTCTACGCGCTCTACTGCTCCGTCCTGGACAACGACGTGCGGGATTCCCTGGGCGGCCTGCTGGTCGCCAACGGGTCGGTCGGGCACACGATCGCCCGGAACAAGTTCGAGAAGCTCGGCCAGCGCGGGATCCAGTACGGGGGCGGCGCCTGTGTGCTGGAGAAGAACGTGGTGATACGCGCTGGGTACGAGGAAATCCTGCTGGCGAACATCTCTACCTCGACCTTGGTGCGCAAGAACACGCTCAAGAAGTCCACCGACGACGGCCTCCTCGTCCAGAGCGGCGGCCACGTCATCATGGAGAACAGGGCGAGCGGCAGCGGCGGCTTCGACCTCAACGACGAGACCGCACCGGGCTCGAACGTCTACGTCGCCAACACCTTCGGCACGATCGCTCCCTGACGGCCGCGGGCCGCGCGCGCGGCTCAGTCCTCGAGGTAGAGCGCCTCCATCTCGGCGGCGTTCTCCTCGATGGACTTGACCGCCGGGATCGACCGCCGGAGCGCGGCGACCAGGCCGGGCTCGTCCAGCAGACGCCGCAGGGAGCGGTGCAGGTCCGCGGCGTCGTTCTGCCGGAAGAGCAGGCCGCCGCCCTTTTCCACCAGCTCGGCCATGCCGCCGAGGTCCGTGGCGACCACGGGCACGCCCGTCTGGAAGGCCTCGTGGATGGTGAGCGGCGAGTTCTCGTACCAGAGCGACGGGACGAGCAGCACGTCCACCTCGGCCAGGAAGCGGTAGCCCTCGCCCGGAAGGACGGCCCCCTCGAACGTCAGCCCGGAGATCCCCAGCGCCTGCTCCAGGAGCGGCCCGGTGTAGTCCTTGAACCACGCGGTCTCGCCCTTGATGCGGAGCGTCGCCTCGCCGGGGCGCAGGCGCTGGAAGGCCTCCACCGCCAGGTGCGCGCCCTTGTAGTCGGCGAGCGTGCCGAGGTAGCCCAAGCGCAGGGGCGCGCCGGCCGCGCGCTCGACCCTCGCGAGCGGAGAACCGCGCCGATCGGCGCCTCCATGCGCGGATCGTCGTAGAGGTCGGCGACGTCGAAGAAGTGCCGGTTGTAGACGATCTCGTGGAAGCGCAGGCCGTAGCGGCTGCCCGCGGTCACCTCGAACTGCGGGCGCTCGAGCCGCTTCTCGGTGAAGAGCAGGCGCACGTCGTTGCCGCGCGCGGCGAGCGCTTGTCCCAGGTGGTAGGTGTAGATCTCCGAACCCGCAGAGTGGTCGGGCAGAAAGTCGTGGATGGCCTGCAGGATGCGCAACGGAGGCGGCTCCGCGGTCGAACGAATGCGCGCCAGAGTAGCACGCCCGCTTGAGAACCAGAGCCCCCTGACGGATGATGGCGTGCGCGTCGCGCGGAGGGTGATGGCGATCCGCCTGCACATCGCTGAGAGGCTGCGGCAGGGCCAGCACGGCCTGGCCGGTGTGGTCCTCCTTTTCCTTTGCGTCGCCCTCGCCCTGCTCGAGGTGGAGCCGGTCCCGACCTACTTCTACGTGCTCGCCTGGTATCCGGCGCTGCTCGTGGTCGACGCCCTGGTGGTGCGAAAGAGCGGCACCTCTCTGCTCACCGGCCGGCCGCTGGCGCTCCTTTGCCTGCTCGGCTGGTCGCTTCCCTTCTGGCTGCTGTTCGAGGCGCTGAACCTGCGCCTCGAGAACTGGTACTACGTCAACGCGCCGCCGCATCTCCTGGCGGGGCGCGTCTTCCTGGTGCTCTCGTTCGCCACCGTGCTGCCCGGCCTGTTCGAGGTCTACGACCTGCTCTCTGCCCACGGCTGCTTCGAGCGGGCGCGCACCCCGCGCTTCCGCGCCGGGCCCGCCGTCTTGCGCGCCCTCCTCGCGGCAGGCGCGCTCTGCCTCGCCCTGCCGCTGCTCCTGCCGCGCCTCTGCTACCCCCTGGTCTGGCTCTTCCTCTTCCTGCTGCTCGAGCCGTTCAACCGCCGCCCCGGCTGGCCGTCGCTCTTGCGCGACCTGGAGCGCGGCCGGCCCGGTCGCCTGCTGCGGCTGCTCGCCGCCGGCCTCTGCTGCGGCCTCTTCTGGGAGATGATGAACGTGCTCGCGCGCGCGCGCTGGATCTACACCGTGCCCTTGTTCGACCGGACGCCGGGCGTGGAGATGCCGCCGCTTGGCTTCCTCGGCTTCCTGCCCTTCGCGCTCGAGGCCTATGCCTGCGCGCGCGCCCTCGAGATCCTCGGTCTCTCGGTCCCCTGCGAGCGCGGCGTGGGCGGGCCAACGGCCGCGCGCCTCCATCCGGCGGCGCGGCTGCTCGGCCTGCCCGCACTGGTGAGCGCCCTCAGCCTCTGCGCCATCGCCGGCCTCGAGTCGCAGAGCGTCGATTCGACCTCGCCGCGCGTCTCCGGCCTCTCCTGCGCCAACCGGCGCGAGACCGCCTCGCTCGAGCTCTTCGGCCTCGGGGACGTGAGGGACCTCATCGCGGCGGCGGACGCGCCGGGCGGCGTCGCAGAGCTGGCGCGCCGCCTCATGGACGACCCGGCGCGCATCGAACGGCTCGTGGCCGAGGCGCGCCTCGCCGACCTGCGCGGCATCGGCACGTGCAACGCCTGCCTCCTGGGCCAGGCCGGAGTCGCATCGGTGGAGGCGCTCGCCGCGAGCGACCCGGACGAGTTGTACGCCGCGCTCTCCGCTCTCGGCGAGCGCGGCGAGCGCGTGCGGCCGCAGCGCGTGCAGGTCTGGGTGCAGGCCGCGCGGGCGCACGCGGGGCAATAGGCCGCGGCTACGCCGGAGCGAGCAGCAAGACCGGCACCACGCGCTCCAGCGTGGAAGCGCCGCCGTGGCCGAACGCGCGGCCGTCGCGCTGCAGGCGGAAGCCGTGGTCCGCGAACACGGCGAGCGGCCGCGTCGCGTCCAGGCGCCTGAGCGCGCCGCGGCAGGCGATGCGCAGCTCCGCGGCCGCGAGGCGCGCCATGTCGTCGAGCGCCTCGGAGCGCCCGTGGATCAGGCGGTCGATCGCGTCCACTTTCTCGCAGGAGCGGACCAGGCCGGCGTCGATCAGCTTGCGCCAGCAGGCGTCCGTGCTCGACTCGGTCGAGACCAAGGCGTACACCGTCTGCTCCAGGCGCCACTGGCCGAGGATCTCGCGCAGGTCGTCCAGCAGGAGCGGCGTCAGGGGGAGCCCCAGGCAATCGATGATCAGCCACTGCCGCTCGCGCAGGCCCTCGAGCACCACGGCCAGGTCGTCCGGGACGACATCGAGGCGCGTCTCGGCCAACTGGTCGAGACGCGCGAGCCAGCGCTCGCCCGCGATCCTCCACATGCGCGCGTGCGCGCCGTAGAGCACGGCCGCGAGCTGCGCCAGCGCGGCGGCGTCCGCGGGCGCGTGCGGCGCGACCAGCTCGCGCGCCGCCGCCAGGAGGGGCGCATCCTCGGCAGCGGGCGCCGGCGCCGGGACCTGCCCCTCGATCAGGTAGCGCGTGACGCGCGCGAGCGCGGCCTCGCCCAAGCCGAGGCGGTCGAGCCGGCGCAGGGCCGCCTCGCCCACCCGGTCAGGACGGATGAGCTCCGCGGCAGCGGCGAGATCCTCGGCGCGCAGGCCGCGCGGCAGGGGCACACCGTGGCGCAAAGCCTGGGCGAGGCACCAGGCCGCCACCTCCCCGCCGTCCGTGGTCTCGAGGTCGAAGCGCACCCTGCCGGACTCGCCGGCGACGCCGTCGAAGAGCGCCTCGATCGCGGCGCAGAGCTCCTGGCGGTCGAAGCTGCGGCCGGCGAGGCGAGCGAACAAGAGGTCGGCGCGCAGCGGCTTGACCAGCTCCACGCCCGCGAGCTGGCGGTCGAGGCGCTCGACGTCCGTCACTTCCGGGCACGGCGCCTCACCGCGCAGATACGCGAGCGCGGCCGGTCCGGTCAGGAGCCCCTCGTCCTTCAAGGCGCGCACCTGCTCCCTGACCCGCTCCTGCCCGAAGAACCGGCGCAGCCCGATCTCGATGCCGGCCTGCGCCTCCTGGATGCGCTGCAGCTCGGCGTCGACCGGCGCCGCGGCGCCGTCGAAACCGCAGCGGCAGAACGGCTGGAAGTGCAGGTCGACGAGGCCGCGGCAGCGCAGACCGGCGGCCTTGGCGCGCGCCTCGGCGAGCGCCCGCAGCTCGGTCTCCAGGCCGGCGTGGCGGCTGCGCGCCGCGGGCGGCGGCTGGTAGCGCCAGGCCGGGCTTTCGTCGAGCGCACGCCAGTAGGCGTCGTGACGCTTGCGGTACTCGCCGCGGTAGCGCTCGTACGCGGCCTGCGCCTGCTTGAGCCATTCCTCGAGCGCCGCGATCTGGTCCATGCCCGGCGGCTCGCCCGGGTCGTCGCACGGCAGCGCCGGCTGGGCGGCGCCGGCCTCCGGCCGCGGCAGCAAGGCGAAGACGTGACGATGGCGCTCGACCTCGGCGATCAGCCGCTCGATGCGGCCCGGCAGCTCGCGCGCCCCGATGGTCTCGCGCACGAAGCGCTCGACCGGCTGGACGCCGTAGAGGAACTGCTCGAAGGCGGCGAGCAGGTCCGCGCCGGCCTCGAGCGCGCGCCACTGTTCGAGCAGCCGCGCGAGCCGCTCCACGAGCTTCTCCCCGCCGCCGCGGCTCTGAAGCGCCAGCACCAGCGGCTCGACGCACGCGGCCAGCTCGCGCCCGGTCACGCGCAGGCGCTCCACGGAGCGGCGCTGGGCGGCGACCGTCCACTGCGGCGGGACGCGCAGGCTCAGGCCCGAACAGAGGTCGGCAAGGCCGCGCAGCGCCTCGGCGCCGAGACCCTTGACCGCCACCACGCGGTCGTACTGGCGCATGTCCGGCAGGAGCGCGTACAGCTCCCGGTAGGACTTCCCCTGCTTCACCACGTCCAGCTCGCCCGCGGCCAGGAGGAACAGCAGCAGCAGATGAGCCTGATCGGGCACGAGCCCGTAGATCGGCTGGGCGAGGTGCGCGAACACGGTCTCGGGCGCCGGCTTGTGCTCGAGCAGCGGCATGACCAGGCGCACCAGCTCGTTCTTCTCCACGTTCGGCGGCGCGGCGTAGCCGCGCCCGCGCCGCACCAGCAGCTTCATCGGCACCAGGTACGCCTCGCGGATGAGGTTCACGTACTCGTCCGCCGACTCGGCGCTCATCTCCTGCGCCAGGGCGAAGTCGGCGAAGCGGCGCTGCGCCTCCTTGGGCAGCGGGCCGTGCCCCGGGGCAAAGCGCTCGAACGCCGGGTAGATGCGCTGCAAGATCAGCGCGGCGTGCCGCGCCAGGAACTCGTCGAAGGTCTTGGCCGCGGCGTTGATCTCCTGCTTGCGGCCGGCCGCGTCCACCACCGTGCACTCGGCGTGCGCCGCCCTGACCTCGCCTTCGAAAGCCGCGACCTTCTCCGCCACGCGCGCCGCCAGGCGGCGTCGCGTCTCCTCGCTCCAGCGCCCCTCGGCGAGCCGGCGCAACGCGGCCAGCTCGTAGTGCCGTCGCTCGGGCGCGAGCCGCGCGGGCAGCACGTTGAGTGCGCCCGGCCCGGGCAGCGCGTCGCCCCAGCACAGGCGCAGCACCAGCAAAGGCACGTTGGCCGAAGGGATCAGGCCGTTGCCGGAAAAGACGGCGTAGCGACGCTCATGGAAGAACCAGCGCAGCGAGCGGTTCTGCACCTCGTCGCGCGGCAACGAGAACGGATCGAACGCGCGCCCGGCGAGCAACGGCGCCAGAGCATCGAACACGCCCTCGCCCATGGTCTCGCACTCGTCCGCCTCGCGCTTGAGCCTGCGCTCGAACTCCTCGGCGTCGTCCTCGGCCGCGTCGATGCGGTAGCCGCCGCCGTCCTGCACCACGTAGCGCCCGCGCGCGGCCAGCGTGTCGAGCACGCGCGCGATGACCGAGAGGTTCTTCTCCGGGTCGATGCGCGACGCGCGGTAGAGCAGCCAGCTCGCCGCCTCCTGCGCGGTCAACCGCTCGCGCCCGGGGGCGAGGTGGACGAGCACGAGGAGATGCAGCAGGCGGCGCGCCAGGTCCGCCAGGGCGTCGCGCTCGAACAGCCCGGCGAGGTTCTTCTCGTACCAGGGGAGCACGCGCTGCGCGAGCGGCAGGAACTCGGCCTGCACCTCAAGCAGGTCGCGGAAGTGATCGACGATGCACTCCGGCGTGAGCAGATCTCCCCAGGGCCGATCGAGGAACGGCGGCACGCCGCGCGCCGCGTCGCCGCGCAGCCGCGTCACGCAGAAGTCGACGACGCCGCGGCTCTGCGAGAAGCAGTCGCGCACTTCCTCGAGCAGGTCGAGCGTGGCCGGGTGGATGGGATAGAAGTCGGCGATCCCCTGCGCATCGATCTCGAGGAACGGCAGCGCCTCGCGCGCCTCCGCGGCGCAGCGCCGCGCCGCCTCGGCGCAGCCCTCGCGCCGCACCAGGACGGCGTGCTGCACCAGCTCGCGCACGTGCGCGGGCGTGAGCAGGAAGCGCAGCGGGAAGCGGTCCTTGATCTTGCGGTACAGGCCGTGCTCGAGGTCGCCCGCGTGCTCGATCTGCTCCTGCATGCCGCACAGCACCCAGAAGCGCGCTCCCTGGCACCACTCGCCCATGTACTGCAGGAAGCGCACGTCCTCGCTGAAGGCGCGCCGGTCCGGTTTGGAGCGCAGGAACTCCGACAGCTCGTCGATGACGAGCAGCAGGCCGCGCGGGTGGCCCTGCTGCATGCGCTCCCAGCCGGCGCGGCGATCGCGTTCGGCGCCGGCGGCGATGCCCAGGACGTCGCCGACGACGTCCTCGAGGCGCGTGGCGCCGCGGAAGTTGAGAAGCGAGAGCGCGGCCACCTCCGGCCCGCCCGGAAGCAGCCGCCCGGCCTCGAGGTTCTGCGTGACGTAGGCCAGGAAGTGGGACTTGCCCGAGCCGTACTGGCCGATGAGGAACACGCCGCAGCCGCTCTCGGCGGCGAGGGCGTGGCGCAGGCCGGAAAGGTGGCCCTCCACCTCTGGCGTCGTGTAGTAAGATGCCGTGATCCACCCCGCGTCCCCGCCGCGCAGGTGCTCCAGGCGGATCACGGTGGGATGGGCCAGGACGTCCACGAGATCGCGGATGCGCTCTGGAGCGGGCACTGCGGGCGTCCTTTCCTCGAGGTCTTGGAAGTTCTGTCATTTGGGAATCTACCAGACAGGAGCGCTGTCGCGGCGCGATGAGTGCCATCGTCCATGTCCTGCGCGCTGAAGTGACGCGCCGCATCCGCGCGCGCGAGCTTGATGCAGCCGCCGAGGCGCTGGAGCGGCTCGAGGCCGAGGATCCCTTGGCCGTGGAGACGCGCGGGCTGCGTCTCGAGCTGCTTCTCGCCAGCGGCCGCAACAGCGAGGCAGCGGCGCTGGCGCGCCAGCTCGCGGGCCAGTTCCCGGGTTCGGCGCGCATCCAGCTTCTCGGCGGCCGCGCGGCGTACGCGGTGCGCGACTACGAGACCGCGCTCGGCCGCTACGAGGAAAGCAACCGCCTGTTCGAGGACCGGTGGACCAGCCGCCTGATAGGCGCGACCTTGACGCAGCTCGGCCGCTTCGCGGAGGCGGAGGCCAGGCTGCTCGCGCTCCTGCCGGCGGAGAAGCGCTGCTTCAAGGACCTCGCCTGGTTGTACGAACGGCAGGAGCAGCCGGAGCGCGCCCTCGAGGCGGTCGAGTCCTACCTGCTGGCCTTCCCCGAGGATCAAGCCGCGCTCGGCCAGCGGCTCAGGCTGCGCGCGCGCCTGGCCGAGCCCGCGCGCCTGGTCGCGGAGGTGCAGGCGCTGCTCGATCTCGACGAGCCGGTCGCGCCCGACCTCTTGCCCGAGTTCTGCGACACGCTGCTCAGGAGCGGCCGGACGGAGGAGGCACGGGCGTTCGTGGCCGGCCGCCGCGGCCGCTTCGACGAGCGCACGCGCACGCGCGTCGCCTGGGTGTGCTACAAGCTGCAGGTCTACGACCTGGCGCTCGACCTTTTCCTCGACGCCAGCGCCGCCGGCGCCAGGGACGCGAAGCTGGAGACCGCCATGGAGACCGCGGCGCGGCGCACCGGCCAGGTAGAGCGCGTCATCGAGCTCTACGAGTCACGCACCGCGAGCGAGCCGCGCCTCTTCGGGCGCATCACGCACCTGCGCCGCATGAGCTGAGCGCTCGCGCCCCCCCCCATCACCCGTGCAGCCGCGCCTCGAGCTCGGCCACGCGCGCGCGCAGCTCGGCGACCACGTCCTCCCAGCGCTCGATGCGCACCAGCTCGCGGAACAGGGTCTCGCGCCGTTCCCACTGCTCGGCGAGGCGCTCGCGCTCGTCCGCCGCGGGCGGCGGCGCGGGCGCTCCCGCGGCCGCCACGCCCCGGTAGACCTCCTCGATGCGCCCGGCGTGCTCGGCGAAGGAGACGAGCGCGGGCGGCGGCGCGACGCGCATGGCCGCGAGCAGGCCCGGATCGCCGGCGATCTCCTCGAGCCTCCGCGCCAGGTCGGCCGGGTCGTTCTGCTCGAAGAGCAGCACGCGGCCGGTGGCGCGCTCGGTGATCGCCCCGGCGCGCGCCGCCAAGATCGGCACGCCGAGCAGAACCGCCTCGTCCAGGATGAAGGAGTAGGACTCGCGGCAGAGCGTGGGAATGACCACCACGTCGATGGCCGCGCGCTCCAGGTCGCGGGGTGAGTAGGCGCCGTGGAAGACCACGTCGCTTCCCTCGGCGAGCTGCTCGAGCCGCGCGCCGTACTCCACGCCCGAGAACTTGCCGTGCAGGTGCAGAGTGAAGCGTTCCTTGCGGGCGCAGCGCGCCAACCCCTCGAGCAGGACGTGTGCGCCCTTCCAGGGGTGGAGATGCCCGAAGCAGGCGAGCTGGATCTTCCCCGCGGCGACGGCGCGGGCCGCGTGGCGCGCGCCGCTCTCAGCCAACGTGCCGTGCGGCACGACGCGGATCTCGCGCACGCCGCCGCCCAGCATGCGCGCCAGGAACTCGCCGTGCGAGCGGCTCGGCGCGACGATGGCCCGCGCCAGATCGAGCTCGCGGCGCATGTCCTCCCGGTAGCTCGCGATGCTGGCCGACACCTCCTCGTCCTTCTGGAAGCGCCAGCGCGGCACGCAGGAGACGCACGCCTCCGGGCTCATCTCCAGCTCGCAGGCCTGATCCTCGTCTTTGCCTTTCAGGCGGAAGACGCGCGGGCAGCTCGCGTAGAGGTCATGCGCCGTGATCACGGCCGGCACGCCGAGCCGCGCGGCGATCGAGACCAGGTTCGTGGTCAGACGGATCCACTGGTGCACATGCAGGACGTCGGGCCGCTCCGCGGCGAGCACGCGCTCGAAGAGCACGGCGACCAGCGGGTTGTAGCCCTTGTCCCAGCGGTCGAAGTAGAGGTCGTTCCGGTGCGCGCGCACCACGGCCACGCCGTCCTGCTCGCCCTCCTCGACCGTGAACTCCTCGCGCCAGTCCACCGAGCCGGAGAAAACCAGGACATGGTGGCCCGCGGCCGCCTGCTCGCGCGCGAGCCGCTCGACGTACAGCTCAGTGCCGCCGATCAGCTCAGGGGGATACCCGTGCACCGCGTGGACGATCTTCATGCCGGCCGCCTCGGCAGGTCACGATAGCGCCCCGCCGGCCCGGAAGGGCGGCCCGTTTGCGCCGCAAGCGCCGATCGCGCGCGGTCAGGGACCCTCCACCGTCACGCTCACGGAATCCGTGTGAGTGCCCTGGGGAACGCCGTCGGCGGCGTCCAGGCTGAAGAAGAGCGTGTACGTGCCCGCCGGCAGCGACGGGACGTCGAGGATCGGGACCTCGACCGGCAGGTCGAACGCCGCGCCCTGGTACACCGGCGCCGCGCCGTACTGCCAGAGGTTGACGCCAATCGCGTGGAACCAGCCGAAAGGCGAAGCAATGGTGATCCACCAGTCCTGGGGACCGGGAGCGACGCCCGCCGCGTCGAGGCTGACCGTGAACGTGACCCAGGTGCCCGGCGTGACGGTGATGCCCTCGTCCGCTCCGTTCGCTTTGACGTCGCAGGTCTCGGGCTCGGGGAGGCCGAGAACCGGGGTCAGGTCGACTGCCAGGTTGAGCCAGTTCCGCGACTCCACGCTGTTGCTCTCGGTCGTGATCCACGTTCCCGTCACGCACTCGTGGTGGTCGCTCCACCAGGCGTGGTTCCCCAGGTCGGTGACGACCGCCGTGGTCATGGCGAAAGGGAAGCGCGCCGTCAGGGAGCGCTGCCGGCCGACGTTGCGAAGGTCGATGGTGACGTCGGAGTAGGAGATCTCGTACGCGGCGCCGGGAGCGTGCGGCACGCCCTGCGGCGCGCTGCCCGAGGCGGCGAAGGCGGCGAGGTCGGCGAGCGCCTGGGCCTGGCCGGCCGGCGTGTCAGGGTAGCCTTCGCCCCACGGGTGAATCTCGCGCCAGAGCCCGGGCCGCGCGCACTCCCAGTCGGAGTGGATCACCGGCCCGGCGTCGAGCGCGGCGTGATGGAGGGCGGACGGCTGAAGCGTGCCGTAGGCGGACGCGGTGTCGCCGTGATCGCGGTAGGCGGCGCGCCCGCCGCTGGTCGACATCGCCGTCCACCAGCCCTGCCCGGACGGGGGCTCGACCCAGAACATGGTCGCGTGCCCCACCATGGGACGCGCGGGGATGCCCAGGGCGCGCAGAATCGCCGTTCCCAGCCGGCCGTGCTCGATGCAGATTCCGCGCTTCTCGCGCAGCATCTCGGACGGCGTGTACAGCCAGTCGGTGAAGTTCCGCCCCCAGCACCAGCCTTCGCCCGAGATCGTCTGCCACATGCCCGAGGTGGGATCGATGTAGTTCTGCGTGGAATAGACGACGTCGTACTCGATGTTCCGCGCGATCCACAAGTAGGCGGCGTGCGACACGGCCTGCAGGTTCGTGGCCTGGCTGGGAGGGACGCCCGCCAGGATCTCCTGCGCGACCGCCTGCACCTCCAGCGAGTCGGAGTCGATGTACGGGTCGCTGGCGAGGAAGGGCAGGACATGAGAAGGGTAGATGCTCGGGTCGATGACGGCGGTCGGATCGACCGTCGCGGGCGCCGACTGCGCGGCGTGGTGCAGCCGTCCCGCCCTGAGGCAGATGTTCGTGTCGGCAGGATTCGTCCCAGGGCGCAGCACGACGCAGACCTGCGCCGACTCGCCCGCGGCCACGTCGACACCGCCCAGGGTTGCGTCCCGGTACCCGGGCGCCCTCACGATCAGATTCCAGCGCGGGGACGCGTCCGGCACGCCGGGGACGAGGAACAGGCCGTTCGCGTCGGAGTAGACCTTGCTATCGGTTCCCCACAGCTCGATCTCGGCGCCGGCGATGGGCCCGGCTCCGTTGCTGGCGTGGCCGAAGATGGTCCCCGTCTCGCACGGCCCGAAAAACACGTCGTCAAAGCGCGCCTTTCCCGGACCCTGGAGGTAGAGATTCACCTCGACCTTGACGGCGCCCTGCGGCGCCCGCACCCGCTTCACGTGCGGGAAGTCGAACATCCAGGGCGTGATCGTGCCGTCGTGGGAGCCCAGGTCGACGAACTCGAGGATGGCGTTGCTGCTGTTGCGGAACACCGCCTGCAAGGTGCATTCGCCTCCTGAAGCGATGCTCTCGGTCTCGATCCACCCGGAGTAGGTGTAGAGCGCTCCGCCCGTCACCGGCAGCTCCTGCCGCCACATGCCGAGGGAAGTCGTGGCGGCGGAGATCTCGACGCACCGGCTGCCCGAGCAGGGGGCGAAGCTCGACCAGACGTAGGCGACGCCGGGAGGAGCAGGAGGCCAGGTCGACCATCCCGCGGGCGCCCCCCCTCCTGTCTCGAAACCGGGGTTCGCCAGCAGGTTCTGGGCGAAAAGCGCGCCCGGCCAGACCGCGGCGACAAGGAAGAAGGACGGCAGGACGGTTCCGCGCATGGCTCGCACCTCTCGGCTTCCTGGTTTCCTCGGCGTCTCAACCGGCTTCCCGGCATGCCGGTGGCGCCGATTCGCGAGTTCCTGACTGGCAATCCCGCCGCCATCCCGCAGACTGAAGCCGCCGCTCACGAGCACCCGCAGGCAGCGGAGGCGGACATGGGGCTCGCGATTCACCAGGTCGATGCGTTCACCGCCAGGCCTTTCTCGGGCAACCCGGCCGCGGTCATGCTGCTGCCCGAGCCGCGGGACGAGCGCTGGATGCAGCTCGTCGCCCGTGAGATGAACCTCTCCGAGACCGCGTTCCTGGTGCGGCGCGACGGAGGCTACGACCTGCGCTGGTTCCCGCCGGCGGTCGAGGTGGAACTGTGCGGACACGCCACCTTGGCCTCGGCCCACGTGCTGTGGGAGACGGGCGAGCTCCCCGCGGACCAGCCGGCGCGCTTTTTCACGAGGAGCGGCGTGCTCACCGCCGAGCGGCAGGGCGGACGGATCGTCCTCGACTTTCCCGCGACGCCAGCCGAGGCGGCGGAGCCGCCGCGCGGCCTGGTCGAGGCCGTCGGCATCTCTCCCGTCCGGGTCGGCAGGAATCGCTTCGACTACCTGCTGGAGGTCGAGGGAGATGCAGCGGTGCGCCAGGCACGTCCCGACTTCGGCGCCCTCGGCCTGGTCGAAGCGCGGGGCGTCATCGTCACCAGCCGCTCCGCGTCGCCGGAGTTCGACTTCGTCTCGCGCTTCTTCGCGCCGCGGGTCGGCGTCAACGAGGACCCGGTGACCGGATCGGCCCACTGCGCCCTCGGCCCCTACTGGTCCGCGTCGCTCGAGAAGCGCGAGCTGGTCGGCTTCCAGGCCTCGGCGCGCGGCGGAGTCGTCGGCGTCGAAGTGCGCGGGGAGCGCGTCCTGCTCAAGGGCCAGGCGGTCACGGTCTGGCGCGGCGAGCTGCTCGAGCCGGATTCGCGCTGATGGGCCCTGGAACGGCCGGATCGGCGCCTTCATCCAGGTCGGGGCGAAGTCGCGCTGAGGCCGAGGTCGAGCCGCGCCCGCCTCACGCCCCGCGCCGGGCCGCGACCAGCCGCCCCAGGCGCTCCTCCAGCGCGCTGGCGTGCTCCTCGAGCGTGATGGGCGGCGTGACGTTTTCCGCCATGGCCGCGATGCGCTCGGGCTCGCGGATGAGCGTGGCGAGCTGGCGCGCCAGGTCCTGCGCGTCCCCGGCGGCGAACAGCAGGCCGTCCACGCCGTGGCTCACCGCCTCGGCCATGCCGCCCAGGTTCGAGGCCACCACCGGCACGCGCGCCGCGCGCGCCTCCTGGATGCTGATCGGGAAGTTCTCGAGCCAGATGGACGGCACGACCAGCACGTCGATGGAGCCGAAGGCCTCGCCGATGCGGCCGCGCGGCACGGAGCCCGCGAAGCGGATCGGCAGCTTCTCGGTCCAGGGGCGCAGGCTCGAGACGTACCACGGGTAGAAGTCGGGACGGCCGAAGATGACCAGCTCGCCGCGGCCCTTCAAGTAGCGCATGGCTTCCACCGCCACGTGCACGCCCTTGTGCGGCGAGATGGTGCCGATGAAGCCGAACACCGGGTCCCGGCCCGCGAATGATGGTCTCGGCCCGGGCAGGTCGATTCCCTGGATGCCGAGGGGCACCACCTCCACGCGCTCCGCCGGCAAGCCGAAGGAGACCACCAGATCGCGCACCGTGTTGGACGGCGAGAGGATGAGGTCGAGGTGCGGGAGCATGTCCGCGAGCGCGCGCGCGCGCAGGCGGAAGCCGTCCTCCAGCCCGGCCGCGGCCGTGCTCGCGCCGGCCTCGGCGCGCGCTCGCCGCGGCAGGAGGCGCGCCGCGCCCGCCAGACGGCTGCCGCGCCACGCGTCCACCACCGGCGCCAGGTCGAAACCGGCCACCTCCTTGGTCCAGCGGATGGCCGAGATCACGCGCTTCTCGAGCGGCGACTGCGCGAACTTGAAATCGGTGATGCACGCGGCGCAGCGCCGCGGCGCCGGTCCGGGGCAGACCTTCTCGCCGCGCTCCATGAGCTGGCCGAAGCGCGCGCAGTAGAGCCAGAAGTCATGCAGCGTCAAGAGCGTCGGGATGCCGCGCCGGGCGGCGATCTCGGGCAGGCGCATGGAGAGCAGCATGAGATGCTGGAAATGCACCGCGTCCGGGCGCACCTCCTCCAGGACGCGGGCGAAGGCCTGCTCCACCGGTTCGTTGAGGAAGGTCTCGACGAAAGAGCCGTAGAGCAGGTTGTTGATCACGACGTGGCACTGCATCCCCTTGTGCCGGCGCTGCACCAGGCGGTAGTTCGGCTCCGACAGGACCTTGTCGGTGAAGAAGAGGTGCACCTCGTGCCCGCGCTCGCGCAGCGTGCGCGCCACGCCGTCCGTGTACACCTCCGTCCCGGCCGAATGGCGCGGCAGGAAGAAGTGCAGGACCTGCAGCAGTTTCATCGCGATGAGCGTACGTAGCGCGCGACGCGCTCGGGCGTCACGCGCACGCCCCTGAGCCCGTCGATGATGCCGCGCATCTTGGCGAACGCGGCGAGCGGCCGGCCCTGCATCGTCGCGACCGCGAACGCGCCGGGCAGGCCGAGGATGTCGAAGAGGAGGAAGCCCAGCCAGGCCTTCCAGGTGCCGTGGCGGCGCAGGAAGTGCACCGAGTTGACGGCGTTCATGTACTTGCGCGCCGGCGTGTAGCCGCCGCCGGTCGAGGACGATGCGTCGTGGTAGGCGATGGCGCCGGCGACGAAGCGGTTCCTGTAGCCGGCGTCGAGCAAGCGCCGCCCGAAGTCCACGTCCTCCATGTAGCAGAAGAAGGACTCCTCGAGCAGCCCGACCTTCTCGAACACCTCGCGCCGCACCATGAGCACGCAACCCGGCAGGTAGTCGACGTCCTCGTCCTCGCGGAAGCGCCCGTTCTGCGCCTGGCCGAAGCCGCGCAGGCGCGTGATGTTCTCGCGGTGCGAGAGCACGCCGCCGGCCCCCCAGATGCGGCGGTGGTTCTGCGCCGTGAGGATGATCGGTCCGGCCGCGCCCGCCTCCTTGCCCGCCCGCAGCGCGGCCTCGAGCCGGGCGATGCACCGCGGATCGACCTCGACGTCGTTGTTCACCAGCACCACGCGCTCGGCGCCCGCCGCGAGAGCAGCCTTGATCCCGAGGTTGCTGCCGCCGGCGAAGCCGAGGTTCTGCCCGGCCTCGATCAGGCGCAAGGCGGGGAAGCGGGCGCGGATGCTGTCTCGCGACCCCTGGCTGGAGCCGTTGTCCACCACGATGATTCGCGGCGCGGCCGGAGCCGATCGCAGCAGGGCCTCGACGCAGCGAATGGTGTCGTCCGCCCTGTTCCAGTTCAGGATGACCGCGACCGTCCCAGCGGTCGGACCGGGCTCGGTGGTTCTCTCCATCAACCAGGATTGTAGCCGACGCCCTGGGCCCGGCCCCGCGCAAATCCAGGGCGCGCGGCCGGGCGCCCTGCCCTTCAGCCGGCGAGCGGCCGGATCAGCGTCCAGTAGGCGCGCAAGAGCCGCGAGAGCAGGCGCTCGGCCAGGGTCCCGCCCGTGCCGCGCTCGATGCGCGGCGAGAAGGTCAGGTCCGGGGCGCCGAGCAGGTCGCGGTCGCGCAGGCGCCGGAGCGCCTTCAGCCTGCGCCGCTCCGCGCGCACGTGCGGCAGCAGGGCGATGAGCGACGCCTTGGCCCGCACGTAGTCCCTGAGCGCTCCCTGGCTCCAGGCGAAGACCACGTAGGCGGCGCCCAGGACGAGCACCCCGGGTAGGGCGAGGAGCAGCGTGCGCGCGCGGTAGCACTTCAGCACCAAGAGCCAGCGGTTGCGCGAGTGCAGGAAGAGTCGGCGCGCCGGATAGACCGGCCCGCCGCGGAAGGAGATGCCCGCGGTGCCGGAGCGGTGCTCGACCAGGGCGCCGGCCACCGAGCGGATGCGATAGCCGCGCAAACGGATGCGGTAGGACAGGTCGCTGTCCTCGAAGAGGATGAAGAACTCCCGGTCGTAGCCCCCCACCTCCAGGAGCTTGTCGCGGTCCACGAGCGCGGCGAGCGACACGAACGCGTCCACGTCCGCGTCCGCGGCGGAGCACTCGCTGAGCGGCCGGAAGAAGTGGCGCAGCGCCAGGACCCCGGCGTAGTGATGGAAGCCGCCGTCGTAGTGCACGATCTCGGGATGAGCGGCGTCGAGGGCGCGCGGGGAGGCCACCGCGACGTCGCCGCTCGCGAGCAGCGCGGCGCGGAGCTGCCGCACGCAGTCCGGCCGCACCACCACGTCGTGGTCGACCTGGAAGACCAGCCGCGTGCGCGCCTCCTCGAGCGCGCGGTTGCGCGCCGGGCAGGGACCGTCGTTCCGTTCCATGCGGATCAGGCGCACCGCGGGGAAGTCGCGCGCCACGAGCGCGGCGGTGCCGTCGGTCGAGGCGTTGTCCACCACGATCACCTCGGCGAACGCCGCGTCCTCCTGGGCGAGGAGCGCGCGCAGGCAGTCCCCGAGGTCGCTCTCCCCGTTGTAGGCGGTCACGGCTGCGGTGATCGGCTCGCTCATGAAGAGGCCCAGTCCGGCGCCGCTAGGCCAGCGGCGGCTCGAAGTCGTCCGCGCGACAGACCTTGCGGTTCCTCAGGCAGTGGGGCAAGAGGAGCAGGGCCGCGAACGTCGCCCGGCAGGCGATCCACAGCCCGCCGCGCGTGTCCTTGAGGCTTCGCTCCAGGCCGATGGTGCCGGTGGCGTCGCTGGCGTGGCCGCCGCGCCTCCGCCCCAGCCCCTTCAGCCCGAGCGCGAAGGCCGCGGCCAGAATCTGCCGCCAGGAGCAGTTCTTGAAGGCGTAGAGCCAGAAATTGCGCACGTGGAAGTAGAGGGAGCGCCGGCCGGCCTTCATGCCGAAGGGCGTCTTGTGGAAGATCTCCGCGTCCGGGAGCTGCAGGATGCGGCAGCCCAGGCCGAGCACGCGCGCCGCCAGGTCGCGCTCGTTGCCGTAGATGAAGAACACCTCGTCGTAGTAGCCGGCGCGCCGCAGCACTTCGCTGCGGGCGAGCGTGCCGCAGCCGCGGAAGGTCGCCATGTAGCGCTCGCGGTTGACGCGCTCCGAGCGGATGAACTCGTCCGGCATGCCCGGCTCGACGACCTTCGAGGAGATCATGGCCGTGCTCGGCGGCTCCTGCTCCATGCGCCGGACGAGCGTCTCCAGCCAGGCAGGCGGCGCCACCACGTCGTCGTCCATGATCGCCACGTAGGGCTGCGTTGCCGCCTTGAAGCCCATGTTGAAGGTCTCGCAGGCGCCGGTCTGATCGCTCGACGAGGAGAGCAGGCGCACCTCCGGGAACTCCTCGCGGATCATGTCCGCGGTGCCGTCCTTCGAGCAGTTGTCGACCACGATGATCTCGGCGGGCGGGATGGTCTGGCGCTCGAGGGCGCGCAGGTTCTCGCGCAGGTCGTCGCGCTTGTTCCAGGTGGCGATCACCGCCGAGACCGGCGCGCGCGGCCGCGCCGGGTCCAGCGCCGCATCAGGCGCGGCGCGCGGCGCGGCCCCCTCGCGGAAGGCGCGCGCCGCGGCCGCGAAGCCGACCCACTCGCGCATGCGCGCCGGCTCGATCTCGAGGTACGCCTCGGCCGCCTCCACCTCCGGCAGGTCCACGTTCACGGTGCGCGCGCGGTTGGCATGCAGCGTCTTGGCGGCGACGTCCAGGTAGGCGCGCTGGCTGGAGAAGCAGCAAAGCGCCTGGTCCTTCAGCGCGAGCACCGGCGTGACGTCGAGAAGGAACCCGGCCGGCTGCGGCTCGTTCACCTCGTAGAGGAACACCGCGGGCGCGGGCGCGAGATGCTCGAGCGCCGCGGCGGCGAGCAGGTAGGCGGCGCGGTGGTCGGGGTGGTGCTCGAAGGGTGAGGGCACGTAGAGGACGCGGGGGCGCAGGGTCTCGAGCAGGGCGCAGAGCCCGGCCAGGAAGGCGCCCTCGGGCCTGAGGCCGCCGTCCGGGAAGTCGAGGCCCAGGGTGCGGCTGACCCCGAGCACCTGGCCGGCCGCGCGCGCCTCCTCGCGGCGCACGCGCGCGATCGCGCCGCCTTGCCGCGCCTCGCGGTCGCCGCCGGCGCCGTCGGTCAAGTGCACGACCACGACCTCGTCGCCGCGGCCGGCGTGCAGGGCGATGGCGCCGCCCGCGCCGATGACCTCGTCGTCCGGGTGCGGCGCAAGCACCACCACGCGCCCGTCCGGCACGGAGCGGAAGTCGCGTAGCGGCAGGAAGCGGAACGTGGCGTCGAACGGCGGGTCCGCCGCGACGGCGCGGCCC
>JACQZJ010000155.1:0-12242 GCA_016213895.1 Planctomycetota bacterium | reverse complement strand
CGCGCTCCGCCACGAGCCGCGCCACCACGCGGTCGCGCGCCTCGAGGCGCTCGCCGTCCAGGCCGGACGGCGCGGGCGCAGCCGCGCAGGCCCCGCGCCCGCGGGCGCGCTCGTACACGGCCTGGAGCCTCGCGGCGTGCTCGGCGATGGTGGAGACGCGGCCGGCCGCGGCGCGGCGCATCTCGTCGAGCCTGCCCGGCGCGTCGAGCAGCCGCTCGATCACGGCGCAGAGCGCCGCGGCGTCGCCGGCCGGCACCACGGCCGCGGCCGGCCCGGCGCGCTCGGCCGCGGCGCCGCGGTCGGAGACGATCACCGGCAGTCCGAGCGCCAGCGCCTCGTCCACCACGAGCGAGTAGGTCTCGGCCGCCGTGCCCGGGAAGACCGCGGCGTCCGCCTCGGCCGGCAGCTTCTCCAGGCGCGCGGCGTCGAAGGCGTGCTCGCGGCGCAAATCGAGATCGCCCTTGAGCTCGGCGAGGCGCCGCTCCAGCGCCTCGTCCGTGCTCCGCCCGAGCAGCAGCAGCGAGACGCGCGCGCGCCGCGCGCCGTCCATCCCGGCCAGGGCCTGGAGCAGCAGGTCGACGCCCTTGACCGGCGCCACGTTGCCGAAGAACACGAGCCTGAGCTTCCCCTCCGGCCCGGGCGCGCGCGGCGCGGGCTCGAGCCGCCTGAGGAGCCCGAGGGGCAGGACCTCGGATCGCGGCGGCAGGGGCAGGATCCCGGTGCCGAGCAGGCAGGAGCGCGCCTTCTCCGAGGGGAAGAGGAGCACGGCCGCGGCAGCGAGCTCTGCAGCGAAGAAGGCGCGCCGCAGGCGGAACTCCTCGAGAAGCTCGGCGCGGCTGCCGTCGAACTCCGCGGCGCAGCAGTCCAGGCAGCGCTCAAGCGGCACGGGCAGACCGTCGCCGCAGAAGCCGCCGTCCGGCCGCATGAGGAAGAAGCGCGGGCAGACCGCCGTGTAGTCGTGCAGCGTGATCACGGCCGGGATGCCGCGCTCGACCGCGTCCTGCGCCAGCGGCACGCCGAGGTTCAAGTAGTGGTGCACGTGCACCACGTCCGGCCGCTCTTGCGCGAGCAGCGCGCCGTAGCGCCGCCGCAGGCGCGGCACGCGGAAGTCGACCGAGTAGCGCTCGAAAGCGGGGTCGCGCCGCAGGCGCAGCACCTCGATTCCCTGCCATTCCTCGCGCGCCTCGCCCGCTCCTGGCCGCTCGCTGCCGCAGAGCACGCGCACCTCGTGCCCGCCGCGCGCCTGCTCCTGCGCCAGGGCCGCGACGTAGCCTTCGGTCCCTCCGACGAACTCCGGCGGGAAGTTGTGCAGCGCGTGCAGGACCTTCATCGTCGTCCGGCGCCGGCGTGCGGCGTGAGGGGCAGGAAGGCCTCGCCGAAGCGCGCCCCCTTGGCCAGGAACACCGCGCGGTAGGCGTTCAGGCCGGTGATGAAGCGCACGATGTCGGTGTGCTCGAGCTGGCTCCCGTAGCAGCGCAGGGCCGCGAGCTTCTCCTCGTGCACCGCCGAGGTGTCGACCACGTGCGTGGCGAGGCAGGCGCTCCACACCTCGTAGCCGAAGGCGAGCGGCGGCTTGGGCAGGCGCGCGAGCGCGCGGCGCAGGGCCACGGCCGTGGCGTGGTGGTCGGAGTGCTGGTCCGCCTCGTGAGGAGCGTAGACCACGTCCGGCCGCAGGCGCAGGAGCGCATCCTGCAGGCGCGGAACGAGCAGCTCGAGGTCGTTCTCGTTGACCTTGTGGTTGTCCGGCAGACCCCAGAACTCGAGCGCGCCGATGCCGAGCACCTGGGCCGCCGCGCGCGCCTCTGCCTGGCGGCGCGCCGCGTACACTTCCGGCGGCACGCTGGCGCTCGGGTCGGCCGACGCGCCGGCCGTGAGGAACACCACGGCAATCTCGTCGCCGGAGCGCGCGTGCAGGCGCAGCGTGCCGCCCGGGCCGATGGTCTCGTCGTCCGGGTGGGGCGCGAGCACGAACACGCGGCCGCGCACCACTGGCCCGGAGAGGCGCGCGGGCGGGGGCGGAGGCTCGAGGTAACGCACCATGGTCGAAGTCTAGCAGCCGCCCGCGGCGCGCAGGGGGCCTCAGTAGATATCCGAGTCCCCCATGGTGAAGAACCAGTGTTCCTTGGCCCAGTTCTCGTCAAAGGAAGGGCCGAACACGCGGATGCACAGGTTGAAGGTCGAGTCGTCCGCGGCGAAGCCGATCTCCTGGAGCGTGCGCGCGTGCGCCGACCAGGGCGGCACCCAGGTCTCCAGGCAGGTCACGCCCGCGGCCCGCGCCAGCTCGGCCGCGGCCCGCGCCAGCCCGGCGAGCGCCTCGCGGTCCTCGCCCGGGACGATCCAGTCGACGAGCGGCGCGAGCGGCCGGCCGAGCCAGCCGATGCGCAGCACGAGCACGCCGCGCAGCTCGCCGTCTCGCGCCCGCGCCTCGAGCACGCGGTAGCGCACCGTCGGGCATTCCAGGTAGCGCCACGTCAGGTAGCGGACGTCGCGCCGCTGCACCAGGCCGGAGCGCGCGCCGTGGTGCTCGAACAGGTCGTGGACCGCGGGAGCAAAGGTCTGGACCTCGCGCACATCTACCGCGCCCGCGCCGATCCGGCCGAGGTGGTCGATCCAGTCCTGCTGGAAGTTGCGGTTGAACGCGCGTACCGGCGTGTGCACCGGCCGGTAGTCGAGGCGGCGCGTGCCGATGCGGAAGGCGACCGGGTTGGGAAGGCCGTAGACGACGCGGTCCTTCTCGGGCGTGCCGAAGTCGTCGAACCAGCGCCGCGCGAGCGTCAGGAACAGCCCCTCCTTCTTCAGGGACTGGCGGTGCTCCCGGGCCACGCAGGTGTCGACCGCCTGGCTGCCCTGGAGGGGCGCTCCGTCGAGGAGCCAGGTGCCGGGGATGGCCGTGTAGGTGCCGACGACGCGGCCGCCGCCGTCCTCAGCCACGTAGGTGTGGTGCGAAAGGGGGTTGTCCCGGAACTGCCAGTTCCAGTGCGAGAGCTGCCGCGGCCGGAACAAGGGGTCGGCCTCGGTAAAGACCTCGTTGAAGAGGCGGAGGATGCCGTGCTCGTCGCCGGGCCGATAGGGGCGCACGCTCCAGTCGCTTGTCATGGGCTCCTCTTCGGCGCGCGGGCGCCCGGCACTCAACCAGTGCCTGGCGGCGGCGCGGCCGCCCTCTCATGCGGCCGCGCGAAACGCCGCGTCTCCCGCCGTTGTAGCGGACTTCCGCCCGCGCGAGGCGGAAGTTCCATCACGACGTCGAGCGCGCGGAGAGTCGCGAGCGACCTTCCGCGGCCGGGCGCCGGCGCAGCCGCCCGTCCACACGTCCCGTCACGGCCCGCAGGTCGGGAGGTCCCCGGGCGCCCGCCGGCGGCGCACCGGGCGCAGCCCGCCTGCTCGGGCGAGGACGTTTGCGGCGCCGCCGCGATGTGGTAGTACTTTGGCTTCCTCTACCCAGGGACGCCCTCGTGAGCAGCAGCGAGATCACGGTCCGCCCGTACCAGCCCGGCGACGAGGACGGGATCCTCCGCCTGTTCAACCAGGTGTTCCGCGAGAACGACCCGGGCTACCGCAGCCGAGGCCTGGACCACTGGAAGTGGGAGTTCCTCGCCAACCCGGCCGGCACGCAGGTGGTCCTCGGCATCGAGCCCGGGGGACGCGTTGTCTCCCAGTACGCCTGCCTGCCGGCGCGCGTCAACCTGCGCGGCGCGGAGGTGTGCTGCGGCCAGGGCATCGACTCGGTGCTGCATCCGGACTACCGGCGCGGCTTGAAGCGCGAGGGCGCCTTCCTCAAGGTCGCGAAGTACTACTTCGACCACTACGGCGTGCCCGAGGTGAACGCCTTCGGCTACGGCTTCCCCAACAAGAAGGCCTACCGCATCGGCGTGAAGATGCTGGACTACAAGCCGATCGCCGTGCCGGTAGAGACCATCGCCCGCAACCTCTTCAACTTCAAGAACGACCGCGAGGTGGGCGCGGGCCAGGCGAGCGAGGGCGAGGTCGTCGAGATCGACCGCTTCGACGCGCGCGCCGACGCCCTGTGGCAGCGCATCGAGCCGGGCCTGCCCATGGCGATCAAGCGCACCGCGGCTTACCTCAACTGGCGCTACGCCGACTGCCCGAGCGTCACCTACCGCATGTTCGCGCTCACCGCGGCAGGCTCCGACCTGCGCGCCGCCTGGGTGCTGCGCCCCAACTGGATGGGGCCGCCCATCCTCGCGGTGTGCGAGTTGATCGCCGACGCCAAGGACACGCCCGCGCTGGCGCGCGCGCTCGCGCATTGCGTGCAGTTCGCGCGCGACAACGGCCAGCCGCGCGTGGAAACGTGGATCCCCCCCACTTCCCCGATCTTCGACGCGGTGCGCGAGCGCGGCTTCAGGGTCGAGGATTCACCCTTCAACCTGTGCATCAAGGTCTACGACCCGACGCTGGACGCGGCCTGGGCGCGCGCGCACTGGTTCTACACCATCGGCGACAGCGACGTCTTCTAGGGGGCAGACGTGGCGCGCCCCGTCTACCTGCCGCGCCTCCTGTCGAAGTGGGGCTTCTGCTCGCGCAAGCGGGCGGAGGAGCTGGTCGCGGCCGGGCGCGTGCGCGCCGGCGGCCGCGTGCGCCGGGACGTGCTCTTCGAGGTCGACCCCGAGCGAGCGAGCGTCGAGGTGGACGGCGTCCCGCTGGCGCGCGCGCGGCTCCTGTACGCGGCCATGCACAAGCCGGCCGGCGGGCGTGCTCACGACCCTGTCCGATCCACCGGGCCGGCCCACCGTCCGTGACCTCCTGCCGCGCGCCCTGTGGGGCGCCATGCCGGTCGGCCGCCTGGACCGCGCTTCCAGCGGCCTGCTGCTCTTCACCAACGACCACGACCTCGGCGACCGCGTCGCCGGCGGCGGCTGCGAAAAGGTCTACCGCGTGCTCGTGCCCGGCCGCCACGCGCCGGAGCGCTTCGCGCCGCTGCGCGCCGGCATGGACCTCGACGGCAAGCGCCTGCGGCCCATGGCGGTGCGCGTGCTGCGCCGCATGAGCGACGCGACCCTGCTCGAGATCACGCTCCGCGAGGGCAAGAACCGCCAGATCCGCCGCGCCCTGGCGCGCCTCGGCCTCGCGGTGCGCGCGCTCGAGCGCGTCGCCATCGGGCCGGTGCCGCTCGGCGCGCTCGCGCCCGGGGAAACGCGCCCCCTGACGCGGGAGGAAGTCGCCGCCCTGCGCCGCTGCTGCGCGCGCGCGCCGCGCGCGCCAGACGGGCCGCGCTGATCAGCGCGCGTCGCGCCACACGGCGCCGAGCACGCGCCGGATCTCGGCGCTCGCGGCGCGCCGCTCCGCCGGGTCGGTCATGCGGCGCGCCATGCGCCACCACTCCTCGAGCGCACGCCACGCGGTCATCACCTTGGCCAGGAAGCAGGCGAGGCGGCCGTAGGCGCGGCGGTAGTAGCGCGCGCGGTTCCTGTGCCACTCCAGGGCGAACTCGCGGTAGTGGCGCGTGGACGCGCCGCCGTGATGCAGCACGCGCGCCTCGGCCAGGAAGTGGATGCTGTAGTCCGCGGCGCGGATGCGGCGGCACAGGTCGACGTCGTTGAAGAAGAGGAAGAGGTCCTCGTCGAGCAGGCCGACGGCGTCGTACACGCGGCGCGGCACGGCGAGCGCCGCGGCCGGCGGCTGGTCCACGTCGCGCGAGGCCGCGTGGTCGAAGTCGCGGTAGAAGTAGCGCTCCAGCGCGCGCTTGAAGGGAAAGCGCTTCCCGAACCAGGTGTCGAAGCCGACCAGCACGGCGAGGTTGGGGAAGCGCATGCACGCCCGCTGGATGGTGCCGTCCGGGTTCCTGAGCTGCGCGCCCACCGCCCCGCAGCCCGGGTCGCGTTCCAGGTGACGCACGAGCAGGCCGGGCGCGTCCGGTGCAACCTCGGTGTCGCTGTTGAGCAAGAGGACGTGCCGGCCCGCGGCGGCGCGGATGCCGGCGTTGTTGCCGGCCGCGTACCCCAGGTTGCGTTCGCTGCGGATGAGGCGCGCCGCCGGGAACTCGCGCGCCACCATGTCGGCCGAGCCGTCCGCGGAGGCGTTGTCCACCACGATCACCTCGTGGTCGAGGTCGCGCGGCACGCGCTCCAGGCTGGCGAGGCAGCTCCGCAGCAGGTCGCGCGTGTTCCAGGAGAGGACCACGATCGAGAGCGTGCGCTCGGGCGCGCTCATGGCGCAGCCTCTCCCGCTGAGGGCGCCGCCAGCGCCTGGAACTCCTCGAACGTCGGCGGCGCCGCGCGCGGGCGCGTCTTCTGGAAGGTGACGCAGCGCAGGATCGTCAGGTCGCGCGCGTCCAGGACGCGCACGTACCAGCGCGTGGCCTCGAGCGCGTCCCAGGCCGCGCGCGGCAGGGTCACGCTCGCACCGGCGCCGAGGTGTCCGCCGCAGAAGAGAAACGCCGGATCGGTGGCGATCTCCACCACGTGCTCGCGCGCGCCGCCCGGCACGGCCAGGAGCGGCGGCTCGGCCGCGTCGCCCAGGTCCTCGACCGCGCAGAAGCGCCAGCCTTCGGCGGCCGGGCCGCGCCGCGCCGCGTAGCCGTCGAAAGCACGGTAGAGGCGGAAGCCCGCCGCGCCGTAGTGCTTCCGGTAGTAGTAGGCGCGCGACACGGCGTACTTCTCGAGCACCTCGGCGCGCACCGAGCGCGCGCTCTGGTCGAAGAAGTGGATCATCTCCGCGCGCGGCTCGAGCACCAGGCGGTAGCCGGCGCGCCGGATGCGGCGGCACAGGTCGGCGTCCTCGAAGTAGAAGGGGAAGCCTGGGTCGAAGGGGCCGAGCTGGCGCGCGAGCTGCGCGCGCACCAGCATGGCGAAGCCGGAGACCATCGCCTTGTCGAGCGCCTGGCGCGCGCGCCAGGCCGCGAAGAAGCGGCGTGAACGCCGCCGCGCCGTGCGCCGCGCCACGCCGCAATGCACGCGGCCGAGCGACTCGACGGCGTGCAGCGCGAGCGTCGGCAGGTCGTTCGGCGGCAGCAGGATGAAGCGCTCGGCGTCGAGGAAGCCGCGCGGCCCGGCCGCGCCCACGCGCGCGTCCGCGGCCAGGCGCCGCACCAGGGCGTCGAGCGCGCCCGGCAGGACCAGGATGTCCGGGTTGGCCAGCAGCAGGTACTCGGCGTCGAGGCGCGCCGCGCCCAGGTTGATGCCGCCGCCGTAGCCGAGGTTGACGTCGTGGAAGATCACCTCGACGCCCAGGGCGGCGAGCGGCTCGAGCAGCGCGTGCTGGTCTTCAGGGGAGGCGTTGTCCACCACCACGATCTGCAGCGTGCCTTGCGCGCCTTCCCGGCCCGCGAAGCGCTGCGCGAGCAGGGACTTCACCGCGGAGACGCAGAGCGCGCCCGAGTTGAAGTTCACCAGGACGCAGCCGACGTCGAACATCCGTCCGCCTTCGAGGCGCGCGGGCGCCGCGCGCGGCTCAGAGCTCCTCGAACTTCCAGCCGTGGTTCAGGGTGAGCACGCCCACCAGCCCCTCGCAGGGCTTGACCACGAGCGGCAGCTCGTTCATGCGGTGGTCGTAGATGTGCAGGCACTTGTCGTCGTAGATGTAGCCGATGACCGTGAACTCGCCGTCGATGAGCGCGACGCGCGGCACCGAGACGAGCGCGCGGAAGCGGCCGCCCGGGCGGCGCGGCACCTCGATCTGCTCGTGGCCGGAGGAGGCGGCGGCGATGAGCACGTTGTCCGAGCGCCAGATGGCGAAGCCGCAGTTGATCTTGCGTTTCCAGGTCTCGGGCACGCGGTACTCGAGCAGCATGGTCAAGCTCTGCCCGGTTTCCACCTGCGACACCGGCCGCCCGCGGTCGTCGAGCACGACGACCCGGTCCAGCACCGGCGGGTTCTGCTCCTCGGAGCGCGCCACGCCGCACAGCTCCTGGTCCGGCACGTGGATCAGGCTGCGCTCGTAGTTGGCGTACTCCGCGGTGACATCGAGCGGCGGCCCGCGTCGCTCGACCATGCCGTTCTTGATCCAGATAACCTCGTCGCACACCTGGCGCACGTCGTAGAGCGAGTGCGAGCAGAAGATGATCGTCTTGCCCTGCTCGCGGAAGCTGAAGATGCGGTCGATGCACTTCTTCTGGAAGTGCAGGTCGCCGACGGCCAGGATCTCGTCGATGATGAGGATGTCGGGGTCGATGGCGGTCGCCACCGAGAAGCCGAGGCGCATGACCATGCCGGAGGAGTAGGTCCGGACCGGCTGGTCGATGAAGTGCCCGAGCTCGGTGAAGTCGATGATGTCGTTCAAGCGCGCGGCGATCTCGCGGCGCGAGAAGCCCATCACCGAGCCGTTGAGGTAGATGTTGTCGCGCCCGCTGAACTCGGTGTGGAAGCCGGTGCCGAGCTCGAGCAGCGAAGCCACCTTGCCCTCGGTGCGGAACGTGCCCGTGGTGGCGAGCGTGGTGCCGGAGAGGATCTTGAGGAGCGTCGACTTGCCCGCGCCGTTCGAACCAATGACGCCGAGTGCGCGGCCGCGCGGCACGTCGCAGTCCACGGCGCGCAACGCCCAGATCTCCTTGTGGTACTTGCGCCGGCCGAAGGACAGCCCCTCCTTGATGCGCCGAAAGGGGGAGGCGTAGACCTTGTACTTCTTGCCGAGGTTGCGCGTGGAGACCGCGCTGTCGTTGCCGCTCACGCCGTCCTCCGCGCCCGCTCACAGCTCATCCGCGAACCTCCCCTTGGTGCTGAGGAAGAAAGCGTAGCAGGGGAAGAAGACCAGGACCGCGAACACGGCGAAGATCCACATGGAGGCCCACGGCGTGCTCCCGCCGTCGCTGATGAGCGCCGCGTGGTACATCTCCATGAGGTGGTACATCGGGTTCAACTGCATGAAGGGGGCGAAGTTCGGGAGGTTGTCCCTGATGAGGCTCGCCTGGTAGACGATGGGCGTGGTGAAGAACCAGAGCTGCAGCAGGAGCGAGATGACCTGCAGAGTGTCGCGGATGAAGATGTTGAGCGCGCCGAGGAAGAGGCCGAGGCCGGCGGTGAGGATGGTCTGCAGCACGATGGCCGGGAAGAGCATCCACCAGCTCGCCGGCAGGCCGCTGGTGCCGCCGGCGTCAAAGAAGAAGAGCAGCCGCGCCGCCAGGAAGACCGCCAGGCCGATGAGGAAGTAGATGGTGTTGACCGCCACGGCGTAGAGCGGCAGGAGCTGGGAGGGGAAGGCGATCTTCTTGACCAGGTTGCCGTTCTCGAGGACCACGCCGGTGCAGCGCACCAGGCTCTCGGAGAAGCAGATCCAGGGCAGGATGCCGGAGATGATGTACAGGCCCATCAAGGAGCCGTCTTCCACCTTGATTCCCATCACCTCCATCTTCTGGCCCAGGATGACGGCGAAGACGAAGTAGTAGACCAGGAAGAGGATGAGGGGGTTGAGGAGCGGCCAGAGCCGGCCGAGCAGCGAGCCCTCGTAGCGCGCCTTCAGCTCGCGCCAGACGAAGGACCACAGGAGTTCCCTGTGGCGCACCACGATGGCGGGCAGGGCGAAGACTGCGGGCGTTCTCAAGGGCTTGGCTTCTTGGTTCGGGCGCACGAACGGGACGAGCCGCACACTCTACCGCGCGCCGGCAGCGGGAAGAACCGGCTATCCCTCGGCTGCATCGTCGGCCGGAGACCGCCGCCGACTGAAGCGTGGCGCTCCGTTAAGACTCTGCTAATCTGCCATTTGCATCATGCGCAGCAGAGCAGCCAGCGTCTACCTCGACCACGCCGCCTCGACCCCGCTCGACGAGACGGTGCTCGAGGCCATGCTGCCCTATCTCCGCGCGGAGCACGCCAACCCCTCCGCGCTGCACGCACCGGGCGTGAGCGCGCGGCGCGCGCTCGAGGCGGCGCGCGAGCGCGTGCTCGGCGCAGTCTCGGGCCGGCCGGGGAAGCTGGTCTTCACCTCGGGAGGCACGGAGGCGAACAACCTCGCCATCCTGGGCTTCGGCCGCGCGCGTCCGGGCGGGCGCATCGTCTGCTCCGCGGTCGAGCACCCCTCGGCGGCGCGGGCCGCGCAAGCGGCCGCCGCCGAGAGCGGGATCGCCTGCGCGCGCGTGCAGGTCGACGCGGACGGCCGGTTCGATCTCGAGCACCTCGCCGAGCAGCTCTCGGAGAAGACCTCTCTCGTGGCGCTGATCCACGGCCAGAACGAGATCGGGGTGCTTGAGCCCATCGCCGAGGCGGCGGAGATCGTGCGCCGGCTGGCGCCGCGCGCCCACCTGCACGTCGACGCGGTGCAGTCCTTCGGCAAGGTGCGCCTGGACGGGGTGGCGGCCGCGGCCGACTCCCTCTCCCTCTCGGCGCACAAGGTGCACGGGCCCAAGGGAGCGGGCGCGCTCGTCTTCTTCACCGGCGCGCGGCCCGGGCCCCTGCTCTACGGCGGCGGCCAGGAGGGCGGACTGCGCTCCGGCACGGAGAACGTGGCCGCGATCGCCGGCTTCGGCCGCGCCGTCGAGCTGGCGCGCGCGAGCCTGGCAGAGCAGGAGCCGCGCCTCACGGGGCTCTGCGCGCGCCTGCGCGGGGCCTTCGGCGCGCTGCAAGGCGTCCTCGTGCTCGGCGGCGGCGCGCCGCGCCTGCCGACCATCGTCGCCGCGGTGATCGAGGGAGCGCGCGGCGAGATCCTGCAGCACCACCTCGAGGCGCGGGGCTTCGTCATCGGCACTGGCTCGGCCTGCCACGCCGCGAGCGGCGCTGTCTCCGCCACCTTCGAGGCCATCGGCCTGAGCATCGAACAGGCGCGCTCGGTGGTCCGGGTGAGCTTGGCGCGGAGCACCACGGAAAGCGATGTGGAGCGTTTCCTGGAAGAGCTGCCGGGCGCGGTCCTGCACGTGCGGGAGCTGCTGCGATGAACGGCGCCGAGAGGGTGGTCATCGTGCGCTACGGCGAGATCGGCCTGAAGGGGGGCAACCGCGGCGTGTTCGAACAGCTGCTCAAGCGCCGCTTGGCCGACGCTCTGCGCGGCGAGCAGCACGGCCACATCGAGCGCCCGCACGGCCGCGTCCTGGTACGCGCCGCGGCCGACCCGTGGGCCGCGGCCGAGCGCGCCGCGCGCGTGTTCGGCGTGACATCCGCGAGCCCGGCGCTGGCGGCGCCGGCCGATCCGCAGGCGCTCGAGGCGGCGGCGGCGGCAGCGGTCGAGGAGGCGCTGGCGCGGCGCGGCTCCCCGGACGGCCGCGGCCTGACCATGAAGGTCGAGAGCAAGCGCGCCGACAAGGGCTTCCCCCTCGACTCCATGGAGCTCTCCAGGCGCGTGGCCGACGCCGTGCTCGGCCGCTTCCGCGGCTTCGGCGTGCGCATGAAGTCGCCCGACCTGACGGTCGGCATCGAGGTGCGCGCGCGGGAAGCGCTGGTCTTCGCCGAGCGCTTGCGCGGCCCGGGCGGCCTGCCCGTGGGCTCCCTCGGCCGCGCGGTGGCGCTCCTCTCGGGCGGCATCGACAGCCCGGTGGCCGCCTGGCTGGCGCTGAAGCGCGGCCTCCTGACCGAGCTCCTGCACTTCCACGCCCCGCCCTTCGTGGGAGAGGCCTCGCGCGAGAAGGCGCTCGACCTGGCCCGCGCCCTGTCGCGCTACGGCGGCCGGCTGCGCCTCTGGATCGCGCCCTTCTCCGCGGTGCAGGTGGCGATCAGGAACGGGGCGCCCGACCCGTACCGCACGCTCCTCTACCGCCGCGCCATGAACCGCGTGGCCGTGCGCCGCGCGCCAAACTCCTCTTCAAACAAACGCGCGTAGTCATAATAAGCCGCCAGTTGCAAAAACGTCTGCCGTTTGAAATTCAACGCGACGCGCGGAAAATGATAGGCGTATTGCGAACGCCCGCGCCAATCAAATTGCACCAACGTCGTGTACAACGCGCTCCACGAAATCAGCTTGCGCTGCGGCTGCGGCTCGGAGTTGTAGCGCGCAAAGATGCTCCAACGATTGGTGTCCGTGCGCGTGGTGAAACCTATCTCCGCGCGATAATCTCGCGTGTGGCCCGCGCCTGCAAGCTGCACGTTCAACCGCCGCCCCGTGCGATTCAACTCGGCAAAATAGGCCAGCCCATGGCCCGTGCGATACACATTGCGATCCGCCGCCGGAGCGTAAAAGAAGCGCCGCGCAGTCGAGCCAAGCAGTTGAAAGGTCAAGAAGGTGTTGCGATTCAAACTCAAGCGCCCATCCACTCCAGCCAGTTGATTGTGCCGCTCGATAAAATTGAAGCTCGTCGCAATCAGCCCCAGACTCGATTGCTCGCCCACGTCACGCTTGATGCGCAAAGCTCCGATGTAAGCATTATG
>JACQZJ010000124.1:2807-9302 GCA_016213895.1 Planctomycetota bacterium | reverse complement strand
CTCGCCGGCGGGCGCGCGCAGGCGGCCGAGCTCCTCGAGCAGCTCGCGCGCGCTCTGGTAGCGGAGCTGGCGCTCGCGCGCCATGAGGCGGGCGATGACGCGCGAGAGGGGCTGGGACAGGTCCGGGTTGTGCGTTTCGGGAGGCTGCACGCGCGAGAAGACGATGTTGCCGATCACCTCGGCGAGGGTCTCTCCGCGGTGCGGGGTGACGCCGGTCACCATGTGGTAGAGGCAGGCGCCGAGCGAGTAGAGGTCGGTGCGCTCGTCCACGCGGCGCGGGTTGCGCGCCTGCTCGGGCGAGAGGTACTGCGGCGTGCCGACCAGCGTGCCCGGGAGGGTCAGCTCGAGGTCCTCGCTCCCGCGCGCCAGGCCGAAGTCGGTGAGCTTCACGCGTCCGTCCTGCGCCAAGAGCACGTTCCCGGGCTTCACGTCCCGGTGCACGATGCCCTGGGAATGGGCGTGCTGCAGCGCGCGCGCCACCGCCGTGGTCAGCGCCACGGCCTCCTCCTCCGCCAAGCGTCCCTGGCGATCCAGGCGCTGCTTCAGGCTCTCGCCCTCGACCAGCTCCATCGCCAGGTAGAAGCTCTCTCCCTCCTGGCCGAAGTCGAAGCAGCGCACGATGTTCTCGTGGTCGAGGCGCGCGAGCAGCCGCGCCTCGCGCGCCAGGCGGCCGGCCGCGCTGCCCCCCGCGCCGGCTTGCACCTTGAAGACCTTGAGCGCGACGCGCCGGTCCAGCGCCTCCTGGCGCGCGAGGTAGACCCTGCTCGTCCCGCCGGCGCCAAGGATCCCCTCGACGGCGTAGCCGGCGATGCGCTTCGGCTGACTGTCCTGCGCCGCTCCGGCCATGTCACTGCATCTTCGTCATGACGAAGGCGCGCAGCTCCTTGTCGACCACCGGGATGTCGCGCTCTTCCACCGCGTGGAACGCGCGCGCGATCGCCTGCCGCACCAGCGCGTGGCCGGACGGCAGCTCGCCCGCCGGCCAGGCGTCGCGCAGCGCGTCGAAGAAGACGCGCAGCCGGTCCGGGCCGAGGGAGCGCCAGCGCACGAACAGCGCCATGCCCTTGGCCACGTCCATCTGCAGCATCTCGCCGTGGTCGCGCCGCACCGCCTGGTCGAGCGGCGTGTCGTACAGCCCGCGCATGCACTCGCGCAGCGCCTCGGTCCAGCGCCCGTCCTCGAAGAACTTGCGGTCGCCGTCCTGGAGAGAGCGCTCGTAGCGGCCGGAGCCCAGGCTGAAGACGACGTTGCGCCCCAGCAGGTCGAACTCCACGAGCGCGGCGAACGCCTCGTCGAAGAAGGGGGGCAGGCCGCCGTCCGCGCAGCGGTAGCGGTTGATCAGGGTGTGGCCGAGCATGTTGGCGCAGTGCCCGGCGGTGAAGGCCTCGCCCTTGTTGGCCATGTAGGTGACCGCAGCGCAGCCGGACTCGTAACGGTAGATGCTGATCACGCGGCGCGCGCGTTCGGCCCAGGCCTGCCCCATGCCGGTCGCGCCGAGGTGGTCGATGTACTTCTCGTAGGCGAACCTCAGGCGGAAGGCGAACACGTCGACGCGCCGGCCGCCGAGCCAGTCGAGCGCCTGCCCGGTGCCGAACTCCTTGGCGAACTGCAGGAAGCCTTTCTCCAGCAGCTTGGCCAGCTTGGCGCCGAACTCGCCGGGTACGTCGGTGTAGACCGCGATGTGCTCGGTCTTCTCCAGGCTCAGGCCGCCGCCGACGACATCCTCGGCCCGGGCGCGCGTCTCGTCGGCCGCCGCGTCCTCGGCGCGCACCCACTGCCCGTCCACCGAGACGAAGCCGCCGAGGCGCATGGCCTCGTCCTGCTCGATCCACTTGCCCTCGCGCAGCACCAGGCCGCTCTCGAGCTTCTCCTTCTCCTCGGGCGTGACGAAGCGTCCCTCGTGCTCGACCAGGCCGCGCGCCGCCATCTCCGCCCGCCGCGCCTCCTGCTCGAGGCGCTCGCGCTCCTCCGGGGTGACGTAGCGCCCCTGGTACTTGACCTTGCCCAGCTCCAGGTTGGCCTGCTCGTGCAGCGGATCGATGGCGACCACCTCGAGCAGGATCTCCCGATAGCGCTTGCGCAGCCCCGCGTCCCGGGCGGCGAGCGCCGCCTGGTAGCGCCCCTCCGCGTCCCCGGGCGCTAGCGCCGCCAGGCGCTTCTCGATCTCCTGCGCCGCCGTGTCGCAGCGCTCGATCCTCTCGATCTGCGAGCGCGGAATGCGCTGCGTGCCAAAGCGCGTCTTGAGTTCGAGCTCCACGCCGTCGTCCTTGACCACCTCGCCCTCGATGCGCTGCCCGCCCTTCAAATGCACCACGTCGCCCGCGGCCGCGGCGGCGAAGAGCGCGCACGCGGCCGCGCCCCACGCCAGGCTTCGAAGCAGCAGGCCGCCCATGCCCCACCTGACATCCAGTTCGCGCCGGCCGTCCGGCGCGGGCTACTCCTCCGCGCCGATCGAGTACTTCTCCATCTTACGGTTGAGAGCGAAGCGCGATATGCCGAGCGCGGCCGCCGCCCGGCTCTTGTTGCCGCGCGCCTCGGCCAGGGCGCGCCGGATCTCGCGCACCTCCATGGCCTGCACCCGGGCGGTGAGGTCCCCGTCCTCCTCCGGCGCGGCCAGCAGGCCCCCCTGGCGCACGTGCGGGGAAAGCCGCTCGACCGTGAGGGCGCTGTCGCTGAGCGTCACCAGGCGGCGCACCTCGTTCTCCAGCTCGCGCACGTTGCCCGGCCAGGCGTAGCGCGCGCAGGCCTCGATGACCTCGGGCGCCACTGCCGGGGCCGGCCTGCCCGAGGCCGCGGCGGCGCGGGCGACGAAGCGCTCCACCAGGATGGGGATGTCCTCGCGCCGGGAGCGCAGCGGCGGCAGGTGGATGGGCAGCACGTTCAGCCGGTAGTAGAGATCCTCGCGGAAGCGGGTGCTCTCGACCAGCTGGCGCAGGTCGCGGTTCGAGGCCGAGATCACGCGCACGTCGACGCGCACCGGCTCGTTCTTGCCCACCGGCCGGAACTCCCCTTCCTGCAGGAAGCGCAAGAGCTTGGACTGCAGCGCCGGCGACATCTCCGAGACCTCGTCCAGGAACAGGGTCCCGCCGTTGGCCCGCTCGAGCAAGCCGCGGCGGTTTATGGCGCCGGTGAAGGCGCCCTTGACCGAGCCGAACAGCTCGCTCTCCAGCAGGCTCTCCGGCAAAGCGGCGCAGTTCTCGGAGACGAACGGCTCGGCGCGCCGGCCGCCGAGGCGGTGCACCGCGCGCGCGATGAGCTCCTTGCCGGTGCCGCTCTCGCCGGTGATCAGCACCGGGAAGTCGGACTCGATCACCCGGTCCAGGATCTCGAACACGCGCCGCATGGCCGGGGAGCGGCCCACGATCCCCACCGCTTCCCAGCGCAGGTCGCCCTCGATCGGGTCGTCGCCGGCCAGGCGCGCGCGCACCGAGGCGAGCTCCGCCTCGCGGTCGAGCACGGTGCGGCGCAGGTCGCGGTTCAGCGCCTCGAGGCGGGCCCGCGCCGCGGCGAGCAGGCGGTTCGAGTCGGTGAGCTCGTGGAAGAGGCGCGCGTTCGCCACCGCGACCGCCACCTGGTCGGCGAAGGCCAGCAGCCGATCCCGGTCCCGCGCGGAGAAGGCCGCGGCCTCCAGGCGGTTGTCGATGTAGACCACGCCCAGGATCTCGTCCCGGAAACGCAGCGGCACGCACAGCACCGAGCGCAGCCCGAGGTTGACGATCGACTGCACCTCGCGGAAGCGCTCGTCCTCGCGCGCGTTGATCGAGAAGACCGGCTGGCCGCCGGCGATCACCTGCTGCGCGATGGAGCGCGAGACCGCGACGTCGGCGTGGTCGACCGCCGTTCCCTGGAAGTTGCGCGAGGCCTCGGTCTCGAGCCCGCCGTCCTTGCCGGCCAGGACGACGAAGGCCCGCTCCGCCCCGGTCAGCTCGAGGACCGCGTCCAGCATGCGGTTGAGCAGCGGCATCAGCTCGCGCTCCATGGCCACGTCGCGCGCCACGGCCGTGAGGCGCAGGAGGAAGGCCCGTTCCTGCGAGAGCTCCTTCACCAGCTCCGCCACGGGCCGTTCCCTGAGGGGCGCCTCGCGCGTGTCCGCGCCGGCCGGAAGCTCCAGGACCCTGATCTCGGCCGCGCCCACGCGGATCGTGTCCGCGCACGCCAGGTCCACCGCGAGCACGCGGCTGCCGCCGACGTAGGTGCCGTTCTGGGAGCCGAGATCCGTCAGGCGCGTCGACCCGCCGAGCACCTCGATCGCGCAGTGGACGCGCGAGGCCTGGCGGTCCTGGAGGCAGATGTCGTTCGCGGCGGAGCGCCCGACCGTGACGCGAGTCTTGGAAAACGACACCTCCTTGCGGCAGTCGTCCTCGCAGACTTCGAAGCGCAGCGCGTCGCCCATGATCGGTTCCCGCACGAGGAATCGTGACGATCATCGAGACTAGCGGGCGGATCGGCTCCAGTAACGTGTCTTTTCGCACACTTCCGAGCGCGCTATCGTGCGGGAAAGATCGCCCGGCGGCCCGGAAGGCCGGTCACTCCCTCGCCGACCGGATCCTCTCCAGCAGACCGGACGTGGAGCGCCCCTCCAAAAGCGGCGCGAGGTACACGGTCCCGCCGTGCGCCTCGACCCATTCCCGGCCGGCGATGCCCTTGTCCTTCCAGTCCTCTCCCTTGACGAGCACGTGCGGCGTGACTTCCCGGATCAGCTCCTCGGGAGTGTCCTCGTGGAAGGGAACCACGAAGTCGACCGCCTCGAGCGCCGCGAGCATGGCCACGCGGTCGTCGAGCTCCACCAGCGGACGACCCTTGCCCTTGAGCCGCCTGACCGAGTCATCGTCGTTCACCGCCACCACGAGCACGTCCCCCTGCGCCCTCGCCTGACCCAGGTAGCGCGCGTGGCCGGCATGCAGGAGATCGAAGCAGCCGTTGGTGAAGACGATGCGCAGGCCCTTGGCCCGCAGGTCCCTGGCCAGGCCGTGCGCGTCCTCGCGGCGCAGGAGCTTGTGGCTGATCTCGTTGGTCTCGTCGCGCAGCGCGCGGTACAGGTCGGAAAGCGGGATCGCCACCGCGCCGAGCCGGCCGACCACGAGCCCGGCCGCGGCGTTGGCGATGCGCACCGCGTCCTGCAGCAGAACGCCGGCCGCGAGGTAGCGCGCCACGAGCGCGATGACGGTGTCGCCCGCGCCCGTGACGTCGAACACGCGGCGCGCCTCGGAGCGCACTTGGAAGGTCCGCCCGCCGCGCTCGGCGCAGTAGATGCCGTCCGCGCCGAGCGTAATCAAGACCACCTCGGCTCCCACCACTTCCAGGAGCCGCGCCGCGGCGCGCCGGAGCGCCGCCTCGCCATCGATGCGCAGGCCGGTGGCGGCCTCCGCCTCGGCGCGGTTCGGGGTGATGGCGTACGCCCCGCGGTACCTGGCGTAGTCGGTGCCCTTGGGATCGACCAGCACCTTCGGCCCGGCGCGCAGGACGGCGGCCAGCACCCCGGGCGTGACCGTGCCCTTGGCGTAGTCCGAGACCACGAACACGTCGCAGCGCCGCGCGGCCTCCTCGATGGCGGCCACGAGCCGCGCCTCCACCGCCCCCCCGAGCGGCGCGCGGTCCTCGCGATCGAAGCGCAGGACCTGCTGGCTGCGCGCGATGAGGCGCACCTTCTCCACGGTCGGCCTGGCCTCGTCCTGGACCACCCCGGCCACGTCCGCCCCCGCCTGGGCCAGGGCGGCGAGGAGCTGCTCGCCGTTCGCGTCCCGCCCGACCACGCCGCCGATCCACACCGCCGCCTCGGCCGCCAGCAGGTTGGACACCACGTTGCCCGCTCCGCCGAGCCGCGTCTCCTCGCGGGAGACGTCCAGGACCGGTATGGGCGCCTCGGGAGAGATGCGCTCCGCCTCTCCGCTCAGGTAGCGGTCGAGGATGAGGTCGCCCACCACGCCGACCGTGACCGGACGCGCCGCGTGGGCGATGGAGATCAGCCCGCCTGTCATTCCGGCTCCCGCATGCCCAACCGATCCAGCACCGCCAACCTGAGCAGGGGCACGAGGATCTCGTGCTGCCCGGTCAATTCTAGCGCCCGACCGCCGGGCCGCTTGAGCACGTTCACCAGCGGCCGGTAGTGGCGGATCTGGTCGAGGTTGGCGGTGGTGAAGTCCTTGACGCGCCGGCCGACGTTGCGCGCCAGGTTGAGGGCCTTGAGGAAGGTCTCGGGCAGGACGACCGCGGACCCGACGTTCAGGTAGACGCCGCCCTCGAGCTCCCCCACGAGCGCGGCGAGCAGCCGGAAGTCGGCCATGGTGGCGGCGCCGATCGCGGCGCCGTCGGCGTTCGGGTGCATGTGCACGATGTCGCTGCCAATCGCCACGTGCGCCGTGGCCGGCAGCTTCAGGCGGGCGCAGGCCGCGAAGATCGAGAGGTGGGAGAAGGGCGCGCCACCCGCCAGGATGCGCTCCCCCAGCGCTCTCCCCAGGCCTATCCCGCGCGCGGCCGCGTCCGCCGCCGCGCCGT
>JACQZJ010000124.1:0-2779 GCA_016213895.1 Planctomycetota bacterium | reverse complement strand
GCGCCGTTCACCTCGCGCGCGGTCTCGGCGGCCATGCCGAACGAGCCGTCCTCGAGCCCGGCGCCCACGTCCTCCGAGGAGCGGCCCACGCGCGCCACCTCGAAGTCGTGGATGAGGCCCGCCCCGTTCGTGGCCACGGCCGTGACCACGCCCCGCTCCAGCAGGTCGATCACGAGCGGCGCGAGGCCGACCTTGATGACGTGCGCGCCCATGCCGAGGATCACCGGCGCACCGCGGCCGCGCGCCGCGGCGATCGCATCGACCAGCTCGCGGAAGGAGCGGCCGGCGTGGATCCTGGGGATGGAGGCGAGCAGCCGCGCGAAGCCTTGGCCGGGCAAAACGGGCACGGCGAAGTCGCCTGCAGCCACCAGGCTCGGCCGGCTCTCCAGGGGAACGGTGCGGATCTGGCCCAGATCGATCGGCTCGGGCGGGCGGCGCTCGCTCACGTGCTGGCCTCCTGTTCCTGCTGCGTCCTGCGCCGCTTCTGGCGCCTCTGGCGCCAGCGCCGGTGCAGCCAGTTCCACTGGTCCGGGTGCGATCTCACCTGCCGCGCGATCGTGTCGCTCACCGCCTGCGTCAGGCGGCGCACCTCCTCCTCGCGCGGCGCGCCCCGGTCGGGCCAGAGCGGCGGCTCGAACTGTAGGAGGAAGCGCGGGGCCCTGTCCACGCGAATGCCGAAGCCGCCGAGCAGGGGCAGATCGAAGCGCACCGCCAGCTCGGCCGCGGCGCGGAAGGTCGAGGCCGGCCTGCCCAGGAAGTCCACCTCGATCCCCCTGCGGCCCGCGTGCTGATCGAGCAGCATCGCAACCGAATCTCCCTGCCGGAGGGCGCGCGCGATGCGCGGCAGGCCCCCTTCCTTGGGGATGACCGAGCGGGCGTAGCGCCCGCGCTCGCGCGCGAGAAAGCGGTCCAGCAGGGGATTGTCCAGGGCGCGGCCGACGCTGTGCAGCTTCAACCCGAGCGGCTCCCCGGCCGCGGCGATCACTTCCCAGTTGCCGAGATGAGCGCTGAACACGACGATGCCGCGGCCAGGCCGCTGCGCCTCGAGCACGTGCTCCTTTCCCGCGACCTCGATAACCTGGTCGAGCCCCCCCTTCTCGATCAGGCGCGGCAGCAGGGCGAACTCGGTCCCCACCCGCACGAAGTGACGAAAGACCCTTCGTGCCATTTGTTTATGCACGCGATCCGAGGGCGCTCCACCGAACACCTGCGCGAGGTTCCCCAGCGCGACGCGGCGATGCGCGCGATCGAGCAGGTAGGCCAGGTCGCCCATCAGGTCGGCAAGGCCCAGGCTCGCGCGCACCGGCAGAAGCCTTGTCACGAGCAGCAGCCCGCGGGCCGCAGCGTATTCTCCGACGATCCTGAATCGCGTCTTGCCGCGCGCCATCTCGCTCCGCCCGACCCGGGCCCGCCTCGAGCCGGACTCAGTTGAAACGTTCTTGGATTTCGCGCAAAAAAAAAGTCCATCGAACTTGTGGGAGATGGGTCTGCAACCTAGAGTCTGAGTGTTTCCTTGCTCGACAACGCGAGAAGGGAAGCGAACCTTTCCAGACGACAACAGCGACAACACTGAGTCAGAGGGTTGCCTGCTACGGTGTAAAACTCTTCTCCCCTTCTTCCCCTTTTCCCGGAGTTCCCCTCTGGCTCTTATATTCGAGAAGCCGCTGGCGGCCTGAAGGTCGCCAGCGGCTTCTTCTTTCGCCCGCGGCCTCGACGGGGAAGGCGCGGGCAGGCCGCGCGGGCGCGCGGCGCGGGGAATCCTGGAGTCTGCAGGCGGGTTCGGGCGGGAGAGTGCGGCCGCGGCGCCGCCGCGCCAGGGATCAGGCGACCCGTTCCTCGTAGTCCTCGAGGCGGATGCCGATCCGCTTCGAGACGCCGCTCTCCTCCATGGTCACGCCAAAGATGACGTCGGCGTAGCTCATGGTGCGCTTCGAGTGCGTGACGATCACGAACTGCGACGACCCGATGAAGTCGCCGAGGAGCGTGCAGAAGCGCTCGATGTTGGCCTCGTCCAGCGCCGCGTCCACTTCGTCCAGGATCGCCACCGGCGCGGGTTTCGCCTTGAACAGCGCGAACAGCAGGGCGACCGCGGTCATGGTGCGCTCGCCGCCCGAGAGGAGCGTGATGGAGCGCGGGTCCTTGCCCGGCGGGCCGGCGATGATCTCGATGCCGGCCTCGAGCACGTCCTGGCCTTCCTGCAGGAAGACGTCCGCCTTGCCGCCGTGGAAGAGGCGGCGGAACAGGGTGCGGAAGTGGCCGCGCACCGCCTCGAACGTCTCCTCGAAGCGGGCGCGCGACACCTTGTCGAGCTCCGCGATCGTGGACTCGAGCGACTTGCGCGAGGCGTCGAGGTCGGACTTTTCGCGCGTCAGGAAAGCGACGCGTCCTTCCACCTCTTCCAGTTCGGCGATGGCGTCGAGGTTGACGTTGCCGATGCGCGAGATGCGCTCGCGCACCTCGGCCAGCTCGCGGCCGACCTCCTCGGCGGGCGGAGCCTGCGCGGCGTCGAAGTCGGCGAGGCCCTGCTCGACGTCGAGCGAGACCTCCTCGCGCGCCCGCTCGCGCAGGGCGCTCCACCCCAGCTCGAGCTCGCGCTCCGCCAGCTCGAGCTGATGCACCGCGGCGCGCGCCGTCTCGCGCTCGCCGGCGGCGAGCGCGGCCGCGGAACGTGCCCGCTTCGCTCCCTCCGCGGCCGCCTCCTCGCGGCGCGCCAGCTCGGCCAACCGTTCGCGCGCGGCAGCCTCGTCCGCGAGCAGGCGCTCGATGTCCTGGTCCAGGC
>JACQZJ010000123.1:46854-92684 GCA_016213895.1 Planctomycetota bacterium | reverse complement strand
CGAGCTGTTCGGCCACGAGAAGGGCGCGTTCACCGGCGCGGCCGAGCGGCGCGTCGGGCGCTTCGAGATGGCGCGCGACGGCACCCTCTTCCTCGACGAGATCGGCGAGCTGCCCTTCGACCTGCAGGTGAAGCTCCTGCGGGTGCTGGAGGAGAAGCGCTTCTACCGCGTGGGCGGGTCGAAGGAGATCTTCTCCGACGTGCGCGTGATCGCCGCCACCAACCGCGACCTGGCAGAGCGCGCGCGCGAGGGCCGGTTCCGCGACGACCTCTACTACCGCATCCGCGTGCTGGAGATCGCCGTGCCGCCCCTGCGGGAGCGGCGCGAGGACATCCTCCCCATCGCCGAGCACCTGCTGGCGCGGCTCGCCGCGGAGAGCGGCCGGGCGCGGCCGGAGATCGGCGCCGCGGCCGCGGCGCGCCTCGTCGCCTACGACTGGCCGGGCAACGTGCGCGAGCTGCGCAACGTGCTCGAGCGCGCCCTCATCCTCGGCGCCGCGGACACGCTCGCGGCGGATGACGTCCTGCCGGAGCTGGCCGGGGCGGAGGGCGGCGCGGCGCCGCTCGCCGCCGGCGGCGCGCCGGCCCTGGTCAGCCTGCGCGACCTCGAGAAGGAGCACATCCGCGCCGTGCTCGAAGCCACGGACTGGAACAAATCCAAGGCGGCCGAGGTCCTTGGCATCGGCCGCACCAACATCTACGAGAAGATCAAGCAGTACGGCCTCGAGCCGGAGCGCTGAGGCATGGCGCGCGCGGACATCCTCTGCACCTGCGGCAACCGCTTCGCGGTCCAGGACGACGGCAACGGCGCGCCGCATCCCTGCCCGCGCTGCCAGATGCTGAACGTGCTGCCGCGCACCGCGGGCAAGAGCAGCGCCGGCGGGGGCGGCGCGGCTGAGACCGCGGTGCGCTCCACCGAGGTCCTCTCGAGCGTGGGCCAGTCCGTGCGCAGTTTCGCCGCCGGGCTGCCGCCGGGCACGTTGGTGGGGCCGTACCGCGTGGTCAAGCGCGTGGGCCGCGGCGGCATGGGCTCGGTCTACGAGGCGCTCGACGAGCGCGCGGGCACGCGCGTCGCCCTCAAGGTCCTCTCGCCCGAGCTGGCCCAGCGCGAGGACTTCGTCGCCCGCTTCCACCGCGAGTCGCGCGTGCTCGCGCGCATGTCCGATCCGCGCATCGCCAAGGTCTTCTTCAACGGCGCGGCCGAGGGGCTGCCCTTCTTCGCCATGGAGTTCATCGACGGCCGCAACCTCGAGGAGATCCTGCAGGACGAGGGGCCGCTCGATCCGCAGCAGGCGGTGCACTTCATGGCGGAGGCGGCGGTCGGCCTCGCGGCCGCCGTCGATCACGGCCTGATCCACCGCGACGTCAAGCCCACGAACCTGCTCATCGACGGCGAGGGGCGCCTGCGCATCGTGGACTTCGGCCTGGCCAAGACCGTGGACTCCGAGTCGCGCCTCACCGTCACCGGCGCGGTCATCGGCACGCCCTTCTACCTCTCGCCGGAGCAGGGCCTGGGCAAGCCGGTCGATCAGCGCTCCGACATCTACTCGCTCGGCGCGACCTTCTACCACCTGCTCGGCGGCCGGCCGCCCTTCGACGCCGAGAGCCCGGTGTCGATCATCATGAAGCACGTCAACGAGCCGCCCGAGCCGCTGACCGAGCGGAACGCGCGCGTGCCCGAGCCGCTGGCGCGCGTGGTCATGCGCTGCATCGCCAAGGACCCGCGGCGGCGCTACCAGGACTACGACGAGCTGATCGACGACCTCGAGGCGATCAAGGCCGGGGAGCCGGTCACGGCACCGACCCAGGAGACGTCCATCCGCCGCTCGGCGCCGTCCTTCGTGGTGGTGGACGATCTCGACGAGGGCGCGCGCGTGCTGCGGCGGGCGTCGCGGCCGCGGCGCGCGTTCGCGCTCGCGCTCGACTTCGGCGTGCTCTACCTGGCGTGGGAGGCCGCCGAGCGCACGCTCGAGCGCTGGCTCGGTGTTGCGCCTCTCCTGGTCATGCCGCCGCTCGCCGTGCTCTACTTCGCGCTCGGCGACGGGCTCGGCGGCGGCTCGGTGGGCAAGCGCTTCTTCCGCCTGCGCGTGGCGCGGCCGAACGGCAGCAGCCCCGGCCTGGCCGGTGCGATTCTGCGCGCGCTCTTCTCCCTGCCGCTCGCGGCGGCCTTGGCCTTGGCTCAGGGCGTCAGCCCGGAGAGCGTGCAGAGCCTGCTCAGCAGCCTCGGGCTCGCCGCGCGCGCCGCTCCGGCGTCTTTCGAGACGGTGCGCACCGCTTGCTACGCGCTGCTCGCCGTCGACCTCCTCGCCAGCCTCTTCACGCGGCGCCACGCCGCGCTGCATGACCTCTTCTCAGGGACTGCCGTGTTCCGCGAGCAGCAGGTCAAGAAGCGCAAGAAGGTGCGCCGCAAGCCGCCGCCCAAGCCGGCGCAGGCGGCCGATTCGCTCAAGCCGGACGACCTTCCGGCGCCTGCCGTGCCAGCGGTCGCGTCCGCGATCGTGCCGGGCCTGGGGCAGCTCCTGAACCGCCAGGGCAGCAAGGGGATCGTGTTCTTCGTCGGTTTCGCGCTCACGCTCTTTCTCGCCTCGGGCGCGCCGCTCGCCATCGGCGCCGTGTGGGTCCTGGGGATCTGGGAGGCGCACCGCACCGCCGCGCGGCGCCTGAGCCTCGCGCGGAAGGGACATCTCCGGCCCGAGGACGACTCCGATATCTGAACAGCCGTTCGCGACGCGAACAGGGGAGGCGCAACGCGCGTCGCGCGCGCGTCCGGCGCAAACGCCCGCGCCGGACCACCTTGCGGCGAAGTGAATAGGTCCGCCCGCTTCTGGTACGCGGAGTGCGTCCATTCGGCGCGTCCGAGGACTCTGGAAACCCAGGAGCGGTCATGGACCTCAGGTGCACGAACCACGACAACCGGCCCGCCAGGGCGCGCTGCGTCGAGTGTGGCGCCACGCTTTGCGGCTCCTGCAGCGTCAAGATCGGCGGCAGGAACTACTGCCGCCCGTGCGTGCCCGAGCGCCTCAGGAAAAAGCTGCCCGGCCGCCGCTCGCCGGTCTTCGCGTCGGTCTTGTCGGCGATCCCGGGCCTGGGGCAGATGTACGCCGGTTCGCCCGGCCGCGGCCTCGTCTTCCTGGCCACGACCGCGGCGCTGTTGGCGACAGACCCCGCGGTTCCCTCGCCCATCCCGCTGTTCCTCTGGGTGTACAACCTGTGCGACGCGCACAGCGTGGCCACCGGGCGCAACTTCGAGGTCGCGGGCCAGAAGCCGGACGCTCCGGCCCTGCGCCAGAAGCGCTTCTTCGGCCTGTTCGGCACCCTGATCGCCCTCTTCTGCGTGGCGCGCGCCACGCTCCTGCCGGGGCTCAACCCGGACCTGCTCTGGCCGGCCGCGCTCGGTCTCTACGGCCTGTTCGTGGTCTTCGACCGCAAGGGGAGCAGCGATGTCCAGCATGCCTGACGAGCCGTTCTGCGGCCACTGCGGCGAGCGCCTGCCGGCCTTCGGCGCGCGGCTCGGCTTCTGCCCGGCGTGCGCAGAGCGCTTCCGCCGGACCATCGGCGGGCGCGCGGAAGCGGCGCGCCCGGCGCGCTTCATCGCGGAGTTCACGAACTCCGGCGAGTTCGCCAAGGACCCGCTGCTCGCGGCCGTGCTGTCGGTGGTCTTTCCCGGCGGCGGCCAGGTCTACAACGGCCACCTGCTCAAGGCCCTGCTCATCTTCGTGACGTCGCCGCTCGTGATCCCCTGGCTGATCGGGATCGCCGACGCCTTCTTCTCGGCCCGCCGGCACAACGCGGGAATGCACATGAGCGGCGCACAGCCCGCTTGATTCGACCAACAACTCTCGGAAAGGAGTCTCGCCATGTTCGGTTCACTCTTTCGCCTCGGGGTGCTCGCGACCCTCATCGGCGGCAGCACGCTCGCTCTCGTGGGGCCGCAGCGCATCAAGATGTACTTCGACGAAGGCAAGGACTCCGTGCTCGAGGCGCTGGACGACGCGCAGAGCATGGAGTCGAAGCTGGGAATGATCCGCAAGCAGATCGGGAGCCTCGACCAGGAGATCCGCCACCTCAAGGGGGAGGCGGTCAAGCGCCGCATCGAGTCGGAGCACCTGCACGCCGAGGTCCAGGAGCGCGAGCGCTCCCTGGCGCAGCGCAGCAGCGTCCTGGAGAAGGCCTCGGACCTGCTCGCCCTGAACAAGGACCGCTACGTGATCGGCCGCATGGTCTATGACCGGGCCGAGATCGAGGCGGACGCGCAGGAGAAGCTCGGCCTGTACAACGTCCAGGCGGAGACCCTGGCGAGCCTCAAGGAGACGCTCGCCACCAAGGAGAAGGCCCAGGCCATCGCCGAGCAGAACGTGACGCGCGCGGCCGCCCTCAGGGTCGACCTCGAGTCGCGCGTCGGCCTGCTCGAGGCGCAGCTGCAGAAGTTCCGCGCCAAGGAGACCTTCGCCGCCACGGTGGACGAGATCCTGGACACGTCCGGGCTGGATTCCGATCTGGCGCGGGCGCGCGAGATGATCAAGTCCTTCGAGCGCGACCTCGAGGTCAAGGACCGCATGCTCGACGAGCGCCTGAGCAGCGGCCCCGAGCAGCCGCAGGGCGGCATCGACTACGAGGCCCTGCAGGCGAACGACGAAGACCTCGTCGGCCTGATCCGCAGCGCGCTGCGCGGCGGGGCGGAGGCCGGCGCGGCCGCGCTGCCGGCCACGGTCGAGGCGCCCGCCGTTCATTAGCAGGCAACGAGGCGCCGGAGGACCGGGTTTCCCGGTCCTCCGCCTGAGTCGGGGGGCTTCAGCCATGCGAACGTCGACGGTGCTCTTCCTGGTCCTGTTCCTCTGCCTGTTCTCGTCCTTCGAGCGCGGCGGCAGGATCCGCGGCTTCGTGCGGGAGGTGCGCGACGGCATCCTGGAGGTGACGGGCGGCGGCCGCTCTTCGCGCTCCGAATCCCGCGGCGCCGCCGCCCTGTCCGCGGACGACTCCGAGGTGCGCCGCCTGCGCGACGAGCTGAAGGAGACCGAGGAGCGGGACGAGCTGTCGGACCGCACCCTGCGCGCCATCGAGCGCAGCGTGCGCACCCTGGATGACCGGATCCGCAAGATCGAGCGCGAGATGGAGCGCCAGCCGTCCGGCGCCGCGTCGCTCAAGCCGTGCCTGGAGCAGCTCCTCCAGCAGCGCCTGGAGCTGTGCGGCGAGCGCGACCAGATCACAAGACTGCGGGAGAACCTGGAAGGCGAGTCCATCCGCCTGCAGGCCGAGATCGATCTGGCGCGCATCCGCGGCGAGCGGCGCGCGGTCGAGGAGTTCCTGCGCGTGGAGCGCGGATCGCCGATCGAGCGCCTCTCCTCCGAGGCCAGGTGATCCGCCTTCCAGGAAAGGGGGCGCCCGAGGGGCGGGCCGCGGGCGCGGCGCGTCCGCTACAATCGCCACGATGGTGATCGCCGCGACCCTCGCCCTGCCCCTCGTGCTGGCGCTCCCCTTCCCGGCAATCAGCAAGCTCCAGGTGGACGGCGACGTCCAGGCCATCCGCTTCGCTGACCTCGACGGCGACGGCGACCTGGACGCCGCCTTGACCCTGGTGCGCGCGGCCGGGAGCGACCTGGTGCGCGAGGTGCGCGTCTTCCTGCGCGGCGCGGAGGGCTTCGGCGCCGAGGCGGCGGCCGGCTTCGCCGCGGGCGACGACGTGCTCTTCGCCGACGTGGCGGACCTGGACGGCGACGGCAAGGCGGAGGTGCTGCGCGTCGACGTCGCGGGCGTGAGCGTCTTCCGTCTCGCCGCGGCCGGCTTCGCCGCGCCAGAGCGCCTGCTCGAGGCCCCTTCGTTCTTCCGCGCCGCGGCCAGCACGCGCCTCGACTTCGCGCCCGTGGCGCGCGACCTGGACGGAGACGGCCGCTGCGACCTGCTGCTGCCCGGCCGGGAGGGGCACTTGTTCTTCCGCGCACGGCCGGACGGGAGCCTGGACGGGCCGCAGCTCCTCGCCAGGCGCTCGCGGCGCGGCGTGAGCCACGGCCAGAACGTGCACTTCCGCATGACCTCGCGCCTGGCCGTGCCCGCGCTCGCCGACTGGGAAGGAGACGGCGTGCCGGACCTGCTCCTCGCGTTCGACGACCAGGTGGCGCGCGTGGCGCTGCGGCCGGGCGCGCCGCTCGCTCCGCCCGCGCCGCTCCTCGACCTGAGCGCGCTGCTTGGCGCCGGCCGCGTGGAGGGAGTGGGCCTGGCCATGAACAGCGGCCGCTTCCTCGACGTGGACGGCGACTCGCGCTGCGACGCGGTGCTCACCGATCGCGTGGCGCGGCCGAGCCTCCTGGCCGGGATCGCGACGCGCACCCTACTCCTTCTCTCTTCCGACCTGGCGCAGGCCGGCGGGCCGCGGCCGCGCCAGGTGATCCGCAACGACGGCGTGACCTCGCCGCCCAGGCTCTGCGACCTGGACCGGGACGGCGCGCTCGACCTGATCGTCACCACGGTGCGCACCGATCTGTTCAGCAAGCTCAAGGAGTCGCTGCTCGACCTGGTGCACGTCACGTTTCTCATCTACCGCTTCGACCGCGAGGAGGAGCGCTTCGATGAAGAGCCGGTGTTCAGCAGCACGCTCTCCCTGCCGGTCGAGAGGCTGCTCGACGTGGGCGCCTACGGCTGGGTGACCTTCGAGGCGGACTACGACGGCGACGGGCGGCCGGACTTCGCCTCGTACGGCGCGCGCGAGGGGAAGATCAGCGTGCGGCGCGGGGCGCGCAAGGGCTCGTGGTTCTCCTCGGCCGAGATCGCGTTCGACGAGGCGGCGTTCTTCGAGGCCGAGGCCGTCCTGACCGGCTCGTTTTTCGGGCAGGACATCGACGGCGACGGCCGCGCCGAGATCGTCTCGCTCGGCCGCGACCAGGCGCTCATCCTGGAGGTGGGGAAGTGAGCGGCGGCCTCATCCTCTGCGCGCTCCTGCTCCAGCCCGCTGCGGACGCGGGGTCCGTGAGCACGGTGCTCGCGCCCGAGGGCAGGCCGAACGTCATCATGGCCGACGACTTCGACGGCGACGGCGACCTCGACCTGGTGACCGTGGACGGGCGCCGCGTCTCGGTCTTCTTCCTCGAGAACGGGCGCCTGCCGTCCCGGCCGAGCCTGGCGCCCCTCCTGCCGGAAGACGTGGTCTTCGTGGACGGCGGGGACGTGGACGGCGACCGCGCGCGCGAACTCCTGCTGCTCACGCCCGGCGGCGTGCTCGCCCTGGGCTTCCCGGGCGGCGCGGTCTCGGGCCCGGCGCCCGTGCCGGGGCTCGCCGTGGAGGACGCGCTGCTCTTCCCCGTGCCGGACGCCGACGTGTGCTGGAACGACGTCTTCCTGGACGTCGACGGCTCCGGGCGCGAGGACGCGCTCGTGCCGGCGGCGCGCGGCTGCCGCGTGTTCCTGCGCTCGGGCGACGCCACGAGCTTCACGGACGGCGGCCTGATCCCGATCGCGCCGGCTGGCGCGATCGAGTTCCCGCGCGGCTCCGATCTCGGCGCGATCGAGCAGTCCGTGGCCATGCCGCGCGTCTTTTCCGGCGACCTCGACGGCGACGGCCGGAACGAGGTTCTGACCTTCGACGGGCGCGCCGTGGCCGCCTACGAGCAGCCGCGCGCGCCGGGCGGGACCTGGTCCAGGCGCTTCAGCAAGGTGCTCTACGACGCCACCCCCTCGCTGCGCGAGGAGATCCTCTCCTCGCGCAGCGTGCGCTTCTCCGACCTCGACGGCCGCGGCCAGAGCTGCCTGCTGGTGGTGCGCGCGCTCGACGGCGAGGTCGACTTCCTCGACGGCGCGGCCCTCGAAAACCGCCGCACGCTGCGCTTCGAGGGCTGGGTGCTGCCGCCGAAACTCATCGACCTGGACGGCGACGGCCGCACCGACCTGCTGGTCCCGACCATCGAGGAGGTGGACCACCTGAAGCTCATGCGCATCTTCGTCGCGCGCTCGCTGCGCATGAGCTACTCCATCTTCAGGAACAGGGAGGGCGTGCGCTACGCGCGCACGCCGGACGAGGTGCGCGAGATCACCTTTCCCCTGGACTACGCGTCGCTCGGCGGCGGCTTCTCCGTGGCGAACCAGATGATCTACACCTTCGACGGCGACTTCGACGGCGACGGCGTCAAGGACTTCCTGGTCAAGCGCTCGCCGGCCGAGCTGGCGGTGCATCGCGGCGGCGGCGACGCCTCCTTCGCGCGCGAGGCGACCCGGCTGCTCGACATCGAGGACAGCGCGCCGTTCCTCTCGGTGGACGCGCGCTGCTGGGACTTCGACCAGGACGGCCGCGACGACCTGTTCCTGCACTACGTGGCGCGGGCAGGGGAAGAGGACCGCTACGTGGTGCGCATGACGCGCGGCTGAGCGCGGGTCTCGCCACGGCGCTAGAATGTCCGGCTTCGGGCTTGGCGGGGCAGTCCCGGCAGCGCCGGCGGCCGTCAAGGTGTGGCAGTCAACTGGAATGGAGGAGACGGTCCATGGTCCGCGGAACGCTGCTTCTGGTTCTCTCGGTGACGATGGCGTCGCTTCTCGCGCCGGCCGAGTGCGCGCGCGCCCAGGACGCGAACGCGATCGCGAAGGAAGTCAACACGGAGCTGGCCGCCGCGCAGCCGCCAGGACGTCGAGAAACCCCTGCAGCGGCCGGGCGCCGGCGGCGCGGCGGAAGGCCAGGGAGGAGCGGCGGGCGCGGCAGGCGCGGCGGCGCAGGACGAGGCCCTGCCCGCGGGCGCGGCGCGCTGCGTCCGCGAGCTGGACGCCGCCCTGGACAAGGCGCGGCGCGCGCTGGAGCGCGAGGGGAACGCGGAGGGCAAGGTCAGCCAGGCGCGCTACGAGATGAACACCGCGGACGCGTACTGGAGCGACCTGGAGGCCAAGTACCCGGCCGCCGTGGCGCATCCGGCCGCGGCCGCGGCCAAGGCGCGTCTCGCGGCCATGCACGAGCGCATCGCGGCGGCCGAGGCCGGCCTCGCGGCGGAGCAGGAGCGCGAGGCGCAGGCGGCAGGGGACGCGGCGGCTGGCGCCGCCGCGTGGATCGAGAAGCTCGCCCCCTACGTCGCGCACGCGGGCGAGGCCGCCTACGACCCGGAGAAGGAGTTCATCTCCGGCTACACCGAGGAGGCCGGGGAGTTGGACAAGCGCATGCGCATCTTCGCCGAGGCGTCCGCGGCCTTCGCGGCCTACCGGGCGGCCGGCCTCGCCGGCGGCGGCACCGAGGAGCTGCAGCAGATCGAGAAGGAGCTGGCCTGGCGCCTGGAGTCATTCCGCACCGGGCTGGACGGCGCCGCCGCGCGCCACGTCGAGGAAACGGGCGCCGAGCTGAAGCGCTGCGTTGAGTTCCTGGCGGCGAACGAGGAGCGCTGCGCCGACGGCCAGACGAAGCCGTACCTGCTGCAGAAGGACATCATCCCGAACATCATGAAGCGAGTGGCGTGGATCGAGCGGCTCCTGCCCGGCGACGAGCGCGCGGTCGCGCTCCGGAGAGGGCTCGGGGAGCTGAACGCGGCGCAGAGCCGCTGGCGCGAGCGCATGATCGAGAGCACGGTCATGCTGCCCGAGAAGTACGCGGGCGAGGACGCCGAGGCTCTGCGCGAGAAGGCCCAGGCGGTGGTCAAGGAGCAGTTCGCGGACGCCGAGGTGCTGCGCGCGCTGGTGATCAGCCCGGACTGGGAGGAGGAGAGCGCTCTCGAGTTCACGGACACGACGCGCAGCGCCCTGCGCTACCGCGTCACGCGCAGCGTCACGGTCCAGGTCGCCGCCAAGCGCGGCGCGGACTGCTTCCTCTACTCGGTCTACGTGGGCAAGGACCGCCAGAGCGACGGCTCGTTCGGCCCGCTCATGGGCCACGTCATGTTCACCGACCGCATGCTCGAGGAGAACGCCGGCAAGTAGGGGGGAGAGGGGGTCGCGGCAGGAGCAGCATTCCTACCTTCTCGCTCGACAAGGGCGGGGGCGGGTATCATTCTGCCGGTGAGTTCGGCGCGGCGTCCAACCTGGAGGACTGGGCTACCGCGGGTCCCTGGGAGGTCCGGTCGTGCAAAGACGGCTCATACTTCTGAGGCATGCCAAGAGTTCATGGAACAGCGTCGCAACCGACGACCGCGAGCGGCCGCTGAACGGGCGAGGGAGGCGCAACGCACCCGCTGTCGGGCAGCGCCTCCTCGATCTCGGCTGGCGTCCTGAGGCGGTGTACGGCAGCGACGCGCGGCGCTCGCGAGAAACGTGGCGCCGCATGGAGGAGGCCCTCGAGGACGCGGACGTCGAGGTCACCTTCACTCCCGAGCTGTACGAGGGTGGGCTCGGCGAGATCGTGAGTCTCGCCGCGGGCTGGAGCCCGGCCCACGCCACGGTCCTCGTCATCGGGCACAACCCCGGTTTCGAGGAGGCGGTGGAAGAGCTGACCGGCCGCCACGAGAAGCTGACGACGTGCAACGCCGCCCTGCTCGTAGGGCGGGGGCGGGACTGGAACGAGGCGCTGGCCGGGGAGTGGGTCCTCGAGGGGATCATCCGGCCGCGGGACCTCGAGGTCGAGTGAGCCGCCAGCCGGCGGCCGGCCGCGCCGGAGGCGGGGCTCCTCGGTCAGGCGCAGGCCTGAGGCGAGGAGGCTGGCTGGCCGAACGCATGAAGCGAGAATGGTGAGCGATGGCCAGGGTCCTGATCGTGGACGACGAGGCCCCGATTCGGCGCGTGCTGCGCCTGAAGCTCGAGCAGTGCGCGTTCGAGGTGGAAGAGGCCGGAGACGGCGACCAAGCGATCGAGCAGATCGACCACGCTGAGTTCGACCTGGTGGTGGCCGACATCGTGATGCCCAACCGCGACGGGCTCGAGGTGATCATGCACCTCAGGAAGAAGGCGCCGGGCGTGAAGGTGATCGCGATCAGCGCCCCGGGCAACGAGCTCTACCTCGACGTGGCCAGGAGCCTGGGTGCGGACCACGTCTTCACCAAGCCGTTCGAGCTGGCGGATCTGGCTCGCGTGGCGCGCGATCTGGTGGGGGCGCGGGGCTGAGGCCTCCGCGGGCCCGCGGCCGCGCGCCGCGGCTTACTGGGAGCCGTTCTTCCTGCTCCAGACCACGGGCGGCAGGGTGCCGGGCGGCTCCTCGGGCGCCTCGTCGTGCGTGCGGCGCAGCGGCACGATGCTGATCACGACGTGGCTCCTGTGCTCGCGCCGGACCTCGCGCGAGAAGAGGTAGCGCACGCCGGGGACGTCCTTGAGCCAGGGGATGCCGGTGCGCTCGTCGACCATGGTCGTGCGCGTCAGCCCGCCGAGCACGGCCGGCGTGTCGGCCGACAGGTCGAGGACGCTCTCCACCGAGCTGCTGGTGATGATGGGAACGCTCTGGCTCGGCGTGTAGCCCACGTGGCTCGCCACCGACGCGCTGATCTCGAGCTGGAGCGAGTCGCAGGCGATGGTCGGCGTGATGGTGACGATGACTCCCTCGACGAACTCGCGGATCAGGCGGTCGGCGTCGAGCGCCTCCGGCGAGTCGCGGTAGGGCGAGTCGATGACGTCGTTGCCGGCGAAGCCGCGCAGCACGTAGGGGATCTGCACCGTGGACTCGACCGTGGCCGTCTCGCCGTTGACGATGCGCACGCGCGTGTCGGTGATGACCTTGGCGCTCCCCTTCCTGGCCATGTAGTTCAGGAACTCCGTGGCGAGGAGCTGGTTGAAGGACAGCTCGCCGGTCACCTCCTCCAGGCTCAGGTTCGTCTGGCCGGGCTCGCCGAACAGCAGGGTCAAGTCGCCGTTGTCGATGCTCTTCTTCCAGGCGTACCAGTCGAGCCCGACGTCGTGCCCCTGCGTGGTGTCGATCTCGTAGATGCGGACGCGCGCCTCGATCTGGTCGGGCGGCCGGTCGTAGGCCTGGAGGGCGTCGATGATGCAGCCCACGAAGCTGGGCGTGTCCTCGAGGTAGAGCACGTTGCGGCTGTCGTCGGGCACGAGCACCTCGGTCCCGCTCGCGGCCGAGCCGGCCACCAGCTCGGCCAGCTCCGAGGGGCGCCGGTGCTTGGGCCGGATGTAGGTGTAGCCCGTGCCGTAGGCCGCGGCCTCGATGTCGGCGTCGTCCAGCACCTCGATGGCTTGGTCGAGGAACGGGATCATCCACATGGGCGCGGTGACCACCAGGATGGAGTGCCCCTCGTACTTGCAGGCGATCTCGCCGTTCTCCTCGAACTGCACCTCGCTGCCCGCGGCGATGCGGTCCACCACGCCGCCCTCGAGGGTGACCGCGTGCAGGACGAGCTGATACACCTCCGCGGCGTTGGCTTCCTTGAGGACGTACGCCTTGACCACGTAGTCGATGTGGTCCTCGGTCGACTGGATCTCGATGCGCTCCGTGGGCCCCCCGGGCTTCTGCGCCAGGGTCTCGGGGTTCTTCTGGGCGAAGCGGTTGAACTCGAGCCCGTCGAGCGCCGGCGGGTTGTTCTGGGCCAGGGCGGGAGCGTTCAGCAGGGCGAACGCGGCGGTCAGGGCGAAGAGCGCGGGCGAGCGTCTGGCGGCCTGCGGCATCATGTCGAATCCTCACTCCTCTAGGGACGAGCGCGGCCGGCATCCTCTCGGGGCGGAGTCTTCGATTCAAGCTGAGCGCCGGCTTGAGGTAGTTTTCGTGTGTTGGAGCCGCGCGCCTTGAGGCGCTTTCCGGGAACCGGCGCAGAATCCGGGCGCGCGCGCCGCGCCGGGCGAGGAGTTGGGAGGCGGCCGGCCGCTTGACGCTCGACTTGAGCGTGATAATATCCGCCCATTCACGTGAGCAGGGAGCAGCGACCGATGCGTACCCGTAGGCACGTCGCGGCATCCGGGCGCGGCGGCAGGCGGCCCGGCGCCGGCCGCAAGCCCAAGGGGGAGCGGGCCGGGGTGTCGCACAGGACGCGGAAGAAGCTGGCGGCGCGCTTCCCCGTGCACGTCACCGTGCGGCTCGAGCAGGGCCTGCCGGGGCTGTGCGACGAGGGCACGGAGCGCGTGCTGAAAGAGGCGTTCGCGGCCGGGTGCGACCGCTTCGGGTTCCGGCTGGTGCACTACTCGGTGCAGACGAACCAGCTGCACATGATCTGCGAGGGAAAGGACAGCGAGGTGCTGGCGAAGGGCATGCAGGGGCTCATGATCCGCCTGGCCAAGGCGCTGAACCGGCTCTGGGGGCGCCACGGGCGGGTGTTCGCCGACCGCTACGACGGCCGCATCCTGAAGACGCCCCGCGACGTGAAAAGCGCGCTGTGCGCGGCTGGAGGTGCACCTGGGGGCGAGCAGCAGCAGGGCTCGATCGGCGGGGACGAGGTCCCGCCGCTGGCGCGGCCGAGGAGCCGGCTGCTCCGAGCGGGCTTCCGGAAGCGCGGCTGATCGGCGCCCGCGAGGACGCCGGCAGGGCCCTACTTCTCGCCGGAAGGAAGCGCCTTCTCAACCGAAGGCCGCGCGAAGTGGAGCATGCACTTCTCGCGCGTGCCGGCCGCGGCGAGCGCCGGGCCGCCCTGGCCGCGGACCCTCCACGCATCTCGCGCCCCGTCGCGGCCGAGGCCGCGGTGGCCGATGCGGAGCCGCCAGTCCATGGACGTGAGGGCGGGCTGCCCCGTGGCGCTGGAATCGACGCCGGCGCACGGGACCGCGGCCGGCTCGGCCGGCGCGCCGGCTTGCGCCTGGGGCGCCGCGTCCTCGCAGGCGGGCGGGGACGTGCCGATCGCTTGGCACGAGGCGAGCACGAGCACGAACAATCCGGCCATGTACGGGCGGAACATCGCCACCTCCGGGCGGGCTTCTCCTGAAGAATAGCCCGAATCCGCTGTCCCGGCTGCGCGGCACGGCGGCGGCAATCTACCAGCGCGCTGTAACCATCACTGGCTACGTGTCTTGCGCGCGTTCTCCCCATCGGGGTGTTCCGCCAGATAGGGACCGAGCGCGAGCGCGTCGATGCGCCCGAGCAGGAAGGCGCGCACGGCGTCCTGCGGCGTGAGCACGATCGGCTCCTCGTGCATGTTGAAGCTGGTGTTGATCAGGCAGGGCACGCCGGTGAGCTTCTCGAACTCGGCGATGATGTCGTAGTACTCGGGGTTCGTCTCGCGCCGGATCAGCTGCGGCCTCGCCGTGCCGTCGACGTGCACCGCGGCCGGGCAGTGCTCCTTCATCCAGTCGGTGCAGTCGAAAGTGATGGTCATGTACTCGGCCGCATGCTCGGCGCCGCGCAGCCCGTGATAGCAGCGCTCGCGCGCCTCGTAGAGGGTGACGGGCGCGAACGGCATGAACTCGGTGCGGCCCAGCCTGCGGTTGAGCCACTGGTTCACGTCCGGCTCGCGCGCGTGATAGAGGATCGAGCGGTTGCCGAGCGCACGCGGCCCGTACTCCATGCGGCCAGCGAAGCGTCCCACCACCTGGCCCTGCGCGAGCCTGCGCGCCAGCTCGGACGGCATGTGGGGCGGCTCGCAGCAGCGCAGGCCCTTTTCTTCGAGCGCCGCGCGCATCTCGCCGCGGCCGAACTCCGGGCCGAAGTAGACCGGGCCGAGCGGCTCGCCGACGCCTCCCGGCCAGGACTCGAAGAGCGCCAGGCCCGTGCCGCAGCCGCCGTCGCCCATGTTGGGGTAGATGAAGACCTGCTCGACTCCTTCGATCTCGTGGATGCGCTGGTTCATCTTGACGTTGGCGACGACGCCGCCCGAGAGAACCACCGCGCTCGCGCCGGTCTCCTTCAGCCAGTGCCTGACGACGGAGCACGCGGCGATCTCGAGCACGCGCTGCCACGCGGCGGCCACGTCCACCATGGGGAAGCGGCCGGCCAGGTAGCGCGAGAAGAAGATGTTGAGGTTCTGGTGGATGCAGAGGTCGCCCGCGCTGAGGTCGAAGCGCTCGAGCAGGACCTGCGCCAGCGCCTCCGGATCGCCGTACGCCGCCAGGCCGACGATCTTGCCGGCGTGCCGGTCCGGATGGAATCCGAGCGACGAGGTCACCATCTCGTAGAAGGTGCCGAGCGAGTAGGGGAAGCGCAGGTCATGCAGGCGCCGGAGCACGCCCCCTTCGCCGAGGCTGACCGAGCCGGAAAGGCCGCTGCCGTAGCCGTCGAGCGTCACGACCAGCGCGCGCTCCAGGCCGCTCGCGAGGTAGGCGTTGGCGGCGTGCGCGAGGTGGTGCTCGGCGCGCAGGAGCCGCGCGCGGAAGCCGGAGTACCAGAGGCCGCGCTCGAGTTCGTTCTGCCAGCGCCGGTGCTCCCTTGAGGCGCGCTCCATCCAGGCGCGTGAGAGCAGAAGCGCCGCCGTCTGGGAGAAGGGCGAGACTCCGAGCAGGCGATAGGCCAACTCGCGCAGCGGCCCCTTTTCCATGCGCTGGTCGGGCTCGCGCAAGCCGTGGACGGCGCTGCGTTCCGGCGTCTTCCGTGCCCGGGCGGCGCGCAGGGCGCGGCGCGGCGAGGGCGTGGGGCGTTCGCGGTGGTACTCCGCCTCCTGCTGGAACGCGCCGCGCATCAGCCTGGTCTCGGATTCCCAGTCGAGGAAGGGATAGACGACCAGGTCGACGTCGCCGGGCGCGGCGCCGGCGGCCGCGAGCGCGGCCCGCAGGGCGCGGTACGGGAAGCCGGCGTGCTGCTTCACCCGGCTGAAGCGCTCCTCGCCCGCGGCGAACAGGATGCGGCCGTCCTCGACCAGGGAGACGGTCGCGTCCTTGTCGAGAGGCGAGATGCCGACGACCTTCATCGCGCGATCCGCGTCTCCGGCGCCGCACCCTGCGCCGGGCCGTCCCCGAGCAGGCGCGCGCGCAGATCGAGCGGCGCGGCGGGCAGCCCCCCGAGGTCACCGAGGAAGAAGTCGAGATAGGCCCGGCAGCGGTCGAGGAAGCGCGCCAGCTCTGCTGCGCTGCGGACGTAGGACGTGCACCCGGGCTTGAGGCTTGGCGAGTGGAACGACAGGGTGAAGACGTCCACCCCCCGCGCGCGCAAAGCGAGCGTCAGGCGCCGCAGGTCCTCGGCCGAGTGGCCCTCTGGGGAGAGGCGCATGCGCTCGACCAGGCCGGCGCGCGCGAAGAGCGCGGGCAGCCTGGCGAAGCGCCAGCGGCGCGCCTTGGCCAGGCGGTAGAGGGCGGCGGCGCCGCGGCCGGCCCGGCCCACGAATCCGCCCGTGACCGGCAGCTCGAGCAGGGTCTTCTCGGGGCCAACCCAGGACGGCGTGGCCTGCGCCGCGGAGAAGTCTGGCCCTCCCTCGGCGCGGAAGTCGAAGGGCGGGCTCGCGCTCATGCTCACCAGGAAGCCGTGCCGTACCAGGATCGAGTACGTGTTCGGGCCAAGACCGTAGCGGCCGGCCTGGTAGATGCGCGGCCGCAACCCCAGGGATTCCTCGATCCTGGCGCGGATCGCCGCCACCTTGGCCTCCTCGAGCGCCGCAGGCAGGTTGCCGGGAAACGAGTTCCCGCGGCTCAGCTCCTCGGTGAAGGGCGGCGTCACCCAGGGGTGGAGGTGCGCGCCGAGGTCCATGCGGCCGCTTCTCGCGATCTCGTGCAGCGGGCCGGACGAACCCGCGGCCTCGACCACGGGATAGGTCAGCAGGCCGGTGGGCTTGACGCCGCGCGACTCGAAGAGGGAGAGGCTCTTCTCCAGGTCGGCGAGGTGGGTCACGGCCGTGGCCGAGCGCTGGAAGCCCGCGCGCCAGTCGAACTCCTCCTCGACGGCGATGAGCACGATCAGCCGCGGCGGCTGCTCGCGGGGCGCGGAAGCGGGCGTTCGTTCCGGGGCCACGGGCATTCTTCTACCTCAACGACCCCTTGCACCAAGCGAGCTTCCGGCACGCCGGCCGCGCTTCGTGATGGAATCAGCGGTTCGCGGCCGATGGGCTTCGCAGGGGGATTCACGTCGGGTGCTTCCCGCAATGTGAAGCAGGTCTTGGCGATCAGCCGCGGACTGCTCGCTTGGCAGGCGCTCCGTCGGCTGCATCGCCGTGGCAACGCAACTGGCGGATGGTCCTCGCGCTCGCGTCCCCTCCAACGGTCAACCCCCTTCTCAGCGCTTCTTGAAGCTCTCGATGCGGCGCGCCAGGTCGTACAGCTCGTCGCGCAGGCCGCCGCGCGTCATGGCGCAAAGCAGCAGGTCCACGGCGTGCAGCGGCAGGAAGACCGCGTAGGCGTAGATCAGCACGATGACCGGCGTGAGGAAGGCGCCGGCCAGGTGGAACGGGCCGGCCAGCCGGTCGAAGAGCGCGGCCGCGAGGAAGAGCGGCACCACGAGATCGAAGGAAACCAGGAAGGTGCGCACCACCCAGGGCCGCAGGCCGTATTCCGGGCCGGGTGGGGCGGCGTCCGCCTGAGCGTTCGCGGCCGGCGCGTCCGGCAGGCGGCGCAGGTTCTCGACGAGCCGCAGGTAGGCGGGATTCAGCGCGCGCCGGTCGTCGAGCACGATCTTCTTGGTGAAGAGCGCCGGGGCGAGGTCGCGGATCGCCATCAGCACGAGCCAGAGCACCGAGCACAGGCCGCCGGCCGCCATGGCCCACACCGTGCCGTACTCGAGGTAGAGGCCGATCCCCAGGCAGAGGAAGGCGAGCCCCTTCACGATCATGTGATGGACGTAGTCGAAGGCGGCCCAGCGGTAGGAGTCGATCTTGTGGTAGCGGGCGATCTCCCCGTCCACGCAGTCGAAGATGTAGGAGACCATCACGAGCACCAGGCCGGCGACCCGCCACCAGCCCGGCAAGAGGAGCAGCAGCGATCCCCCGGAGCCGGAAAGGAGCATGAGCCTGGAGGCGGAGTTCGCGCCCAGGCCGAGCCTGAGGAAGAGCGCGGTGACGACGATGGAGATCCGCGAGCCGTAGATCGCGCCGGCGAGATCGTTGCGCTCCCGCACGGGGTCCTGGCAGATGCGCCGCAGTTCTGGGATCGACGCCACTTCGGGCACTTCGGGGCACCTCGACCAGCCGCCGTTTCCTGGCGAGTCCAGAGGGTGGCGAGCGCCACCCCTTCTCCTCGTTCATCGGTATTCGCTCATCATTCCGTGAGTCGCGCGGGGAGTCAAATCCGTTGCGCGTGCCAGATGGGCGATGCAGCCGCTGGAGCATCCGGGGACGGGCGCTCCACCCCTTCCTCCCCGCCCGCCGGCATCCTGGAACCAGCAAGCCCAGGCGATGCGAGGAACTGCCATGAAGCGCGCGCGCTCGGTTGCCCTGGCGTGGATGGTCACCGCGGTCCTCTCGAGCGCGTCCGCCCAGAACCAGGTGTTCGTCGTCGACGCGGCAGGGGGGCCGGGGTCCGACTTCCTGCAGGCAGCGGACGCGGTGGCCGCGGCCGCCGCCGGCGACGCCGCGTGCCACCCGGCGGCCGGCGGCGGACCGGGACTACGCGTGAGCGGGGTCAACGCGCTCGCGGTGGTGCGGGACTCCGTGCTGCTCGGAGGGCCGGGAGGGACCGTTCCGCCGCCGTGCTCGGGAGGCGGCTCGCCGGTCCCGCCAACAGACATCCAGTCTGGTTCGCTGACGACTCTGGCCGAGCCGATCCGCACGCTGTTCATCGACTCGCCGGTCCGCGAGGGCGTGTTCGCCGGCCCGCAGGTCACCGGCAGCGTCGGTGAGCCGACGTTCCTCCTGTACTCGCTCGCCCCGGACGTGACGTATTCCCAGGGGCTCGCCGGGACCGTTGTTCCCGGCTCCCCTCTGCTCTGCACGCCGTTCCTCGCCATTCCGCCCGGCGGGAGCGTCTTCATCGCGGTGCCGATTCCTGCAACCGCGCTGCCGCCCGGAATCAAGGCGGTGAACGTCCATGTCCAGGTCGCCGTGCCCGGCGCCTCGGGCTTCGGAGTGCTGGGCGGCTCCTCGGTGCTGACGATCATCGACGGCGCGCTTTGAGCCTCTCCGCAGGAGAGGCTCATCCGGGGCTCACATCGCGGCGGCGCCGCAACTAAACGCGGCGACTCCGCGCGAGAGAGCCCCGGCGCCGCCGGAGGAGCGCGCGCAGCACCTGGCGCGTCTCGGGCCACGGCTCCAGCTCGCCCCACCTCTCCAGCAGCTCGCGCGCGCGGCCCGGGCGGGACCTGGGCCTCGCTCGCGGCACGAGGACACTCTACGCCGTTCCCGCGCGCGGCGCGGGCTTGACACGCCCTCTCGCCGCGTTACCTTGCTTCATGTCCTGGGGTCTTCCGCGCTCGTGGCGCGGGGGCCACGAGGGAAGTGGGTGAAAGTCCCACACGGTCGCGCCACTGTGAGCGGCGAGCCGGATCCGCGATCATGCCACTGGGAAGCCTCGGCTTCCTGGGAAGGCGTCGGATCCTGCGAGGACCCGCGAGTCAGGAGACCTGCCCCGGGAGCCGACCTGCGATCACGCTCGCGCAAGGCGTCCGGTTGCGGAGTCCCCTTTCGCGTCGTGAACACGGGTCCCGGTCGAGGCGCACGCGGAGCAGCGCCCGCCGGATCGACTCCGCTCCATCGGAGCTTTCCCGATGCGTTCCCTCCTCGTCGCGGCGGCGCTCGCCGCCATCTTCTCCCCCGGCGTTTCGGCCCAGCTTTCCCCCTCCCGCGGCTTCCAGAACCACGCGCTGCCGCTGGCCCCCGGCGCGTTCGCCGGCGGCCTCGACGCCCTGCCGAACGGCAACCTGGCCCTGTTCGACGGCACGTCGGTCGTCGAGATGGACCCCTCCTCGGGCGCCGTGGTGCGCGTGCTCTTCACGCCGCCCGGCTTCGTGTACGGCTCGTTCGTGGAGGTGGACCCCGCGGGCGCCTTCTTGCTTTTCGGCGAGTCCTCGAACCAGAACGTCTGGCAGGTGCCGCTGGACGGCAGCACGCCGCAAGCCAGCGCCAGCATCCTCTTCAACTACGACTGCGTCTTCGCCGCGCCCGGCCTGGCGTACGTGTCGCACGCCGACGCCTTCTGGACCTCGACCGAGATCGTGCTGCTCGACGTGGCCGGCCAAACGACCGACTTGATCGCCGTGGTCGCGGGCGCGTCCGGCCCGCTGGCGCTCGATGCCGCGGGCCGGCTCTGCTACGGCGCGTCCGACGCGCCCGGCCTGGGGCGGGTCATCTGCTGGACGCCGGAGCAGCTCGCTTCGGCCGTCGGCCCGTCGCACCTCACCGAGGCGGACGCGCAGGTGCGCGCGAGCGGCCTGGGGAACGTGTACGGCCTGGTCATCGACAACCAGGGCGACCTGCTGGTCGCGGACGCGGTCGCGGGCACGCTCCAGGCGTACGACGCGTACGGGCAGCTGCGCGAGAGCGTGGCGAGCGCCGCCTCTCCGGGCGGCGTCACCTGCCTCGCCGTCCTCGACCCGGGACAGGGCGGCGCGGTCTTCGGCGCCTTCCAGCCGGAGCAGGGCGGCGCGATCGCCGCGGTGTACAGCGACTGGGTCTCCCAGACCGAGGTCAACGTGGTGCGGCCCGCCCGCCTGGCGCTCTCCAGCACGCCGGCCAGTCCCATTCCCGCCGGCCCGTTCAGCCTCGACCTGGATCAAGGACCGCCGAGCGGCGTCGCCTTCCTCTTCGCCGCGGCGCTGCCCTACTCCCCCGAGTACGCGGTGTGGGCGGACGACGTGCCGTTCTTCTGCGCGCTCGATCCGGCTTCGCTGCTGGTGGCCGGTCCGCTCTACCTCGACTCGGCCGGGAGCCTCAACCTGCCCGCAGTCAACCCGGGCTGGAGCGGAACGGTGCAGGTGCAGGCCGCCCTGTTCGCGGCGAACTTCCGGCCGCTCGGCACGACCGTGCCGCTCGCGCTCACCTTCCAGTAGGCGCGGGGCTAAAGCGCGTCGCCGAGGATCTCGCGCAGGCGGATCAGGGCGCGCACGCACAGGCTGCGGATCGCCCGCTCGGAGCGGTCCATCTTGGCCGCGGTCTCGGGCACGCTGAGCTGGCAGAGGTAGCGCAGGCGGATGACCTCGTGCTGATCCTCGCCGAGCTGGTCGAGGGCCCCGCGCAGCAGGCGGATGCGGTCGGCGCGGTCGGCCGCTCCGCTCGGACTGGTGAGCGAGCCGGCCAGCTCGTCGAAGAGGTGCTCGATGGACGCGTCGAGCGGCACGTCCGCCGCGCGCACCTCCTTGCCGCGCTTCTCCGTCTGGAAGGCGCGGCGGCCCGCGTCGCAGATGCGGTTCACGGCGATGCGGCGCAGCCAGCGGAAGAAGGCGTCGTCGCCGCGCTCCACGAACTGGTCGATGCTGGCCAGGGCGTCGAGGTAGACCTGCTGCATGACGTCCTGGGACTCGAGGCGCAGGCGCACGCGCTCGCCGAGTTCCGCGCGGATCGACTCCAGCAGGCGGTCCTTGTGAGCCTCCATCAGGCGGGAGAGGGCGGCATCGTCGCGCAGCCTGGCGCGGGCGATGAGGTCGTCCTCCCGGTCGGGTTCGGCGCCATCCATGCGTGTCCTCCGCCGACTCAAGCGCCTTTCTCGCCTCCGCGCTCCGCGAAAAATCGCCGCTGTCGCGCGCGGCTCCACTATAGCGCCGCGCGCGCCGCCGGCCTTCCCGGGAGGCAGCGTGCTATACTCCGCGCCTCCAACGAGCGGCCCATGCAGCAAAACGCCAGAGCCTTCCTCCCGGCCGATCAGCTCGAGCGCTTGATCGGGAAGCCCTCCTCCGAGTGGACCGTGGACGACCTGATCGCCGTGGTCAGCGACCGCGGGATCCGGCTCCTCAGCCTCATGCACGTGGGCGGAGACGGCTGGCTCAAGACGCTCGACTTCGCGCCGCGGAGCCGGCGCCACCTCGCGGACATCCTGCGCGGCGGGGAGCGCGCCGACGGCTCGAGCGTGTTCCGCGGCATGGGCATCCAGAGCGAGGCGTCCGACATCCTCCTGCGGCCGCGCCTGGCGAGCGCCTTCCTCGATCCCTTCTCGCCGCTCCCTGGCCTGGCGGTGATGTGCTCGCACGCCGGCCGCGACAACCAGCCGCTGCCGGAGTCGCCGGACACGATCGTGCGGCGCGCCTTCGAGCGCGTGCGCCGCGAGACCGGCCTCGAGCTCGCCGCCCTCGGGGAGCTGGAGTACTTCCTCGCCAAGCACAAGCAGGAGAGCGACATCTACGGCGCGGATGACCGCGGCTACCACGCCACGGCGCCGTTCGTCTTCGGCGAGGCGCTGCGGCGCGAGGCCATGGCGATCCTCGGCGGCATGGGCGTGCCCATGAAGTACGGCCACAGCGAAGTGGGCTACATCGAGGCGAGCAAGGACGACGACCGCATCTGGGAGCAGCACGAGATCGAGCTGAGCCTGTCGCCGCTGCCCGAGGCGGCCGAGGCCATCGCGCAGACGCAGTGGGTCCTCCGGAACCTGGCGCACAGCAAGGGCATGCTCAGCAGCTTCGACCCGATCATCCGCAAGGGGCACGCGGGGAGCGGCATGCACTTCCACTTCTCGCCCATGCAAAACGGCGAGCACCTCGGGGGCCGCGCTCCTTCGGGCGAGCTGCACGAGCCGGCGCGCTGGCTGATCGGCGGATTGGTGTCGCTCGGCGACGCGCTCATGGCCTTCGGCAACCGCAGCGAGGGGTCGTTCCTCAGGCTTTCGCAGGCCAAGGAGGCGCCGAACTCGGTGTGTTGGGGCGAATTCGACAGGAAGGCGCTGGTGCGCCTGCCGGTGGTGGCGCGCGACGAGCACGGCGAGCCGGTCTCGCCGCCGACCGTCGAGTTCCGCCTGCCGGATGGATCGGCCCACTCCCACCTGCTGCTCGCGGCCGTGGCCCAGGCTATGCTCTTCGGCCGCTCGCTCCCGGATCTCGACAGCCTGCTCGAGCGCACCCTCGCCGCCTCTCCGGGCAAGCGCCGCGACGCGGCCGCGCGTGTCCCCTCGAGCATGCCCGAGATCGCCTCCTCCCTCCGCGCCAAGCGCGCGGTCTTCGAGGAGGGCGGCGTCTTCCCGCCGCACGTCATCGACCGCATCCTCGAGACCTTCGCGCCGGCGTGAGCGGGGCCGCAACGGTTGTTCGTCTCGCTTCTCGTCGATAAACTCGCGTTGACCCTGGGGATTGCCATGCCGGCGACGATCTTCGACACGCTTGACGAGATCCGCAGGCAGCTCGAAGCCGGGGAGGATGGCCGGGCCGAGTTCATGCAAGTCCTGCTCGGGAATCGCGGCGTCCGCTCTCCCAACACGGAAGACATGGCCGGCGAGATGGTCGCCTTCGCCAACGCCGAGGGAGGGGTGATCTTCCTTGGCGTGGATGATACGGGCGCCGTCCGTGGGCTTCCCGGCGCGCGCGTCGCCGACGTCGAGACCTGGGTGATCAACGTCGCAAGCAACAACTGCGACCCGCCGATCCGTCCGATCCTCCGAAGAGTACGTCTGCCAGGACCCGATGGTCCCGAGGTCGTGGTGCTCCTGGTCGAGATTCGCCGAGGCCTGTACGTGCATGGCACCAGTGCGGGGCGCCATCACGTGCGCGTCGGGTCGACCAAGCAGCTCTTGAAAGGGGCGGCGCTGGCGCGGCTCTTCCAGGAGCGCGGCCGCGCGTTCGTCTTCGACGAGCAACGCGTGCCTGCGGCCACGCAGGACGACCTGGACCGCGCGCGGCTCGAGAGCTTCTTCGCTGACGGGGCGAGGGCGATACCGTGGGCCGACCTGCTGCGGAACACGCGCGTCGTCGCGACGGGCGACGACGACGGCGTGCTGCGCCCCACGGTCGCTGGCCTGCTGGCGTTCGGCAAGGCGCCGAGAGTCCACCTGCCAGCGGCGTATGTCGAGGCAGCGGTCTATCGTGGCCGCGATCTCACGTCCGACGACCTGGTGCACGAGGCGCAGCTCGAGGGCCGGGTCGATGCCCAGATCGACGACGCCACGGCGTTCGTCGCTCGCTTCATGTTGAAGCCCACGCGCAAGTACGCGGGCCGCGAGGACTTCCCCCAGTACGACCTCGATGCCGTCCACGAAGCGATCGTGAACGCGGTCGCACACCGCGACTACTCGATGGCGGGCGCGAAGATCCGGCTGTGCCTGTTCGCCGATCGGCTGGAGCTCTACAGCCCGGGTGCGCTGCCGAACACCCTCACCATCGAGACCATGCCCTTCCGCGTGTTCACGCAGAACCAGCTCCTGGTGAGCTTCCTCTCGCGCATGAGAAGCCTGCGCACGGGCAGGGCGTTTCTCGAGTCCCGCGGGGAGGGAGTACGCCGCATCCTGGAAGGGAGCGAGGCGCACGCGGGCCGCCGGCCCGTGTACGAGCCGTTCGGCGAGGAACTGCGCCTCACCATCTGGGCGAAGCCGTCGCCGCATGAGGGCCGGGAGGAGACATCGTGATCCGCTGCGCACGGATGCACCGGCGCTGCGCGTGCTGGAGCGTGCGGGGCCAAGAAGGCGGACCATGTGACCGAGGTCAGGGCGGAGTTGGCGCGGCGCCGCACCCATCCGGAGACGCTGCGCGAGCTGGAAGCCGCAGTCGCAGGCATGCAGCAGAAAGAGGGGGCATGGCGTGAGCACTGCGGCAAGTAGCGACCCACGGATTCAGGAGGTGCGTGTCACACGGGACCAGATCATCGCCCGCCTGGTCGACGGCCGGGTCATAGGCGTGCCGCTGGCATGGTCATGGCGTCTTTCAGAGGCGAGGCCGGCGCAGCGCGCGAAGTTCCGGATCATCGGAACCGGGCAGGGAATCCACTGGCCGGACGTGGATGAGGATATCAGCGTGGAAGGCATGCTCTACGGCACTCCGGCACCGCGGCGGTGGTCTGGAGCGCAGACGGTATTGAGGGAGCCCACCGGGCCCACGGACGCGCCGAACAAGAGCATGCCGCCGGCGGCTCGCAAGGCTCGCCGGCGCTGATGCCGAGCGTTAGGCCTCCCGATGAACGCGGAGTGACATGGAACAGGGGCAACTGAACTGGGTCGCGAACTTCATCTGGGGCATCGCGGACGATGTCCTGCGGGACCTGTACGTGCGCGGCAAGTACCGGGACGTCATCCTGCCGATGACCGTGCTGCGGCGCCTGGACGCGGTGCTGGAGTCGAGCAAGCGGGCCGTTCTCGAAATGAAGGCCTCGCTCGACAAGGCTGGGATCGTCCATCAGGACCAGGCCCTGCGGGGGGCGGCGGTGCAGGCGTTCTACAACACCTCCGAGTTCACGCTGCGCGATCTCAAGGCGCGCGCCAGCCAGCAGCAGCTCAAGGCTGACTTCGAGGCCTATCTGGACGGGTTCTCACCCAACGTTCAGGACATCCTGGAGAAGTTCGAGTTCCGCAATCAGATCCCGCGGCTCTCCAAGGCCGACGCGCTGGGCACGCTGATCGGCAAGCTGCTCTCGCCGGACATCAACCTCAGCCCGAATCCGGTCTTGAACGGCGACGGCTCGCTGAGGCACCCCGGTCTCGACAACCACGGCATGGGCACCGTGTTCGAGGAGCTCGTCCGGCGTTTCAACGAGGAGAACAACGAGGAGGCGGGCGAGCACTGGACGCCGCGCGACGCCGTGAAGGTCATGGCGAAGCTGATCTTCCTGCCCGTGGCGGACGAGATCGACTCGGGCACGTACCTCCTGTACGACGGCGCCTGCGGGACGGGCGGCATGCTGACCGTCGCCGAGGGGACCCTGCGGGAAGTCGCCGCGGCGCACGGCAAGCAGGTCGCGACTCACCTCTACGGCCAGGAGATCAACGCCGAGACCTACGCCATCTGCAAGGCGGACCTCCTGCTGAAGGGCGAGGGCGACGCAGCGGACAACATCGTCGGCGGGCCGGAGCACTCGACGCTCGCCAACGACGCGTTTCCCTCGCGCGAGTTCGACTTCATGCTCAGCAATCCGCCGTACGGCAAGAGCTGGAAGAGCGACCTCGAGCGCATGGGCGGCAAGGGCGAGATCAAGGACCCGCGCTTCGTCATCGAACACGCGGCCGACTCCGAGTACTCGCTGGTGACGCGCTCGAGCGACGGGCAGATGCTCTTCCTGGCCAACATGCTCTCGAAGATGAAGTCGGGCACGAAGCTCGGCAGCCGCATCGCCGAAGTGCACAACGGCAGCTCGCTTTTCACCGGGGACGCCGGCCAAGGCGAGAGCAACATTCGGCGCTGGATCATCGAGAATGACTGGCTCGAGGCCATCGTCGCGTTGCCGCTCAACATGTTCTACAACACCGGCAACGCGACCTACATCTGGGTGCTGGGCAACCGAAAGCCTCAGCACCGTGCGGGCCGCGTGCAGCTCATCGACGCCACGCAGTGGTACAGGCCCCTGCGCAAAAACCTCGGCAAGAAGAACTGCGAACTGTCGGACGAGGACATCGAGCGGATCTGCGAGACCTTCCTCGCCTTCCAGGAGTCCGAGCGGTCGAAGATCTTCCCGAACGCCGCGTTCGGCTACTGGAAGGTGACCGTCGAGCGGCCGCTGCGCCTGAAGGGCATCGACCCCGATCGCGCGTACGCGGCCAAGGAGATCAAGGCGCTCAAGGAGACGGCCGAGCGGGCGGACGACGCATCGCCGGTGATTACGAGGGTCCACAAGAGAGGGACGGCCGCTGACCCGCTCCGCGGACTCTTCGCGGTCACCCTCGCGGGCAAGCCGGCCGTGGTCGAGTACGAGCCCGACCCCGAGCTTCGGGACACCGAGCAGGTGCCCCTGTTGGAAGAGGGCGGCATCGAGGCCTTCTTGCGCCGCGAGGTGCTGCCCCACGCCGCCGACGCCTGGTACGTCCCGGACGGCGTCAAGATCGGCTACGAGGTCAGCTTCACCCGCTACTTCTACAAGCCGCAGCCGCTGCGCACTCTGGAGGCGATCCGCGCCGACATCCTGGCGCTGGAGAAGGAGACCGAGGGACTGCTCGGCGAGATCATCGGAGGGGGCGCGTCATGAAGGCCAACGAAGCCAAGTTCCTCGAGTTCCTCAAGAAGTCGCCGCAGTTCGCCATCCCGATCTACCAGCGCACCTACAGTTGGACCGAGCGCGAGTGCCGCCAGCTCTGGGAAGACATCCTGCGCACGGGCAAGAGCGACGCCATCGCGGCGCACTTCGTGGGCTCCATCGTCTACATCGAGAAGGGGCTCTACCAGGTCTCCAGCCAGTCGAAGCTGCTCGTCATCGACGGCCAGCAGCGCCTGACGACCGTGATGCTCATCCTCGAGGCGCTCGCGCGGCACGTGGGGGAGGGGGAGCCCGTCGACGGCTTCTCGGCCAAGAAGCTGCGCAGCTACTACCTCCTGAACCCGCTGGAGGACGGCGAGCGCGGCTTCAAGCTGCTGCTCACGCAGACGGACAAGCAGAGCCTGCTCGCCTTGGTGCAGCAGAAGCCGGAACCATCCGAGCCGTCGCTGCGCATCAACCAGAACTTCGCCTACTTCCAGGAGCACGTTCGCGCTCTCGGGCAGGATCTCAGGCCGGTGTGCCAGGGGCTCGCGAAGCTCGTCATCGTGGACATCGCGCTCAGCCGCGACCAGGACAACCCACAGCTCATCTTCGAGAGCATGAACTCCACCGGCCGCGAGCTGAGCCAGGCCGACCTGATTCGGAACTTCATCCTGATGGGCCTGGAGCCCGGCCAGCAGACGCGGCTCTACGAGGAGCACTGGCGGCCGATGGAGGTCGATTTCGGCCAGGAGGCCTACGGCACGCACTTCGACGGCTTCATGCGCCACTACTTGACGCTCAAGACTGGAGAGATCCCCAACGTCCGTGCCGTCTACGAGGCCTTCAAGATCCACGCGCGCTCCCCCGAGGTGGTGGCGGCTGGCGTCGACTCTCTGGTCGCCGACATCCACGCCTACGCCGGCCACTACTGTGCGATGGCGCTCGACACGGAGTCCGACAGGGATCTGGCGGCGGCTTTCCGGGACCTGCGCGAGATGAAGGTGGACGTGGCGTTCCCCTTCCTTCTGGAGCTGTACCGGGACTACGTGCAGGGCCGCCTTCTGAAGGACGACTTCGTCAAGGCCGTGCGGCTGGCTGAGGCCTACGTGTTCCGCAGGGCGGTGTGCGCCATCCCCACCAACTCGCTCAACAAGACCTTCGCCACATTCGGTCGCGCGCTCGACAAGAGCCGCTACTTCGAGAGCATCCAGGCGCATCTGCTGACCCTGCCGTCCTACCGGCGCTTCCCGAGCGACGAGGAGTTCAAGCGCGAGCTGAGCGCGCGCGACCTCTACAACTTCCCGCGCCGGAGCTACTGGCTGCGGCGCCTCGAAAACCACGGCCGCAAGGAGCGCGTGCCGGTGGACGAGTACACCATCGAGCACATCCTGCCGCAGAACGAGAGTCTCTCCAGGGAGTGGCGCGAGGCGCTCGGTCAAGAGTGGCAGCGTGTGCAGGAGAGGTGGCTGCACACCCTCGGCAACCTGACGCTCACCGGCTACAACGCCGAGTACAGCGACCGGCCCTTCGCCGAGAAGCGCGACATGTCGGGCGGCTTCAAGCAGAGTCCGCTGCGCCTCAACGAGGGGCTCGGTGCACTCGACACCTGGGACGAGGCCGCCATCCAGACGCGCGCGAAGCGGCTTGCCGAGCAGGCCGCAAGCGTCTGGGCGCCACCCGCGCTGCCGGCCGAGGTGATCGAGGCATACCGGCGGAAGGCCGACCGGCCCGCCGGCTACACCATCGAAGACCACATCTACCTGGCCGAGAGCAGTCCCATGCGACCGCTCTTCGAGTTGTTTCGGAAGGAGGTCCTGGCGCTCGACCCCTGCGTCACCGAAGACATCCTCAAGCTCTACGTCGCCTACAAGGCCGAGACCAACTTCGTGGACGTGGTGCCGCAGAAGAGCCGCCTGCGTCTCACGCTGAACCTGCACTTCCAGGAGCTGCACGATCCCAGGGGCCTGGCCACGGACGTGACCAATCGCGGCCGCTGGGGTAACGGCGACGTGGAGGTGGCCATGAGCAAGCCCGACGAACTGCCCTACGTCATGGGCCTCGTGCGCCAGGCCTTCGAGAAGCAGATGGGCAACGCGGACGCGGAGGCATGATCGAAGACCTCAAGCCCTATCCCGCGATGAAGGACTCCGGCGTGCCGTGGCTGGGGGAGGTGCCGGAGCATTGGGGTGTCCTGCCGAATCGTGCGATCTTCGATGAGGTCAAGGAGCGCGATCGCCCAGACGCGGACATGCTTTCGGTGACGATCACCAAGGGTGTGATTCGACAACAGGCGTTGCTAGAAGACAGCTCGAAGAAGGACAGCTCCAAGCTGGACAAGTCGCCCTACAAGCTCGTCCGCCGCGGTGACATCGCCTACAACAAGATGCGCGCATGGCAGGGTGCGGTCGGGGTTTCCGAGTACGAGGGAATCGTCAGCCCGGCCTACGTCGTGCAGCGTCCGCGCGAAGCTGCAGCTCCCCGCTACCTGCACTACCTGCTACGGACCCCGGCCTTCGCCAAAGAGGCCGAGCGATGGTCCTACGGGATCACCTCGGACATGTGGAGCCTGCGGCCCGAGCACTTCAAGATGATCTATTCGTGCCTCCCACCCCTCCCCGAACAAGCCGCCATCGTTCGCTTCCTCGACCACGTGGACCGGCGGATCCAGCGCTACATCCGCGCCAAGCAGAAGCTGATCAAGCTGCTGGAGGAGCAGAAGCAGGCCATCATCCACCGCGCCGTCACCCGCGGCCTCGACCCGAACGTGCGCCTCAAGGCCTCCGGCGTCGAGTGGCTGGGGGACGTGCCGGAGCATTGGGAGGTTTCGTGTCTTGGTGGCCTGATCCAGTTGGCGACGGGCTTTCCATTCAAGAGCGAGGGTTTCGTTCAAGATGAAGATGGTGTCCGGCTTCTGCGAGGCGTCAACGTCTCCACCGGCACAATCCGGTGGAACGACGTCGTCCGCTGGCCGAGTTCCGAACGGTGGCAGTACTCGGCCTTCGAGCTGCTCCGTGGCGATATCGTCCTGGGCATGGATCGACCGATTATCGGGAGCGGAATCAGGGTTGCGTGTGTGAAGGAGGCGGATCTGCCGGCGCTGCTTCTGCAGCGGGTTGCGCGAATCCGGCCTCATGATGGCCTGCGGGCTGATTACTTGATGTTGCTCCTGGCGGGAAGGTGCTTCTCGGACTACCTTGCTCCGATCTTCACGGGGATCAGCGTTCCCCACGTCAGTCCGCAGCAGATCCGGTCGTTCCGACTCGGCGTGCCCGATGGTCAGGAGCAGGCGCGGATTGTGGGGTCGACGGCGGCGCTGGCCGGACAGGTCGAGTGTGCAGTGGAGGGTGCGCGTCGCGAGATCGGGTTGCTTCGCGAATACCGCACCCGCCTGATCGCGGACGTGGTCACCGGCAAGCTCGACGTGCGCGAGGCGGCGGCGCGGCTGCCGGATGAGGCCGAGGAGCCTAAGCCGGTCGAAGAGGCAGAGGCCTCGCCAGACGGCGAGGAGGCCGCGGCGGAGGACATGGAGCTGGTCCCCGAGGAGGCGGAGGCGTGAGCAGCAGCGAGGAGGTCGCGCTCATCGATCGGCTGCGGGCGCTGCCGTCGGAGACGGAGTGGTTCGAGTTCAAGCGCAGCGGCTGCGAGGCGCAGTTGCTCGGCGAGTACCTGTCCGCCCTCGCGAACTCGGCCTGCCTGGCGAACCAGCCGCGGGGCTACCTGGTGTTCGGGATCGACGACGAGACCCACGACGTCGCCGGCACGCGATTCGATCCCTACCGCGTGAAGGCCAAAGGCAACCAGGACCTGCTGCCGTGGCTCGGGGCGGGGCTTGAGCCCAACCCGGGGTTCAACGTCCGCGTGGTGGAGCATCCGGAGGGTCGCATCGTGGTGTTCGAGGTAGGTCCGGCCAAGGACCAGCCGGTGAGCTTCTACGGCACGGCCTACGTGCGCGTGGGGACCAGCAAGACCGAGCTGCGGAACCACCCCGAGAAGACGCGCGCTCTCTGGACTCGCGGGTCCGACTGGTCGGCGGAGTTGTGCGAAGGGGCGACGCTGGACAGCCTGGATCCCGAGGCCGTGGCCAAGGCCCGCCAGGAGTTCACGGTCAAGCATCCGACTCAGGCAGACGCGGTCGCCGGGTGGGACGATCGCACCTTCCTCAACAAGGCCAGGGTCTTGAAGGCGGGCGCGGTCACGAACGCCGCGATCCTGCTGCTCGGGCGCGGCGAATCGACGACCCTACTTTCGCCGGCGGTGGCCCGGGTTTCGTGGATTCTGAAGGACGCGGGGAACCGGGAGCTTGACCACGAGCACATCGATCCACCGTTCCTGGTCGCCGGCGATCGCCTGCTGAAGCACGTGCGCAACCTGATGGTGCGTGTGCTGCCACGCGGCACGCTCTTCCCGCAGGAGATCACGCAGTACGACCCGTGGGTGATCCGCGAGGCGCTGCACAACAGCATCGCGCACCAGGACTATCGCCGGCAGGGGCGCGTTGTCGTGGTCGAGTTCCCGGACCGCGTGCTGGTGACCAACGCCGGCGACTTCCTTCCCGGAGACGTCGAGACCGTGATCCGGCAGGACGCTCCACTGGCGATCTACCGCAACCCGTTCCTGGCCGCTGCGATGGTCGAGCTGAACCTGATCGAGACCCAGGGGGGCGGCATCAAGCGCATGTTCGAGACGCAGCGGCGGCGCTCGTTCCCGCTGCCGGACTACGACCTGACCAAGCCGGGACACGTGGCCGTGACCCTCACGGGCCGGATCCTCGACGAGCGCTACACGCAGCTCCTGATGGCACGGACCGATCTCGATCTCGGGCAGGTCATGCTGCTCGACCGGGTGCAGAAGGGACTCTCGATCGCTCGGGAGGACCACCGCCGCCTGAAGGCCGCCGGTCTCGTCGAGGGGCGGTATCCGAACCTGATCGTGGCCGCGGCGATCGCCAGGGCGACCGGCGAAGCCGGCCGGCACATCCGGGAGCGGGGCTTCGACAGGCAGTACTACCTGGACCTGATCCTGGCCCTGGTGCGCACGCACGGGCCGGTAGAACGAAAGGATGTCGACCAGGCTCTCGTTCCGAAGCTGTCGGATCGCCTGACGGAGGGGCAGAAGCGCCGGAAGGTACGGAACCTCCTCCAAGAGCTTCGTCGAGGCGGCAAGATCGTCAACCTGGGAAGTCGGTCGCAGCCGCGCTGGGCCGCCCGAGAAGAGACCGGCGAAGGCGACGCCGGAGGCCACCATGATTGAGACAAGGAATCCGGCATTCGAGACAAGCCTGGACCTTGGCCGTGGAGCAGAACCGCTAATTCTTCAAGCAGTTATGTTGTCTGCGTTCGGCGGTGCGAGCGATCGTCTTGGACAAGGTCTGAGTCGATCGCGACGGCTTCAGAAGGTCCGGGCGGCGTCGTGGCGGCGGAGCATGGCCGCCGGTACGCGTGTCCTCGCGGTAGCGGATTCGGTGGCCGACGCGCCGCGAGCGTACGTCACATTCTCGGAGCTGGCGTTGCAGTTGATGTGTAGTTGACGGGTAGTTGATGGGAAGCAGGCGATGACTACCGACACCAGCGAACGCGGCCTCGAGCGCCTGATCTGCACGGCGCTGACCGGCTCGCCCTGCGATCCGGGTGGCTCGGGCGCTGGCGCGGCGGGGGAGGTCACCGAGCGGCCGGCGGTCTACGGCGCAGGGTGGACCTGCGGCGCGCCGGCGGACTACGACCGCGAGTACTGCGTCGACCTCGTTCAGCTCACGGTCTTCCTGCGAGAAACCCAACCCGAGGCGTGCGAAGCGCTCGACCTGGGACACGACGGCCCGGCCCGGCGCAAGTTCCTCGCGCGCCTGCAGGGCGAGATCTCCAAGCGCGGAACCATCGACGTCCTGCGCCACGGGATCAAGCACGGACCGCACCATCTCGACCTCTTCTACGGCACGCCGTCCTCGGGGAACCCGAAGGCCGAGGAACGCCATGCCGCCAACCGCTTCAGCGTGACGCGCCAGCTCCGCTACAGCCGCGACGAGACGCAGCTCGCGCTCGATTTGGCCCTCTTCATCAACGGCTTGCCCGTGGCCACCTTCGAACTCAAGAACAGCCTCACCAAGCAGACCGTGGACGACGCCGTCCAGCAGTACCGGCGCGACCGCGACCCACGCGAGAGGCTCTTCGAGTTCGGCCGCTGCGTGGTCCACCTCGCCTTGGATGACCACGAGGTGCGGTTCTGCACGCACCTCAAGGCGAAGGGGTCGTGGTTCCTGCCCTTCAACCTGGGCTGGAACGACGGCGCGGGCAACCCGCCCAACCCGAACGGTCTCAAGACCGACTACCTCTGGAAGCGCATCCTCACCCGCGAGGGCCTGACCGACATCCTCGAGAACTACGCGCAAGTCGTCGAAGCCCGGGACGAGAAGACAGGGAGGAAGAAGGCGGCGCAGATCTGGCCGCGCTTCCACCAGCTCGACGTGGTGCGCAAGCTCCTGACCGATGCCGCTCGACATGGCGCCGGGCGGCGCTACCTGATCCAGCACTCGGCGGGCAGCGGCAAGTCGAACTCGATCGCCTGGCTGGCCCATCAACTGATCGGGCTGGTGAAGAGCGGTGCGGTCGTCTTCGACTCGATCATCGTCGTCACCGACCGGCGCATCCTCGACCAGCAGATCCGGCGCACGATCAAGCAGTTCGCTCAAGTGAGCGCGACCGTGGGGCATGCCGATCGCTCCGGCGACCTGCGCGAGTTCATCGCCGAGGGCAAGAAGATCATCATCTCCACGGTGCAGAAGTTCCCGTTCATCCTCGACGAGATCGGGAGCGAGCACAGGGGGCGGCGCTTCGCCATCATCATCGACGAGGCGCACTCGAGCCAGGGCGGGCGCACCTCCGCAGCGCTGTCGATGGCGCTCTCGGCGGCCGGGGCCGAGGAAGACGACGAGACCGTCGAGGACAAGATCAACCGGCTGATGGAGGCCAAGAAGCTCTTGCCCAACGCGAGCTACTTCGCCTTCACCGCGACGCCCAAGAACAAGACCCTCGAGATCTTCGGCGCGCCGGAGCCGCAGGCGGACGGCACGGTCAAGCACCATCCCTTCCACAGCTACACGATGAAGCAGGCGATCCAGGAGGGATTCATCCTGGACGTGCTCAGGCACTACACGCCGGTCGAGAGCTACTACAAGCTGGTCAAGACGGTGGAGGGCGACCCGGAGTTCGATACCAAGCGGGCGAGCAAGAAGCTGCGGCGCTACGTCGAGAGCCACGAGCACGCCATCCGCCTCAAGGCCGAGATCATGGTCGACCACTTCCACGAGCAGGTGCTGGCGCTGCGCAAGGTCGGCGGGCAGGCGCGCGCGATGGTGGTGACGAGCGGCATCGAGCGCGCCATCCAGTACCACCATGCGATCCGGGACTACCTGGTGGAGCGCAAGAGCCCCCACCGCGCCATCGTCGCCTTCTCGGGCGAACACGAGTACGGCGGGGTCAAGGTGACCGAGGCCTCCCTCAACGGCTTCCCGTCGAGCCAGATCGCCGACAAGGTGCAGGAAGACCCGTACCGCTTCCTCATCTGCGCCGACAAGTTCCAGACCGGCTACGACGAGCCGCTGCTGCACACCATGTACGTGGACAAGATCCTGTCCGGCATCAAGGCGGTGCAGACGCTCTCGCGCCTGAACCGCGCGCACCCGCAGAAGCACGACGTGTTCGTGCTCGACTTCATGAACGACGCCGACACGATCCAGCAGGCGTTCAGCGACTACTACCGCACCACCATCCTCGCCGAAGAGACCGACCCGGACAGGCTGCACGATCTCAAGGCCGCCCTTGACGGCTGTCAGGTCTACGCGGGCGCCCAGATCGAAGAGCTGGTTTCGCTCTACCTCGGCGGCGCGGATCGCGACCGACTCGACCCGATCCTCGATGTTTCCGTCGCCGCCTATCGCGAGCAGCTCGACGAGGATGGCCAGGTCGACTTCAAGGGCAAGGCGAAGGCCTTCCTGCGGGCCTACGGCTTCCTGTCCTCGATCCTGCCGTACACCAACGCGGCCTGGGAGAAGCTCTCGATCTTCCTGGCGTTCCTCGTGCCCAAGCTGCCGGCGCCCGTCGAAGAGGACCTTTCCAAGGGCATCCTCGAAGCGATCGACATGGACAGCTACCGCGTCGAGAAGCAGGCGGCGGTGAAGATCCAGCTCCCGGACGCGGATGCAGAGATCGAGGCGGTGCCGACAGCAGGCGGCGGCCATCGACCCGAGCCCGAGCTCGATCGCCTCTCGAACATCCTCAAGACCTTCAACGACCAGTTCGGCAACATCCCTTGGACCGACGCCGATCGCGTGCACAAGCTGATCACCGAGGAGATTCCGAGCCGCGTCGCGGCCGACACCGCCTACCAGAATGCCAAGAGGAACTCCGACAAGCAGAACGCCCGCATCGAGCACGACAAGGCGCTCGCCCGCGTGATGACGGCAGTCCTGAAGGACGACACCGAGCTGTTCAAGCAGTTCATGGACAACGAGTCGTTCCGCCGCTGGCTGACGGATACGGTCTTCGGACTCACCTACGAGACTTCGGGCGCGGGAGGCCTGACGAACTAGGGCATCTCCGCTTCGGCCAAGGGCCTCTTCTTGGATGCGGCCGGCACGGTCGTGAGCTCGAAGGCCTTCTTCGCTCCCGGCGTCCGCAACTCGTTCTTCAGGAGCGTGCCACGGCTCACCACTCCGCTGGCTCGCTTGCCAATCTCGTCCTTCCCCAGCAGCGGCCGCTTCGAGCGGGGCGCGGCTGCCACGTTCTTCTTTGGCTCCCGCTCGGTCGCCACGACGGGTTCCCCGCGCTTGCGGCGCCGCTCGTCCGTAAGCAGAGGGCTTTACATCGTTCGGAACCTACCGGGCCGGGCCTCAGCCAGGAGCGGAGGGAATGAACCGGGGATTGATGCGCCATAACCCGCGCTCCTGGAAAGAGGAAGGGAAGAATGAACCGGGAATGAACCACGAACGTGCGCCGCGCCGGGAGTTCGGTTTGGCGGGGCCCGGGCGCGAGGGAGGCGGCGTCGTCTTCCTCCAGATCGTCGGCCGGCACCTCTTCCCGCGGCGCCGGCCTTCTGGGTCGTGAAGGTCACATTTGGACAGAAACCTTGACCGAGCTTCGCAGGTAACGTACTTATTATCCATGACCCGGATGAAACGAGAGGCGAAGGTGCTGGAGATGTTCCGCCGGGCCGGAGGTGTGCTCCGAACCGGCCAGGTCCTGGGCGCCGGAATCCACCCGCGTGACCTCTACGCCCTGCGGGACGGCGGGATCCTCGATGCCGTGAGCCGCGGCGTCTACCGCCTGGCCGATCTCCCACCGCTCGCCGAGCCGGACCTCGCCACCGTAGCCGCGCGGATCCCGAAGGCCGTGGTCGCCGTCGTCTCGGCGCTCCACTTCCACGGCCTCACCACGGAGGTCCCGCATGCGGTGAGCATCGCGCTGCCCAAGGGAACCAGCCGGCCCAGGCTGGAGTGGCCGCCGCTGCGCGTGCACTGGTTCTCCGGCGCGATGTACGCCGAAGGGATCGAGACGCACGAGCGCGACGGTGTGAGGCTCAAGGTCTACGGCGCGGCCAAGACCGTGGCCGACTGCTTCCGCCTCAGGAACCGGCTTGGCATCGAAGTCGCGGTGGAGGCCCTGCGCACGGGGCTCGAGGAGCGGCGGTTCACGCCCGCCCAGTTCCTGAGCGTGGCCGGCACGTGCCGCGTCGCCCGGGTGGTGCGTCCGTATCTGGAAGCGCTGCTGTGACCCCGCCCTGGCCGACCGGTCTGGCCCACTCGATCCAGGCGCGCCTGAAGAACGCGGCGCAGAAGTCCCGACGACCCTTCGCCGAGATGCTGGAGCTGTACGCCGTCGAACGCCTGCTGCATCGGCTGGGGCGTTCGCGACATCGCGAGCGCTTCGTGCTCAAGGGAGCGCTGCTGCTGCGCGGGTGGCTGGGCGTGGACGCGCGGCCCACCCGCGACGTCGACCTGCTGGGTCCCGCCGAGATGGACGCGGACGCGCTGCGCGAGGCCATCGCGGACATACTGCGCGCCGATGTCGAAGACGACGCGATCGCCTTCGACGACGGTTCGATCGCGATTCAGGCGATTCGCGTTGGCTCGGCAGTTCTCGGCCTGCGCGCGAAGTTCGATGCGTGCCTCGGAAAGACCCGGCTGCGCTACCAGGTGGACGTCGGCCTGGGGGACGCGGTCTATCCGCCGGCGGTGGAGGTCGTGCCCGGCGGGCTTCTCGGCATGCCGATGGCCAGCGTGCGCGCGTACACGCCCTATACCTCGGTTGCCGAGAAGCTCGAGGCTATCGTCGTGCTGGGCGATGCGAACAGCCGGGCGAAGGACTACTACGACCTCCTGCAGCTCCCGCGCTCGCTCCCGTTCGACGGATCGCTGCTCGCCGAGTCGATCCGGCGCACCTTCGCGCGGCGCGCGACGGTCCTTCCGACCGAACCGCCCGAGGGACTGAGCGACCGCTTCGCGCGCGCGCCGCTGCACGTGACGCGCTGGCAGGCGTTCCTGAGGAAGGGGGTACTTCGAGTGGCCGAGACCGGTTTCTCTGATGTGGTCGCGGCCATCCGCCGCTTCGCCGAGCCAGCTCTGGACGCGGCCTGCGGAGCACTCGCCTTCGATCGCCACTGGGACCCGGGAGGACCGTGGCGATGAGCGCGCGGCGGGTTAGGTTGTACTCGGTGCACAAGGACTCAGACGTCGACTGGGTGAGGTGCGCCGCGCGGGCGCGGTTCGGCGAGGTGTATGACGACGGCCTCGCGGCCGCGCTCGGCGCAGGCGACGCGCGTGAGGAGGTCGCATGAGCTTCGCGCCGCGTTTCACGGTCACGAATCCGATCACCGCGACGCTCACGCGGATCGAGCGAGCGCGCAGGTTCCTGAATGCGGCGCCGCTGTCGGAGGACTGGATAAGGCGCATGAGGGAGCGGGCCCTGGTGCTCGAGGCGCACCACTCGACGCACATCGAGGGCTCGCAGCTCACGCTCGAACAATCCGAGCGGTTGCTCGCCGGCGAGACCGTTCCGGACGCCGACCCGGACGACGTGCGGGAACTCCTCAACTACCGGCGCGCGTTCGAGCTGGTCGCCGGCTTCACGGGGGTCTGGAAGGCGATCTCCGAGGGGTCCATCTACGAGATCTACAAGCGGCTGGTCGAAGGCGTGCGCGGCGGCGCGGCTGCCCCGTGCGTGTACCGGAGCGTGCAGGTCTACGTGGTCGACTCGGGCACGGGAGCGGTGGTCTACACGCCTCCGCCGGCTGAAGACGTGTGGCTCCTCATGTTGGATCTGGTCGCCTGGCTCAACAACGGCTCCGACCGTATGCATGCCGTGCTGGCGAGCGGCGCGGCGCAATTCCTGCTCGTCCACGTCCATCCCTTCCTCGACGGCAACGGCAGCACCTCGCGCCTGCTCGCGACGCGCTGCCTCTACCGGACCGGCTACGACTTCAAGCGGCTCCTCACGATCAGCGAGTACTTCGACCGGGACCGCCCGGCCTTCTACCGTGCGATAGAGAGCGTGCGGGAGCGGGACATGGACCTGACCGGCTGGCTCGAGTACTTCACGGAAGGAGTCGCGAACCAGCTCGACGAGGTGAAGGCGCGGGGCGAGCGCACGATCCGCGCGGACCTCCTGGCGCGCGAGCACCGGCTCTCCGATCGCCAGGCGCTCGCCCTCGGCCAGGCGATGGAAGTGGGGCGGCTGACGATCAAGGAGTTCGAGGGCCTCTGCCCCGGCGCGAACCGGCGCACGCTGCAGAGGGACCTCAACGCCTTGGTAGCAAAAGGTTTGCTCGTCGAGATGGGGAGCGGCCCGACCGATCCAACCCGCCACTACCGCATGGCCGAGTCGTTCACGAGGCCCTGGAAAGCGCTGTGACAAGCTGTGACACCGAGCTGTGACAGTCTGCGACGTCCGGCTGTGACAGGGACGGAAGCGCCATGACCCCGAGATCTCCGGGCGCTCCTTCGAGGAGGCGATCGAGTGCGGGCTGCTGCGCTTCGGCCCGGACGCCCGCGGGTGCGGCGTGCGAGCCACACGCGAGGCGCCGCCCGGCGGCTGCCGCGAGCGCCGCCCCAAGGAGTACGACCTCACGGTCTTCCTGAACGTGGGGGCGGATAGGATCTTCCGATTCGAGGCCGGTGGATCGTGAGCATGGCCACCATCTTCGTCAGCAGCGTGCAGGTGATGCTCTTCGCTGATCGGCTGGAGGTCTGGAACCCCGGCGAGCTGCCGCTCTCGCTCACGCTGGACGAACTGCGCCGGCCCCACGCCTCGATCCCGCGGAATCCGCTGATCGCCGAGCCACTGTTCCTGGCCCGCTACGCGGAGAAGGCGGGGACCGGCATTCTGGACATGATCGCCCGCTGCCGCGATGCAGGTCTGCCGCGGCCGCCGCGCCCCCCAGGAGCTGCCGGCGGGCGATGGGGAGGTCTAGTTGTCGTCAGTGGGTGGGGAGGTGCAATCGTCGCTCGGCAACGAGGGGCGAAACGGCGGAGGAGGACTCCCCGAGGATGGCGAAAGACCGTCCCGGACCCTACCTTGACGCGTGGCCCTTCTCTTTCCTGACCCCGCCGCGTCGCTCGGGATCCCGGAGCGCGCCGGCGGGCTTCGACGAGTGCGACTGGAGGTGCGGCCATGCTGGGGACCGTGCGCGCGATCGATCGGCTCCTGCGGGGCAACTTCACCCGACCCGATGACCTGCGCGAGGGCCGCATCCTGGTGCCGGCGGGGACGCTGGCCGGAGCCGGGCTCCTGCTGGGCGCCGTCTATGGGGTGTTCATGGGGCTCTACTCGGTCCTGCGGCCGATCCCGAGCGGCGTCCAGCTCGTGGCGACGACGATCAAGGTCCCCGCGCTCTTCCTCCTCACCCTGGTCGTCACGTTTCCCTCGCTCTACGTGTTCTCCGCCTTGTCGAGGTCGCGCCTTCGCGCGCCGGAGACGCTGCGCCTCCTCCTCGCCGCGATTGGCGTCAACCTTGCGATCCTGGCGAGCTTCGGGCCGGTCACGGGGTTCTTCACGCTGAGCACGGAGAGCTACCCGTTCATGGTGGTGCTGAACGTCGTCTTCTTCGGCATCGCCGGGATCGTCGGGGTCGCCTTCCTGGCCCGCGCCCTGGCTTCCGTGTTCCGCGAGGATGTCCCGCCGCTTCCGCCCCCGCCGCCTCCTCCGCCGCCGGCCGAGGGGGATGGACCGTCCCCGCCGGCGGTCCCGGTCGTGCTGTTCGTTCACCCCCCGCGCGGCCGGATCGTGCTCCGCACGTGGATCGTGATCTACGCCGTCGTAGGGGCCCAGATGGGCTGGATCCTGCGGCCCTTCGTCGGCGCGCCGGACCTGCCCTTCACCGCGTTCCGCGATCGCGAGTCGAACTTCTTCCTCGCCTTCTTCCGCGCCGTGGGCGCCCTCTTCTCCTGATCCATGGGCGCGCTGGACGGGCTCTTGCGCGGCGAGGGGCGCTTCTCCCCCCGGGAGGGCGTCGTGCCGTGGGCGCCCCTGCTGGCGCTCCTCGTGGGCTCGAGCCTCGTGTACGGCGCGGCCATGGGCTGCTTCGGCTGGCGCGGAGCGCAGGCCACCTTCTCCGCACTGAAGGTCCCCCTCCTCCTCGCGGTCTCCACTCTGATCTGCCTGCCCAACTTCTTCGTCGTGAACACCGTGCTCGGGCTGCGCGCGGACTTCGCGGCCGCGTGCCGGGCGGTGGTCGCGGCCCAGGCGACGATGGGCGTGGCCCTCGCCAGCCTGGCCCCGGTCATCCTGCTCGTGTACGTATCGACGCAGCACTACCGCTTCGTCACCGTCATGAACGGCGTCCTCTTCGGCCTCGCCACCGCCGCCGGACAGGTCACGCTGAATCGCCACTACGAGGATCTCGTGGCCCGCGATCGCCGCCATCACCTCGGGCGGCTCGCCTGGATTACGCTCTACGTGTTCGTCGCGATCCAGTCAGCGTGGGTCCTGCGCCCCTTCATCGGCGCGCCCGGCATGCCGAGCCAGTTCCTCCGCGAGGACCCCTGGCGCAACGCGTACGTGGAGGTGTTCCACGACGTGTTCTTCCTGTTCCGTTAGCGGGGGACGAGCGCCGGCGCCGGGCCGATCGCCACCTTCGGACGGTCCCCCTTCAGCACAACAGCCTCCGCACTGGCACGGCGAAGATCCGCCTCGCTTCGTCGATCCGCTCGATCCGGCGGCCGCGCGTAGCCACGATGCCGCCGCGCCAACGCTCGCCCGCCGCGTCGGCGAAAGCGCGCAGGGCGCGCGCATCGCTCCAGTCGGCGTCCTCCCGGTTCTTCACTTCCAGCGCCAGGAGTCCGTCGCCGTTTTCGAGGAGCAGGTCGATCTCCATGCCCGAGCGGGTGCGATAGAAGAAAGGCCGCGTATCCGAGCCGGACATGCCGAGCCACTTCACGACCTCGGCGACCACGAGGTTCTCGAACAGCGGGCCGTTCAACGGGCCCCGGTGGCCGGCGAGATGGCGCAGGATGCCGAGGTCGGAGAAGTACAGCTTGGGTGTCTTCACCAGGCGGCTGGTGAGATTCTCGTGCCACGGCTCGAGGAGAAACGCCTGGAAGGAGATACGCAGGTACTCCACGTAGTTCTTCGCCGTCGTTGGGCTGATCCCGGCGTCGCGCGCGAGATCGGAGAAGGAGATCAGCCGCGCCACGCGCTGTGCTGCGAGGCGCTGGAAGGTACGGAAGGGCTGCAGATCCGACAGGCGGACGAGATCGACAAGGTCGCGCTCGAGATAGGAATGGACGTAGCTGGCGATCCAGTCGCCACGCCGCTCGGCCGGCATGGAGAGGAGGCCGGGCATTCCGCCGAACTCCGCGAGATGTTCCAGCGCCGTGGCCAGAGGTTCCTCCTCCTGGGACGACAGGCCCGCCGGTTCTGCGGCGAGCACCTCGTCGACCCGGGCGCCGGGAGTCGTGAGAGCGGACAAGAGCGGCGAGATGGGGGAATCGCCGGAGCGACCGGCGAGCTCCCCCGCGGTGAGCGGCCACAGCTCGTAGCGGAGGGCGCGGCCGGCCAGCGTCTCCGAGACCTTCCTCAGCAGCAGAATGTGCGCCGAACCGAGCAGCACGGCGAAGTTGATCTGCCGTTCGTCGAAGGCGAACTTCACCTTCTCGAACAGCGTGGGCTCCTTCTGCGCCTCGTCCAGGATCGCCGTGCCGACTGCGGCAGCGAAGGAACGTGTACGGAGCCCCGCGAGGAACTCTCGGTCCTCGGCGACGTCGAGCGTGAAGTACCGAAGATCAGGGAAGAGCCGCCGGATCAGGGAGGTCTTGCCAGCTTGCCGCGGACCGGTGACCACGACCAGGGTTCGATCGGTCGCCGGCGGGATCCGAGAGGCGAGCAGCCGACTAACCCAGATTTCCTGTGAAATCGCCATCGTCGATGTGAACTTTACAGGAAATTGCCGGCGAGTCCAAGGTCACATTCCGTAGGGCGCGGTTGCGGGCGCCGAGAACTCGAACGTACTGAAGCGCAGACACTTCCCTCCACCGCCGCTGCGGTCGGTCGGATGGTTTCCGAGCTCATCTTCGAAACCGCCGCCGTCGTGGGGGCCGGTCGCCGGCCGCGAGCGAGCGTGGCGCCGGCCGGCCCGCACGTGCAAGACACGCGCGAGGACCACGCTCGCGCCACGCCCGCGACGGGCCGACCTCGCTCTTGGCGTTGCCGGGCCTACGGCTGCTTCTGCACCTGGAACTGGAGCGTGCTGCCGTCGGAGAGCGGCGAGTTGCAGGTCAAGAGGCCGTTCTGCACCTGCAGCGTGATGTTGTCAGTGGTCGCGTACTGCGGCATGCCGTCGATCGTGACGGTCTTGTTGATGCCCTCCAGGAAGAGCCCGGTGGCATCGAGGCGGCCGCGGAAGGACTCGCTCACCTGGATCCTGGACCAGCCGCCCCACTGGTTCATGACCTGGGTGTCGCCGTAGACCTGGGCCGTGATCCCCTGCTGGCTCTGACCGATCTCGATGGTGATGGGCCACTCGGCGACCTGGCCGGTGGGGTAGCGCTGCTGGGCCCTGCCGGACCAGCGGCCGACGAAGGCGCTGGCGTTGGTGTTCGCCGGCTGCACCTCTGGTTGCACGGGCTGGTTCGGCTGCGTCGGCTGAACCGGGCCGGAGGTGGTCGGAGATTGGCCGCCGTCCGCGCTGAGAGTGAAGTCGAGCACGATGCCCCAGCGCTGCAGGATGTCGGGCGGCACGCTCTCCAGCTCGGGGTTCGAGACCCCGCGGACCCAGGCGTCCTCGATGTTCACGATCACGATCTCTCCCTTCTCCATCGCCTTCTGGTAGTTCCCCATGGCGGACTGGACCACCTGGTCCCAGGGAGTCGACCCGAAGCGCTGGCCGCCGCCGACGCCGGTTGTCTCGACCGCCACGAACCCGCCGTCGGGCAGATCCACGGCCGGGAAGGCATGGCCCGGGATCAGCACCATGTACGGGTTCAGGCCGACCGCGTGGGCCATGGAGCAGTAGAGGCTGGTCAGCTCGATGCACGTTCCGGAGCGGTCGCGAATGACGTCGCGCGGGAACTTCATGCTCTGGACGAGCTTGAAGTCGAAGCTCATGTTGGCGTCGGTGACCGACACCGGGCCCTGATACGTGAAGTTGTTTGCCTGCATGATCTCATAGCAGGCCTTGAGCGCCTTCAAGGCCGCCTCATTGCTGTAGGGCGCCCCGGCCCCGCCCGCCGCCTTGTTCGCCGCCGCGGCGAACTGCTTCACCACCGGGTCGTCCCGGCTCACCCAGGCGGCCACGAAGTCGGCGTTGTCCAGGAAGTCGAAGTAGGTGCCGAGGTTCTCCTCCTTGGTCAGGCTGGAGAAGATGAACTCGTGGCGCCCGAGGATCATGACGCGGCCGCCGTCGCTGTCCTCCTGCTCGCGGCCTTTCGAGTCCACGTACTTCCACTCCGCCAGGAGATTGGCCGGCGTGGTGCTGGTGAGCTCGGCGATCGACTTGTCCAGGACGGGGTGATAGGCCGAAACCACGGTCTGTCCGGGAAGAACCTCGGGGTACTTCTGCCAGAGGTCCAGCGAGCTGTACTGGCCGAACTGGAAGCGCACCTTGAGATCCGTGATCGGGCCATCTCCGGTGTTGGTGAGGATGGCCTTGCCGACCCAATGGGCCGGGAAGTCCGCGTCCATGCCGTAGACCTTGTGCAGGCAGCTCATGATCCGATCCCTGGCCAGGAAGCGCGCATGCAGCCGGCCCTCGCCCGTTCCCGGCTGGTGGGGAATCTGGTACTCGAGCTGGGAATCGGTCTCGTTCCAGGAGACCTCGCTCGCTCCGGCCGGGAGGAGGTAGACGGCGCTCCCGGTAATCGAAAAACCCTCCTCTTCGGCGTCCTGCTTGACGCTGAAGCTGACCCGCTGGCGGCCTTCTGCCGTCTCCTCCTGGCCGAGGAAGGCATCGTGGTCGGGCTTCCACGCCCAGCGGCCCGCGCCCCGGTTGCTGGCGGCGCCCAGCATGTGGATGTCGAGGACCACGGCGCAGCCGGCGTCGTCATAGGCCGCGCGCGCGTCCGGGGCGAGCTCCTGATTGGAGCGGCTGGTGCTGAGGTCGCGCAGGAAGTAGCGCGGCTCCGGCACGAGCTCCTTCATCTGCCGGTAGAACTCCGCCGGGAACTCCAGGCGGGCCTGTCCGACCACGTCGCCGTTCGCGAGGATCTCGGCCGTGGCCGTGAGCTGGATGGTCTTCGCCTCGGCCGGCTCGGTCGCCGGCTGCGTGGGCGCCGATTCCGTGGGCGCCGGCTGCGGCTGGGTCGGCGCGGTCTGAGGAGCCTGCGCGCTCATCCACGCGGGAACCGGCACGGGCGGCAGCTTGTTCGGGTCCCAGGTCGACTTGGCGATCATGTCCGCGAGGTTGCCCGCCACCGACTGCGCGCTGGTGAAGTCCTCCTGGCTCATGCTCGGCCGCAGCTTGGCCAGCTCGCTCTTCGCATCCTGGTGGCCCTGCTCGGCCGCGACGATGAACCACGCGGCGCCTTCGATCTTGTCCTGCGCCCGGCCTTGTCCGGAGCATAGACAGATGCCGAAGGCCCATTGTGCGTCGTTGTCGCCGAGGAAGGCGCCGCGCAGGAACAGATCGGCGCCGCTCTTCAGATCCTCGGGGATGCCGTCGCCGTTGTAGTACATCTGCGCGGCCATGAACATCGCGTCGCGCCATCCCTGCAGGGCCGAGAGCGTGTACCAGCGCAGCGCCTCCTGGGGGTTCTGCTGCACGCCGAGACCCTTCTGGTGCATCATCGCGAAGTAGCACTGGGCCTCGGCCTGGCCCTGCTCCGCGAGCGGGCCGAGGATGTTGAGCGCCGTGCGGTAATCCTGGCTCTTGAGCGCATCGACGGCCTGACGGACCGTCGCGGTCTGGCTCTGCTGGGGCAAGGGAGCGGGGCGGGCGCGTGCGGGCGACCCGGTCAAGAGGAGGGCGAGAGCGGCGGCGCAGGCGCAGAGGACGCGGGCGGCTCTGAACATGATCGTGCTCCGTGAGAGTGAAGGTCCAAACGGCGCGGTCATTCCGTGCCGTCGAGCAGGAGTTCCAGGCGGTTGGCCATGCCGGGCACGCCCAGGATGCGCTCGGTCACCACGGCACGATTGAGAATTCCGCTCTTCAGGTCGTAGAAGAGGTCTTTCTGCTGGCGGGCGCCGGCCAGGGTGAGCACGAGCGATTGTGCGTCCACGCTGCTCACCGTGGTCGTCACTCTGGTGAATGGATCTTGATCGAGAATCTGGCCGGCCTTGAGCCCGGCGATTGCCGCGGGCGGGATCCAGAGTCCGCCGAGCTGCCGGCTGCCGGCCACGCGGTCTTCCTCGCCGGGCTGCGGCGCGCTCCCGCCGACCTGGAACTGCAGCCAGTCCGGACCGCGCGCGCTGACCTTCAGCGCAACGTCGAAGAGCTGCGGACTCGAGGGAAGGCCCTGCTGCATGACGCTGAACTTCCCGGTGAAGCGGAAGCTCTTGACCGTGCCGATCCAGGGCGGCGGAGGCTGATTGCTCCAGGGCAGGCTCAAGTTGCGGGAGCCTTGAAAGACCGTGTGGCGGACGTTCAGCGCGCTCGGCACGAGCGTGGCGCCCTCCGGGGTCCGCTGGGCCTCGATGCGAGCCACCGATCCGGAGTGCAGCAGGATGCCGCTGGCGAG
>JACQZJ010000123.1:0-46830 GCA_016213895.1 Planctomycetota bacterium | reverse complement strand
CTGAAGCTCTGGGACGCCGGCGAGCCCTGGACGATCTGCGCGGCCTGGTACAGGGCCTCGCCCAGCTTGTACTCCACGCGCGTGATCGCCGAGCCTTGCGCGGGAGCGCGCCCGGCCCGCGCCTCGGAATCGGTTCCGGCGAGCTTCTGCAGCGCATCGGGGTGCATCCAGAGGTCTCCGCCCATGCTTGCCGAAGCCACGAAACCGGACTCGAGCTTCTGCACCGGCGCCGACGCGTCGAGTCCATCGAAGAGATGGAAGTCCGTCTGGATCACCGCCTGCTTGGCGTCCAGCGCCAAGACGTTGAACTGGAGGTAGCCCGCGGACCCGGTCCCCGGCAGGGCCTCGACGGAGTACTTCTTGCCGGTCGTCGAGGAGCTGGCGAGGTCCAACATGTTCCGCGTGACGCCCTCGACCAGCATCTCGTTCGCGCTCGGGATGTAGGCCGCGTCGCGCCGGTAGGTCAGGCGCAGTCCGGGCCGGATCCAGTCCGGGGGCGGTCCCTCGACCTGGAGGCCCGGGATCTCCCCGAAGGGCGCGGGAACCGGCGCGGCCTGCGCCGGCGGCGCGGCGCCAGGCAACTGGTCTGGCGCCTGGCCCTCGCCCGCCGGGACCAGGGCAAGACAGAAGAGCAGGGTCAGGGAGATCAACATCGTCCCGCTCCGCATTCGGATCGTCGTCCTGAGCTGAAGCGCATCCCGGAGGCGTCCGCTTCGCGAAAATAGCACGTTTCCTCGCGATCTCGCCGGCTTCCCGTGCGCGGCGCGCTCCCCGCCCGCGCGAAGCACGCGCCGGCCTGGTAGTCTCCATCCGCCGCCAGGGTCAGCGCGGGATCCACGCGCTCACGACCGGGCGCGGGTGCGAAGGCATGACGGAACCGGCTGTGACAAGCGCGAGCGACCGGCGAGGAACGGCGGGACCGCGGGGCCTCATCGCGCGCGCGGCGCTCGCGGTCGCGGTGCCGGTGCTGCTTCTGGCCCTGACCGAGCTGATCGTGGCCACGAGCGGGGCGGCGCCGCCGGCCCCGGATCCGCTGGTGCTCTGGAACGAGAGCCAGGAGCAGGAGCTGGCCGAGGGCAAGGGCCGGTTCGAGTTCCACCCGCACTGGCTCTGGGAGCCGCGACCGGGAGCCGTGTTCTGGGGCGACGCGATCAACGAGGGCGGGTATCGAGGGACGTACTACGCGCGCGCGAGGAGCAGCCGGCCGCGCATCGCCGTCATGGGCGATTCCTCCACGTTCGGGCACGGGCTGCCCGAGTCCCAGGTGTGGGGCCGCGTGCTCGAGACCGTGCTGCGCGAGAACGGCTACGACGTGGAGGTCTTGAACTTCGGCGTCATCGGCTTCACCGTGGCGCAGGGCTGCCGGCTCTACGTGGAGCGCGTGCGCGGCTACCGGCCGGACGTGGTCATCGCGTCGTTCGGCGCGGCGAACGACGTGATCCCCGCGCCCGTGGGCTTCACCGACGAGGAGAAGATCGCGCTCGTCTCGCAGCGGACCTACCGCCTGCGCGTGTTCCTGCGCCGTTACGAGACGTTTCGGCTGCTCGAGCACTGGCTGGAGCCCGACGCCAAGGCAGCGGCGCCGGCAACCCCGGCCGGGGACCTGGTGACGAATCGCGTGCCGATCGCGGTGTTCGAGGCGCGCCTGCGGGACCTGGCGCGAGAGGTCCAGGCCGACGGCGCGCGCCTGGTGCTGGTGTCGCCGCCGCGGCGCCAAGACGGCGAGACGCGCTACCCGATCACCCTGGAATACACGGGCGCCATCGAGCGAGCGGCCGCGGAGCTGGGCCTGCCCCTTGCCGACGTGCGCGGGCCGCTGCGCGAACGGGATCGCGAGGAGCTGGGGGAGGACCACCAGGACCCGGCCATTGCGGCCCGCTCCACCCTGTTCATCGATCCGTGGCACCCTTCGGCGCGCGGCCACGCGATCTACGCGGCCCTCGTCGGTCAGACCCTGCGGGACGCCGGCCTGCTGACAGAAGCCCCCGGCCGCTAGTGCTTCCCCGGAACGGCGTCAGCGCCGCCAGCGATGCACGACGAGCGGTTCCTCCGCCACCCAGTAGGGCAGGCGGAGCTGCGCGAGGTCCACGCCGAGCAGATCGCAGAGCCGGCTCCGCGCTCCGGGCAGGGCGATCGCGGCGACTGCCTCGAACACGCCGCCCTGGCCGAGCAGCTCCTCGAAGCGCTCGACCTCGAGCGGCGCAGAGATCCAATAGACGTCGGCTCCCGCGGCCCAGGCCAGGACGTCGGCGACCGCGAGCGACGCCTGCTCCGCTTCCGATTTCCCCGCGTACTTCCAGCGCAGGCGCGCCCCCTTGGCGTGCTGCTGCGGGCTCGGCCGTTCCTCGCCGCTCGCGTCCTGCAGGAAGCGCAGGTCCGGGTCCGTGGTGCGCAGCTCCGCGCGGCGCGGGCCGCCGGGCAGGAAGCGGTCGTCGACCAGGCGGTAGGTGCCGAAGAACTCGAGCGAACCCTGCACCGCCCGGTTGGCGATGACCACGTCCCCCGGCCGCGCGTGTTCCGCGAGCCACGCAGCGATCGCGGCGCCGCGGCCGGTGCCCACTTCCTCGCGCGCCATGCGCTGCGCCGAGCCTGGGACGCCGGCCGCAACGTGCGCGAGCACGAGCGCGACGAGCGCGCCGTACGCCGCGCGCCGGAACCTCGTCCGCTTCGCCGCCTCGCGCCAGAGCCACACGCCCGCGGCGAAGAACAGCGGCAGGATCGGCAGGAAGAAGCGCATGGTCGGGTCGCCGGCCCTTCCCCAGTAGTAGGCGGAGTAGAGCAGGAAGAGCGGCAGCACGCTGCCGAGCAGCGCGGCCCCGAGCACGCGGCTTTCGCGCAAGGCGAGCATCACGAGCATGCCCGCGAGGCCGAGCGGCAGGAACAGCCCGAGCCCCTCGCGGAACAGCGCTCCCAGGTAGGGCGCGAGGTGCCCGGCGAGAGCCTCCCAGGCGAACGCGCTCTGCTCGTTCGTCAGCGCGTAGCCGGTCTCTCCCCACGCGCCGAAGGCGAGGCGCTGATGCACGGCGAGAAGCAGGAGCGGCGCCAAGGCGCCGGCCGCGGCCGCCGCGACGGCCCGCCACCTCCGCGGCTCGCGCAGGGCGTGCCCCACGAGGAAGAGCAGCGCGCCGAGTCCAGCGAGGCCCTCGGGGTAGCGGATGGCTGGCAAGAGGCCGAAAACGAAGCCCGCGAGCAGGGCGCGCAGGACGGACGGCCGCTCGGCCCAGCGCAAGAGCAGCCACAGCCCGGCGACAAGGCAGGCCGTGGCCGCGGAGTGGGCGTCCGCGTGCAGGGCCTGGCGGTTGGCGATCGGCACCACGGAGAAGAGCAGCGCGGCCAGGAGCGCGTGCCGCTCGCCGGCGATCCGCCGCGTGAACAGGAACACGAGCAGTACCGAGAGCGTCCCCAGGAGCGGCACCACGAGAAGCGCGGCCGTGGGGCCAAGGAGCCAGAAGACGGCAGCCAGCAGGAGCGGCAGGCCGGGAGGGTAGCGGCTCTCGAAGTCCCCGTCCGCGGTCTCGAGCCACGGCACGCCGGTGTACTGGAGCGGCGACTCCGGCCTGAGCGCGGTCGAGCCGGTGGTGGCGATGAGCCGCGCCTGCACGAAGTAGCCGCTCGCGTCCGGCGACGAGTAGGCCGGCTCGAAGTGGGAGAGGAGCCAGGCGAAGTGGCCGGCGAGCAGGGCGAAGAGCAGGATGCGAGAGAGCGGCGCCGGCATGCGACTCCGGGTCTGGCTGACGAAACGGACCAAGCGCGTTCATCACACCATAGCGGCAAGAGCGCGCCCGGCCAAACGACGCGGCCGCGCGGGCGCGTCGATGGCGCCAGTCCCGCTCGCCGCGTAGATTGGCGCCACGGTTCGAACATCACCTCGAGGACGAATGGCCGCCCCGCATCGCCTTGCCGCAGAGCGCGCCCCCTGGTTCGCGTTCCTTCTTGCGCTCCTGTGCGGCGCCCTGGCGCTCGCGTCGGGCGTGCTGCGCCAAGGAGAGGTTGCCGCGGTCTGGGGCGGCCGGGGTCCGCTCGTCGCCGCCCTGGTCGTGGCGCTCGCCGCCCTCGTCGGCGCGCGCCTGCGAAGCGGCCGCACCGGCGTCCTGTTTCTCGCGGCCGCGCTCGCCGCGGCCGGCATCGTCCTCTGCGGCCTGCCCGATCTGCCGCACTGGGCGGCGATCGATTCCTTCGGCCGCAGCCGCTGCTTCTTCCTCGTGCTGCTCGCTCTTCTGGGCGGCGGGATCCTCCTCGCGCCGGCCCGCGGCCGCTCGGGCGCGGATGCCGCGCTCATCCTCTTCGTCCTCTTCTCGGCCTTCGGCGGCGCGCCGTTCGCGCGCCGCCTCGATGACTTCTACCCGCTCTTCATCCTGCTTGCTGCGGTCGCGGCGCTCGGGACCGCGAGCGCGAAACCGCGCTCCTGGCAGCAGACGCCGTTCCTTTTGGCGTTTCTCGTGTTCCTGCTCGCGCTCCTGCCCTCGACCCTGGTCGCCGCCGACCTCGACCGCCACCTCGCCGCCCTGGCGCGGGCGGGGGCTGCGGGCGCGCCGCTCCTCGTGCTCGGGCTCGGGGCGCGCGACCTCGAGCGCGCGCGCGTCCTGCTGCGGGCGTTTGCCGCCGCGGTCTTCGCGGGCGCGCTTTCTGCGGCCATCGCGCTCTGCGAGGCGGGCACGCACTTCGCCTTCCTGCACGCCCTGAAGACGCGCCTCCACCTGTTCGGCATCCACCCGAACTTCGCGGCGCCCTACTTCACCGTGGCGCCGCCGCTGTTGCTCGCGCTGCTGCTCGCGAGCCGCCGCCGGAGCAGCCGCTTCCTGTACGCGAGCTGCCTCGCGGCCGCGCTCTGGGCGCTCTGGCTGACCCGCTCGCGGGCGGCGCTCGCCGCGGCCGCGGCCGGGCTCCTGGTCTTCGCCGGCGTGCTGGCGGTCGTCTGGCTGTACCGCCAGAGGCCGCGCCGCTCCACGGCGGTCCTCCTCGGCGCGGCCGTCTTGCTGGCGTTCGGCGGCGGGCTCGTCCTCGTCCGGGACAAGGCTGCCGCGGCGCTCGCTGACTCGTCCATGGAGTTCCGCGCGTACATCTGGAGCACGGCGCTCGACGCCATCGTCGAGCGGCCCCTCCTCGGCTACGGGCTCCTGAACGGCGAGCCGCTCGCGGCGCAGGCGCAGCCCTCCGACCTCGACGGCCGCACCAAGAACGTCCATCCGCACAACATCGTGCTCGCGCTCGCGCTCGGCGGAGGCCTCGGCGCGGCGGCAGCCTTCCTCTGGCTGCTCGCGCTGTTCGCCGCGCGCATGCTGCGCGCGGCCGCGCGGCTCGAGGAGGGCCGCGACCGCGCGCTCGCCGCCGCCGTGCTGGCGAGCGCGGCGAGCCTGCTTCTCGCCAACATGCTGGACCAAGGACTGGCGCAAGGCACGCCGTTTCCCCTGCACCTCGGGTTGCTCCTCGGCCTGGGCGCGCTCCTCTGGCGCGCGGCCGCGTCGCGGCCCGAAGCCCCCGCGCGCGCTTCCCAGACGCGCGTGCTTCTCGTGCTGACTCTGGCCGTGGTCCTGCTCGCGAGCTGGTCCCTGGCCGCGGACCGGCTCTCGGCGCGCGCCCTGCTGCGCTTCCACCAGGGCGATCTGGTGCTGGCCGACCGCCTCTCCGCGGCCGCGCTGCGCGTGAACCCGTTCAGCCTGGAGCTGGGCCGGCGCCGCGCGCAGGTCCTGCAGGTGATGGGCCGCCAGGCGAGCGCGCTCGAACTCTGCGAGACCCTCGCCGCGCGCCATCCCCTTTCCCCCGTTCCCTGGGAGATGATCTCCTCGCTGGAACTCGACCGCGGGCGCCTGCCGCGCTCGCTGCAGGCGGCGAAGAAAGCGCGCCGCCTCGACCCGACGGGCCCGCTCGCCGCGGAGTGGTCCCTGCGCGAGGCCACCATCCACCTGGAAGAGGGCGAGCGCGAGGCCGCGCTCCGGGCGCTGGCCGAGGCCTTCCGCTTCGACCACTACGCGCCCGATCGCCTGGAGTGGGGGCGCGACTCAGCGGGCGAGTGGGCGGTGTCCTCGCGGAACGGGGCTGCGACCGTGCGCCTGCACGAGGTGATCGCCGCGAACACGGACCTCCTGCGCGCGCTCTGCGCCAGCGATCCGGTGCAGGCGCGCCGCGTCGCGAGCGCGGCCACGCGCATCTACCTGCGCTTCGGCTGCCTGGACCAGGCGCAGGCGGTGATCGACCAGCACCGCGCGCTTTCCGGCACGCGCTGGCTGCCGCTCGACGTGATGGAGATCGAGATCCTCGCGCAGCGGCAGGCTGAGGGGCGGGGAGGCGGCGCCTCCGAGCCCCTGGCCGCGGCGCCCGCGGCGGACGCGGACGGTGCCTTCCGCGCCGCGGGCCAGGCCGGGATACGCCTCGCTGAGGGCAGGCGCCTGCGCGCCGCCGGCAGCTCCGCGGAGGCGCTCGCCGCGTTTCGCGCGGGCATCGAGCAGATCAACGACATGGTCGCGGAGCAGGAGTTCCTCGGCATGCTCGTCGGCGAGTCCTTCGACCTGCTGCTGCAGCGCGGCGACGTGGACGAGGCCGCGGCCTTCCTGCCAAAGGTGCTCTACTGCCACGGGCCCGCTGGCGAGCGCCTCGACTGGATGGAGAAGATGGCGCGCGCGCGGGCCGCGAGCGTGCTGCCGGAGCTGGAGCGCGCCGCGGCCCCGATCCGCCTGCTCGAGCCCGGCGAGCGCGAGCGCATCGCCAGGTGGGCGCGGCTCGCCGCGCCGCTGCTTGCGCCCGCTGCTCCGGCCGCGGAGCGCGGCCGCGCCGAGCGCGTGCTCGCCGAGGTGTCCGGCTGCGGCGCCGGCCTCTTCCTGGCGTGGCGCGCCCTGGAAGAGGCCGGGCGGCCCGCGGAGGCGAACGCGGCCCTGGCGCGGCTGCGCGCGTCCTTCCCGCGCTTCCTCGAGAAGTAGCGCGCGCCGGACGCGCGCTCAGCTCTCCAGGCGGACCTTGACGGGCGCGGCCAGCATGTGCGGCCCGAAGTGGACCACGACCTTGCCCGTGTTGTCCTTCTTGGTGTCGACGTTGATGTCGATGGTGAGCGCGTCGGCGACCGACTCGGTCTCAACGACCTCGAGCGGCACCACGATCCCGCCCGTCGTGTACTGCGCCAGGTAGGCATCGAGGCGCTTGGCGCGCACTTCCTCCGGGTCGAGCAGCACGAGGCTGTACGTGTCGCCTTCCTTGCGCTCGAGCACGACGTAGTACAGGCCCGCGGGAACGTCCTGCCCGCCGATCTGCACGCTCACGTTGACGTCGAGGTTGGTCCAGTGGTCGCTGCCGAGGCGCCAGCGCGTGTCCTTGAACTCCGCGGACTGGAGCTTCTCCTCGTACTCCTTCTTCCAGGCCACCGGCCCGTAGTCGATCACGATCTGGCCGACCGGGCCCTTGGCCTGCGACCAGAAGCGCACGCGGCAGCTCTCGCGCGGGGAAGTGCCGGAGAAGGCGCTGATGCCCCCCTTGGCCGCGGTCTTGCCGGACTCCTCCACGAACTTCTGGTAGCGCGGATCGTCGCGCAGGCCGTCCATGTCCGGGTCCGTGGCCATGTGGTCGAAGCCGGTGAAGCCGGCGTTCAGCGCCTTGTCGAGCCAGGCGAAGGCCTCGTCCTTCTGCCCCTTCAGGGCGTGCACGCAGGCGGCGTTGTAGCAGGCGACCGGGCCGATGTTGGGATTGGAGGAGGTGGAAGCCTTGACGTGCGCCTCGAGCGCCTCGTCCAGCCTGCCCAGCGAATGCAAGGCGAGGCCGAGGCCGTGCCAGGCCTGGCCGTTCTTCTCGTCGATCTCGAGCAGCGACTTGGCCGTCTGCATGGCGCCCGCCCAGTCTTGTTTCTGGAGCTGCGCGCTCATCGTCTTGGTGAGCTGCGAGGCCGAGGGAGGCGCGCCCTCCTGCGCCCGGGCGGCGGGGAACGCGAGGAGCGCGAGTAGCGCGAGGGAGAGAGCGGTCATGGGTTTCACGGGGTTTCCTCCTGATCCTGGTGCCGAGAAGGTGCCGCGGTCCGTCCCTTATGGCAGGAAGCTGGACCGCGGCGCGTGCCCACCTGCTACGCAGCCGCGCCCGGTGCGTTGGAGGCAATCGGCTGGGTGAGGGGCGCCGGAGCGGCGCGATCCTTCCGGCGCAGCGCCCGCGGCTCAGCCGTGTTGCCGTGCGCTCATTCCGGGGCGGGAGCGGGCTGCGGCCCGCGACCGCCTACCTGCAGTATGTTGTTCAGGAGCAGGCCCGCCTTGACCTGAGCATCGAGGTGGCGCGCTTGCCGAGCGGAGCGGCGTTTCCCCGGTTGAGGGGCCGGCAGCGACGACGTTCCACTCTCACCCGGCGTTCCTTCACGACACTGCACCGCCAGCATCGCCTTCGCCTCGACCTTCGCCTCGACGAGTCCCTGCGCGTTCGTCGGGCACACGATGCACCGGGAGTCGCGATCCGGCCCCGGACCCGGGGAAACGACCGCGATCGCTCCACTCACCACCCCCTCTGGATCCCAGCCAAACAGCCGCGACACCGTCACTTCAGGAAGGACTCCACCGTGCGGCGCAGCTGCGCCAGGTCGATCGGTTTGCTGAGGTATTCGTCCATGCCCGCCTCGAGGCAGCGCTCGCGGTCTCCCTCCATGGCGAAGGCGGTGAGGGCGATGATCGGCGTGTGGCTGGAGTCGCCTTCCCGCGCGCGGATGGCGCGCGCGGCGGAGTAGCCGTCCATCCTTGGCATCTGGCAGTCCATGAGGATGACGTCATAGGCGCCGGTCGCGTGGGCGACGAGCGCCTGCTCCCCGTTCTCCACCACGTCCACCTGATAGCCGAGCTTGCGCAGGTGGATCGCGGCGACCTTCTGGTTCACCTGATTGTCTTCGACGAGAAGTATGCGCGCAGGTTCCATGAGCGGCGGAGTCCCTCTCCGGTTGCAAGCACTCCGATGTGCCGGGCGAGACCGTAGCATGCGTGTGCCGAGCGCCGGCCAGCAGGCAGCGCCGGTCGCCCGCGTGCGCAGCGGTCCGGTTTCATGCCTGCAACACGGCCGGGCCGCCGGGCGGCGTCAGGCGTTGCTGATGCGCGACAGGGCGAGGAGGGCGTAGGCCGTGCCGTACGGCTTGTGGAAGTGGAAGAAGGGGTAGTCCCAGAACGAGCCGTCCGGCTCGCGGCAGGGCAGGAGCGCCCGCTCCAGGAGCGGCGCGAAGCGCTGGCGGTCGCTCTGCGGCAGGCGCTCGAACAGGCGCGCGGCGTAGGCGTGGCCGTAGAGGTAGAAGTAGCCGGAGATGGAATAGTGGGACTCGTGCGGAACGGGCCGCCGCAAGGCCACGATCTGCAGCCTGGCGTCGTCCTCGAGCAGCCTTTCGAGGGCGCGGCGGAGGGCGTCCTTGGCCACGGGCCGCTCCCAGAGGTCGAGGGCGAGGAGACAGGCGGGCGTGCGGCAGGCCGAGCCCTTGGGCTGGTTGATGCCCTGCGCCGGAGCCCGGCGCCAGTACTCGCCGTAGGTGAAGCTGCCGGCGGGTGTGGCGCAGCGCTCGACCGAGCGGAGCGCCTTTTCCACCATCGCCTCGGGCACGGCGATGCCAGCGTCGCGCGCGCGCGCCAGGGCGACCAGGCAGGTCGCGGTGGTGAAGCTCATCGACGTGAAGCTGGGGCGGAAGGTGCGCGGCGGCTCCAGGCTCAGGTAGCCCCAGCCGCCGTCGAGCGCCTGGAAGGTCTCGAGCCTTTCCACCATGCGCGCAGAGACCGCGCGCATGCGCTCGGCGCGGGGGTCGTCCGGCGCGGCCGCCAGGTGCTCGGCCAGGCACTCCAGCACGTAGGCGTGCGCCCAGCAGCCGAAGTGCTCGAATCCGTTGGGCCGCTTGATGTCGTGGTTCTCGAGCAGGAAGTCGATGCCGCGCGACGCCGCCTCCCGGCTCGCGTCCGTCTGTTCCGGGCTGGCGGCGAGCGCGCTCACGCAGAGCGCCGCGCTCGCCACCTCGAACGCGTCGAGCGAGCCGCGCGTGTAGGCCGCCCAGTCCAGGCTGGCCGTCTGCCGCCCGCCCCAGCCGCCGTCCGCGTTCTGGTTCTTCACCAGCCACTCGACGGCCGCGTGGATGAGCTGCGTGCGCTCCGCGGTCGCGGCCTCCGCAGCGCCGCTGCGCGCGGCAAGGAGAAGGCAGAGCGCCGCGGCGAGAAGCGGCGCCTGCTTGCGCCACGCGGCGCTCATCGGCCCGCCGCTTCAGGGCGCGGCACGAGCACGCGCATGCCCTCGGCCAGCTCGCCGGTCACGACGATCTCGGCGTCGGTCCCCGGGCCCGGCGCGAGATCCACGCGCCGGAACTCGCCGTCCTCGCCGGCCGCGAGGCAATGCAGGGACGCACCCTCGCCCAGGAGGGCGCTGCGCGGCAGGACGAACGCCGCGGTGCGCGTCTCGGTGACGATTGCCGCCCCGGCGCGCATGCCCGGCACCATGCCGTACGCCGGCGCCTCGAACGCGACCGTGCCCTTGAAGCGGTTCTCCGCCGCCTGCGCGCTGTCCGGCTGCGGGCAGCGCTCGAGCCGCAAATTGCCGAGGAGCGTGGTCCCGGGCGCGGCGGCCGGCACCACCTTCACCGCCATGCCGTCGCGCACGCTCGAGAGCTTCCCTTCCGGCACGTTGACGACGAGCGCGCAGCGGTCCGGCTCGAGCACGGTGAAGAGCGTCTGGCGCGGAGGCAGAGACTGTCCGGCCGCGTGGCGTGGCGCGACCGCGCCCGGCTCGTAGTGCGCGGGCGCGCCGTGCACCAGCAGGCCGGCGCGCGGAGCGCGCACCTCGAAGGCCTCGCGGTCGGCAACGAGGCGCTCGAGCTGCTCCCTCTTGCGCGCCAGCTCCTCCTCTGCGGCGAGCACCGCGTCCTCGCGCGCGCGCGCCTCGCCCTCCTGGGTGCGCAGCAGGCGCGCGAGCGCGCCCTCGTGCTGGCGCACCGACTCTTCCTTCAGCTCGGTCTGCGTGACGATCTCGTAGGCGTCCTCGAAGGCGCGCCGCTCCTGCGCCAGGTCGCGGCTGGTGTACGTGGCCGCGAGGTTGCGGCGCGAACGTTTCAGGACCAGCTCTTCCGTGGCGTCGGTCAGCTCGTCCTCGCGGTACATGGACTCGAGCTCGGCCAGCTCGGCCTCCTGATCCTCGATGGAGTGCTGCGTGTACAGGTCGCGCAGGTCCAGCTCGCGGGCGCGCAGGCTCAGCTCGCGCTCCTGCCAGCCGAGCAGCTCGCGGCGCGCGCGCTCGAGCGCGGCCGCGGCGATCTCCGCGACCTCGCGCGCCGCGCCCTCGTCCGCCTCGAGGCGCGCCTCGGCGCTCATGAGAGCGGTCTCGGCCCAGCGCACCTCCAGCTCGGCGGCGTGGATCTCGCGGTCGACGGCGCTCGTGTCGAGGCGCGCGATGGCGTCGCCCTCGTTCACGTAGCTGCCTGAGGGGCGCACGTCGACGAGGACCAGCTCGCCGCGGAAGGCCTCGGGCCAGAGGGCGATCTCGTCGGCCTCCCAGGGCACGAAGGCGCCCTCGCAGCTCACCTCCTCGGTGAAGTCGCGGCGCTCCAGGCGGATGATGCACGCGCCGTCCGCCTGGGCTTGCTCCTGGCGCGGAACGGGCAGGAAGAGCGGGAGAACGAGCGGCAGGAAGAGCAGCGGCATCAAGGCAGCCTCCTCGCGGGGAAGTCCCGGCTAGGGTTTCAGTTCGTTCATCGCCCAGTGAGTGAAGTCGTCGTTCAGGTCGGTCCACTCCTGGTCGGTCTCGATGTTCATCAGCTCGGCGAGCGAGCCCCAGTGCCCGGCGCCCTGGGTCTCGCGCTTGAAGTACTCGTCGAAGACCTTGCGGTAGGCGCCTCCCTTGGCGCTGTTCAGGTACATGATGAACGCCCAGCCCGTGGCGTAGACGTTGGCGATGAGGTCCACCGCCTCCTGCTCGGGCTGCTTCCCCTTGGCGTCGTTGAACTGGAGGTGGTTGACCTTGACCAGGTCCCGGATGGGGAGGGCGCGGCCGCGCTGCACCAGGTCGCGGTACTGCACGTAGCGCTCGGCCAGGAACTGGCCGACGATGAACGTGCGCTGCTTCACGCCGTCCACGACCTTGCTCTCGACCTTGTAGCCGCCGAAGTACTCGGCGAAGCCCTCCTGGAACCAGGGCGACTCGTTGCTCGGCTCGAAGCCGCGGCCGGAGAAGGCGTAGTGCACGAACATGTGCGTGCCTTCGTGGAACAGCACGCCGCGCAGGCCGGGCTGGCGCCACATGATGAGCCGCTGTTCCTGCGGCTGGTAGTAGCCGCCGATGAAGGTCGGGTCGGCGTAGTCCCTCTCAGGGTGCTTCTCGCGGTGCGCGGCGTAGGAGCGCTTGCTGTCGAACATGACTACGCGGATCGGCCGCGTGATCGCCTCGAGCTGGAACAGCTCCTGGAAGCGCTGGTAGAACGCCTCGTAGAGCGTGCCCAGGACCTCGGCGTACTCCTTGCGGTAGCCGTCCGCCTTGGCCGCGTCGCCTCCCTTCTCGATGACCACGAAGAACGGCTGCGGCATCAGGTCCGCGCCGAAGGCGTAGAGCCACCTATCCTCGGGGAACTCGCGCAGCATGCCGCCCTTGGTCGCGTCCGCCTCGCGCAGGAAGACGTCGGCGGCGGTCGCGGCCGCGGAGAGCCCGCCGCCGCCCGCGAAGCGCTCGGCCGCCTTGGCGAACTCGTGCTCGGCGCGGTTCAGCCAGCGGCCCTGGTACTGCGCGGCCGGCCCCTCGTACTTCTGGAAGCCGAGAGCGAGGCGCGCCTGCTCGTTCCAGGGATCGAGCAGCAGGGCCTCGCGGTTCAGGTCGCGCGCCTCGACCTTCATGCGGTTCTCCGAGCAGAAGGCCGCGAGGCTGGCGCGGCTCGCGGCGTCGAAGCGCTCCAGCGCGGCGCGGCGCTCCTCGTAGAGAGCGCGCGGGTTCTGCGGCTGGCCCGGGGCGCCGGCCGCGGTCTTGGCCGGCGCGGAGCCGCCCGCCCGTCCCTTGTCCGCCTTGCCGCCGCTCTCGCCGTCCCCGCGCAGCAGGAAGTAGCCGCCGATCGCGATCGCCAGGACCGCCGCCGCGATCCCGCCGAGCACCGCCGGCGAGAGGCGCGTTCCCGCCGGCCGCTCGCGCTCGCGGGGCGCGCGGGCCCGGCCCGTTGCAAAGCGCGGCGCGCCCGCGCCCGCCGATCGCGGCGGTCCCTGGGCGGCCCGCGGGGCCTTGGGCGCCGCCGCCGGCGCGGGCTTCGCCGCCGGCGCCTCGACGACCTCCTCCAGCTCGGCAAGCTCCTCCGGAGCAGCCTCGGGCAGCTCCTGGATCTCGTCCGCGAGGGTCAACTCCTCGAGCGGGACGCGGATGCGCCCTTGCTTGCACTTGGGGCACTGGAAGAGGGCTCCGGGCGTCTTCCCGGTGACGTCGAACTGCGCGTGGCAGGATTCACACTGAGCGATCATGGTCAACTTCCGATCACGTGGCCGTGCATCCGCGAGCGGAGAAGATCCTACCGTGTCCGGCCGAGTCCGTTGAAACGCGCGCGGGGTCTTTCCTGTTGGGCCACGGCGCACGGCGGCGCGCTACTGGTCGAACCTCTCGGTGCGCAGGGCGAGGACGGCGTCGGTCTTGCCGAGCAGGATGGTCTGGAAGCGGCGCGTGAACGGATCCTCTGGCGCGAAGGCGCCGCGCGGTTCCCGGCTTCCCTGCATTATAGGTGGCTGCGCCGCGCCGAGGTCAATCGAGCGGCGCGATCAGCCGATACAGGAAAGGCGGCGCCGTCCTCCGTCCCTGGAGTCTCTCGACATGGCCTTCTCGCTCTTCAAGAAGCTGCCGAACGATCTGCTCCGCGCGCGCGCGGAGCCCCCGCGGCCGGCCGAACCGGCCGTGCGTCCTGCCGAGGGCCCCGCGCCGCGGCCCGAGCCGCCGGCCGCCGAGGCCCCGGCGGCCGAGCACTCCTTTCCCGAGCCGGTCGGAGGCATCGGCAATATCGATCTCTTCCAGGATCTGAGAGACGGCCTCGCGCGCGAGGAGCAGGGAGGGCTGGCGCGCGTCGCGGAACGCGTGGAAGAGGGGAAGTTCGAACTGCCGCATCTCCCGTCCACGCAGATGATGCTGCTCGAGCTGACATCCAACCCGGACGCCGATATTGGCAAGGTCGAGCGGCAGGTTTCCGCCGACCTGGCCCTCACGGCCACCATCCTCAGGGCGGCGAACTCCGTGCTTTTCGGCGGGACGCGCAAGGTCGAGGACGTGCGCGGCGCCATCCTGCGCCTCGGCCTGCGCGGCCTGCGCTCGGCGCTCTACACCTGCTCGCTGAAGAGCGTGATCTTCCGCGCCAAGGGCCTCGACCAGTACGCCGAGGAGATCTGGCGGCAGGCGCGCTCGGTGGCTGGCGCGGCGCGCGCTCTGGCCGTGCCGCTCTGCCTCGACCCGGAGCGCGTGTTCGTGCTGGGGCTCCTACACGACGTGGGCAAGGTGCCGCTGCTCAGCATCCTGCGGAAGGAGGCTCCTCCCTCCTTCGCGTTCCGCAAGCCCTTCGTCGGCGTTGCGCTCGGCACGTTCCACGAGCGCGTGGGCCGCAGGCTCACGGCGAGCTGGAACCTGCCCGAGGAGGTCGTGGAGGTCTCGGGCTGCCACCACGACTTCGGCGCCAACGCGGGCTTCTTGAAGAGCGCCGCGCTCGTGAACCTGGCGCATCGCCAGGACCTCTACCTCTCCTGCGGCGAGGAGGAGAAGTACGAGTCCCTCCTCGAGTACCCGGCGCTCGCCGCGCTCGAACTGGCCGAGGGCTACCGCAAGCCGCTACTCGAGGCCGTGAAGGCCGGCTACCTGAAGGGCAACCTCGGCGCGATCTTCGGCTGACGCGCGCGTCCGAAGTCTCGACCCGCCCGCGCGGGGCTACGATGTGCCGCCAGGAAGCTGGAGGCGCGCGAAGAACGATGAAGGCCCCATACGTCGCCGCTGCTCTTGGCGGCATGCTCGTCGGTGCGGTCTTGGGAGTCGGAACCACGCTCGGTCTGCGCGAGGAGCCGCAGAGTGCGTCATCCTCTGAAACAGACCGCTCGAGCACGGGCGGGCTCGGCGTGCCGAGAGAGACGCAGGCGCAGTTCGACAGGATCGAACGGGCCGTCTCGGCGCTGCTGGAGCGCGGTGAGGGAGGCGGCGAGGCTCTTCAGAGGGAGGAAGTTCCGGGGGCCGCGGCGCCCGCCCAGTCCCTGAAGGAACTGGTAGGCAAGATCGACACTCTGATAGAGGTGATGCGGAACACCTCTCCGGAGATCCACCCGGATTCCCTGTCCCCGGCCGACTCGGGGTACGTCCCGACCAACACCAGCGCGGTGACGGCGGTTTTCGAGCAGCTCGTGGGGGATCGCACGGCGACAGACGCGAGGCATTTCTGCTGGACGGCGCGACGCCTGTACGAGACCTATGGCCTGCCGAACTCCATGTCGACCGACGGAGAAGACGAGGTGTGGATGTACCTGGTGCCGAATGTAGGGTTGGTCCGCTTCTACCTGCGAGGCGGTTCGGTGAGGCGCACGGACTTCTTTAGTAGATAGTAGTCGTTCGATTGGCTGAGCAGGGGTCCAGGATGACCGGGATCCTGCCGGCGGCCACACGTTGCGCCCGCAGCCTGCTCGGAGACCAGGCGAGTACGGATAGGCCTGGCGACGGACGATCCGGCAACCGCGTCGAGACGACGCCGCGGTGCGTCCGAGGGCCAACGCGGCCTATTGGATGTGGAGCGTCAGTCCGCTGCTGGCCGAGAAGGGGGCTTCGACATTCTGTGCGGGTAACGGACCAGGCCCGTTTCGGCGTTTCTCAGCGCCAGGGGCTGGGTGCTGTCGATTTCGACGTATCTTGCCTGGGGGCTCAGAGAAGGCACGCTCCACCCGCGGCTTCGGCCGCCCGGCCGTGCCGGTGAGCTGCGGCGGGGGAAGCATTGCGTTGTCCGGCGCCAGCCAGCGCGGGCGGGTTGTCAGCGGACGAGCCCGTCGACGAGGGCGCGTCAGGGTCCATCCTGCGCAAGCAAGAGTTCTCTGGCTTCCTTTGACAGGTAGAGCGACCTTGGGGATCGGGCACCGCAGTACTCCAGCAAGCCCCGAATCGTGGAGACCGCTTCGAGCCAGGGGAGTGCGCGGGCGACAACCAAGGCCTCAAGGTCGGCTGCTCGGATCTCGCTCTGGATCGACTTCTCGAAGTCAAGAAGCGCGTGCAGCCGGTGTGGGTCGGGCACAAGTACGTCAAGGCGTGTTCTGGCGTGGCAATGGGACTCGGTCGGCTGATGGCGGTCGCCGAGGAGGTGGAAGTAAACGCCGAGATTGATATAGAATGACGGCCCCCGCTGGGATCCCTGAACGTTGAGGACGGCGATGGCCTCATCGTCTTCCTTCCGCCACGTCGCTCTCGACTTCTTGAAGCCGCGCAGCCTGAGCGAGGGAGCAAGGATCCGCTCGAGCCACTACCTGTTCTCAGAGGCCATCCTCTTGTCCGCCTGGATCGGCGGCGACCCGGTTCTCCGGTCGTCGAACCATCGGTGAGGCCCTGGGCTTTCCCACTCACCACTCGTGCCGGTACTCCCTCCGCACCAGCGAGTTCGCAAGCTGGTTGCCGCGCACGCGGCAGGCCTCGCCGTCCCAGAGGATCATCTCGCCGCAGTACATGGCGATGTTGCCGATGAGCAGCGCCTCGGTGAGCGGGCCGGCGTAGGAGAAGTTCGAGAGCGCCGGCTTGCCGCCCTTGCACGCGTCGATCCACTCCTGATGGTGGCCGGGCGATTCGGCGAGCAGGGCCTCCGCGGGCGGCTCGTAGCCGGCGAAGTCCTCCTCGGGCAGGAGCAGCCAGTGCGCGCCGTAGTCGTGCGGCGAGTAGAGCGTGCCCTTGTCGCCGATCATGACCATCCCGCTGTCCGACAGCTCCTGGCCGTGGATGAGCGAGCGCAAGCGCTCGAGCACCCAGGCCGGCTTCTGGTCCGAGCCGTCGTACCAGGTCCAGCGCACCGGAGGCTTCGTCCCGCGCGCCGGGAAATGCAGGGTGATGACGCTCCAGGTGGGGAAGGAGTCGCGGCTGAACGCGGAGTTCTCGGCGTGGGCGCTGATGGGCGAGCCGAGTCCCAGGCCCATGAACGCCAGGTTCGCCGTGTGGCAGCCCATGTCGCCAAGCGCGCCGGTGCCGAAGTCCCACCAGCCGCGCCAGTTGAACGGCAGGTAGGAGGGATGGTACGGCCGCCACGGCGCGGTGCCGAGCCAGAGATCCCACTTGAGCGTCTCCGGCACCTCCGGCGTGTCGTCAGGCCGCGCCATGCCCTGCGGCCATACCGGCCGGTTGGTCCAGATGTGCACGTCGCGCACCGCGCCGATCACCCCGGCGCGGATGGCCGCCACTCCCTTGCGGAAGACCGGGTCGGCCGTGCCCTGGTTCCCCATCTGCGTGGCCACGCCATAGCGCCGCGCGGTCTCGGCCAGGCGCCGCGCCTCAAAGACGTCGTGCGCCAGCGGCTTCTCGAGGTAGACGTGCTTGCCCATCTCCATCGCGGTCAAGGCCGGCAGGGCGTGCATGTGGTCGGGTGTGCTGATGACCACGGCGTCGATCGAGCGCTCCAGCTTGTCGAGCATGCGCCGATAGTCGTGGAAGTGCTGCGCGCTCGGAAACGCGGCGTAGGCCTCGGCCGCCATCGAGTCGTCCACGTCGCACAGCGCGACGATGTTCTCGCCGCTCATGGCGTGCACGTTGTCGTGGCCGCGCCCGCCCACGCCGATGCAGGCGACGTTGAGCTTCTCGTTGGGCGAGATCCTGCGCGGTCCCGGGCGCAGCACGGCGCAGGCCTGGCTGCCGGCGGCGGCCAGGCCCGCGGTCGCGAGGGCGGCGCCCTTCAGGAAGTCACGGCGGGCGATTCTCTCCTGGCTCATGCGAGACCTCCTCGCGCCGGGCGGCGCTCTGGTGAAGGGACGGACTGACGAGAACATAACCGCGCCCCGGCCGCATCGGCAAGCGCGGCCTTGGCGCGGCGCGCGCGCCGGCGGTACAGTCGCCACGTTCCATCGCGATGACAGCCACACGACGCCGCCCCGCCTGTGTTCTGGCCCTGTGCCTGGCCGCGACCTTTGGCGCCCGCGCCGCGGCGCAGGAAGCCGAGGAAAAGCCTCCCACGCCCGAGGAGGTGGACCGCGCGACCGAGCGCGGCATCGCCTTCCTCCTGCGCGCGCAGGAAGCGGACGGCTCCTGGGCGGGCATGGACCGGAACCTCTACTACGGCATGACGGCGCTCGCCGCCTACACGCTGCTGCAGTGCGGTGTTCCCGAGGACCATCCCGCCATCCAGGCGGCGCTCGCCTTCGTCGCGGCGCGTCCCTGCCACCGCACCTACGACGTGGGCTGCACCCTCATGCTCCTGCGCGCGCTCGGGGAGGACCGACCCAAGGAGCGCGTGCGCCTCCTCGCGCGCCAGCTCATCGAGACCATGGGGAATGGCACCACGGCCAACGCCGAGCTCTGGGGCTACCCGTTCGGTTTCATGCCCGCCGATCCGCCGAATTACACCGACCTCTCCAACACGCAGTACGCCCTCCTCGGCCTGCGCGCCGCCGCCAACTGCGGCGAGAAGGTGCCCGCGGTCCTCTGGGAGCAGGTGGGCAAGAGCGTGCTCGAGCTGCAGGACGACTACGGCAGCTTCTGCTACCTGAAGGGACGGAAGCCCACCGCGAGCATGACCGTGGCCGGGATCACCTCGCTCCTCATCTGCGCCGAGCAGCTCGAGAAGCAGCCGAACACGGGCTCCTTCACGCGCCGGCTGCGCGCGGCCTGCCGGCTCGCCGAGGAGTGGCTCGCGCGCAACTGGTCGGTCAAGGAGAACCTCGAGCCGCCGCGCCAGGAGAACTCCGGCTCGAACCGCTGGCTCGACTACTACCTGCACGGCCTGGAGCGCGCCGGCGCGCTCTCGGGACAGCGCTTCCTCGCCCGCCACGACTGGTACGCCGAGGGCGCGCGCTTCCTGATCGGCGCACAGAACGGCAACGGCTCGTGGGGCACGCCCTGGCGCGAGGAGGACACCAACACCTGCTTCGCCCTGCTCTTCCTGGTGCGCGGCACGGCCACGACCGAGCCGGCGCCGCGCCGCGCCGCGGGCGAGCCCGCCGCCGCGGCGGCCGCGTTCGATATCGGCACGAACGGCCTGAACCCGCTGGCGCTCTGGGTGAGGAACCTGGGCGCGGCGATCGAGGCGCGCCTCGAGTCGGGGGAGACCGTGGCAGCGGTGGAGTGGCGCGTGAATGGTCTCGCGGTGGCGCGCCTCGCCCCGGAGGAGAAGGTCGACGTCCGCCTGCAGCGCTTCTCTCTCCGGCACGCGCTGCCCTTCAACGGCCGCCACGCAGTGCAGGCCGTGATGTCCTTCCTCGATCCGACCGGGGAGCCCGCGGGCGAAGAGGTCTCTGCGGCGCTCGCCGTGACCGCCGACGGCGTCGAGGAGCCCGGCGACCGCGAGGCCATGCGGGACGCGGCCGCGAACCTCATCGAGCCCGGCGGCGTGGAGGTCGCGGCCAGCTCGAGCGCGCCCGGCCACACGCCAGAGATGGCCGTGGACCTGCGCTGCGGCACGAGCTGGCGGGCGGCCGCCGAAGACCGCGAGCCCTGGATCAGCGTGCTCCTGAAGCGGCCGGTCCAGGCCGCGGTGCTGAAGGTCTGCGCGGCGCATCCCTTCCTCGACGGCGAGGCCGACTGGGCGCGGCCGCGGGAGATCGACGTGCGCGTGAACGGCGGCCGGCCGGAGAGGTTCCTGCTGATCGACAGCGTGCGCGTGCCGCAGAGCATCCCCTTGAAGTGCGGGGCGCTGCGCTCGCTGCGCATCACCGTGAAGAGCGTGTACCCGGGCGCGCGGGAGAGCGCCTCCTCGGGCTTCAAGGAGATCGGGCTCTTCGCCGCCCCGCACCCCGAGGACTTCCAGGCCGGCGCCCGCAGCGAACCGCTCCTGCCCTGCCCGGGCCGCGAGACCGCGTGGCGCTACAGGGAAAGCGCGCCGCCCGGGGAGTGGTTCCTGCCCGAGTTCCAGGACGGCGCCTGGCGCACGGGCGAGGCGCCGTTCCTGAGCGGCCTCGCCGAGCCCGGCACGGCCTGGCTCGGGCCGGAGATGTGGCTGCGGGCGCGGTTCGCCGTTCCGCCCGCCGCGGCCGGCCGGCTCGTTTTGCAGGTGAGGTGCGACGACACGGCCGAGATCTACTTGAACGGCGTGCTCGCGGCCGCGCTGCCGGCCTTCACCGATGGCCGCTACTCCTCGCTGCCGCTTCTCCCCGCGGCGCAGGCCGCGCTTTTGCCCTCGGGCGAGAACGTGCTCGCCGTGCACTGCCGCAACACGGGCGGTGCGAGCTTCCTCGACGTCCGGGTATCGTGGGTGCCCGCGCCATGAGCCGCCAGGAGAAACGCGTGAACGCCCCGGCCCGAAACGCCGCGAACATCGAGATCATCGCCTTCGACGTGGACGGCACGCTGGTCAGCCACCCTGAGCAGCTCGTGATCTGGGAGCTGCTCAACCGGCGCTTTACGGGCGACGCGCGGCTCTCGCACCGGCGCTACCTGGACTACGCCGCCGGCAAGTTCGACTACGCCACCTGGGTGGCGCTGGACGTGGGGGACTGGATCGCGGCCGGGGCGACGCGCGAGCAGATCCTCGAGGAGGTCCGCCGGCTCAGGGCGGTGCCCGGAGCGTCAGAGGTGCTCGAACGCCTGAGAGGGCGCGGCTACCGCCTGGCGGTGATCTCGGGCACGATCGACATCGTGCTGAACGAGTTCTTTCCAGCGCATCCCTTCGAGGCGGTGTTCACCAACCGCATCCTGTTCGACTCCGGCGGCCGGCTCTCGGGCTGGGAGGCGACGCCCTACGACATGGACGGCAAGGTGAACGCGCTCGCCGATCTCGCGCAGCGCGCGGGCGTGCCGCTCGCGGCCTGCGCCTTCGTCGGCGATCACGTCAACGACGTGGCCGTGGCGCGCGAGGCCGGGTTCAGCATCGCCTTCAACCCCAAGGCTCCGGAGATCGAGGCGGCGGCGGACGTGGTGGTGCGCTCCGAGCGCCTCGAAGCCGTGGCCGCGTACTTCCCGGGCCGCGCGCGGCGCTGAGGCCGGAGCAGGGAAGGGCCGGCAGGCCGTTGAAGAAGCGTTCGCTCGCCGCAGGCGGGATGCCGGCCGCCGAGTCGGATCCAACCGCAGCCAGCTCTCGGCCGTATGGTCAGGCGGTGGCGGTCCTTCGTCTTCCAGCCAGGTCGAGTCCCTGCATGAATCCGTGGTCCTTCTCCGTCCGGCGCCTTCCGCTCCGATTCCTCGTCCTCACCCTGACGGCCGTGGCTTCGGCCGCGGGAAGCGAGTCCCAGCAAGGCGACGACCGCGTCGCCGCCGCGCGGGCCGCCCGCCGCCGCCTGAAAGACGGCTGACGCCCGCTGGCGGGAGCGCCGCGCGGCCGCGGGCGGAGGCCCTGGTACACTGGCGGGGCGATGAAGGAGCGCTCGATCCTCAAGCGCGCGGAGACGCCTGCATGAACGTCAGCAAGTACATGACCTCCAAGCTGATCACGGCCAAGCCGGACATGTCGGTCAAGGAGGCGTTCTTCACCATGCGCCGCGGCCGCGTGCGCCACCTGCCGGTGCTCGACGGCGACAAGCTGGTGGGCATCATCAGCGACCGCGACCTGCGCCGGCCGAAGTGGGCCGAGGACCTCGACGACTGGACCAGCTACTACCAGATCGACGAGAACCTGCAGGTCGGCGACGTGATGACCAAGAACCCCGAGACGGTGTGCACGCGCGACGAGATCCTGACGGCGGTGAAGATCCTGCGCGAGCGGCGCTACGGCGCGCTGCCGGTCTTGAACCGCAAGGGCGAGCTGGTGGGAATCCTCTCCGCGCAGGACCTGCTCGCCGCGCTCGAGGAGATGCTGCTGGAGAAGGGCCAGGACTGAGCGGGCGCGCGCCCTGCCGCCGGAGTCGCCGCTACTTCGCGGCGATCCGCACATCGATTGGGGTCGGCTCGGGATCGAGGGAGACCCGAACTCCCTCGACGCTCGCCAGGAGCTTGCCGGTGAGAGGACGCTTGATCCGCAGGTCCACTACGCCGACCGGCAGGGTCAGGGCCAGCGTTTGGTCAGCTCGCTCCTCGACGCAGCTCAACCACCGGTACTCGTCATCCGTGCCGGCGGCGCGCCAGTCGCACGCCACTGCGGTGAGGAGCGCGCAGGCCGGCTCCTCGACGATTCTCAGGATCGCCTTCCCCAGGTCGGGCAGGACGATGTCGACGGAAGGCGCGCCGGCGACCAGCCCGTCGCGGGACAAACGCACGGGCCCGTGAGACACCAGGACGGTGAAGGTCTGACCGGGGCTCAAGGGGATCTCGTCAGAGAAGCGACCATCTTGATCCGAGAAGTTGCCGATTCCCACGGGACCGCCCTCCCACTTCAGGTTCACCTGCTTACCCGCCACGGGTCGCCCGGACGAATCCACCAGCCTGCCTTCGACTCGGCTCAGCTCTCCCTGGAAGGCGAAGTCGAGCTGTCGCCGCTCGTCAGGCGCGACGTCGATCTCCACCAACCGCTGACAGTAGATCGCGGACGCATGCGCGTAGATCTTCACCGGTCCGGACTTGGTCAGTTCGAGGAGGTACCGGCCATCCTCGCCGGCCACCGCCCGGCCCTTGTCGTCGATGGTGTCGATGGAAGCCCCGACTCCCTTGCCGTTCCACGTCACCCGGCCGTAGACCACGGCAGCGATCCGGAACTGCACGGTGATCGAGCGGGTCTCGCCGGAACGTTCGAAGCGGATCGGATCCAGGGTCGTGGAGTACCGCTCCTGTCGCTCCCTGACCTGGATGGTCTCGTAGTCGACGAACGGACACAGGCCGGCGAGGGTGAAGCGACCTTCCTGGTCGGTGCGAGGGAACGACCTGCTGAGCAAGCTGATGACGGCATCGTCCGGAAACACCGCCTTCACGCGCGGATCGTTCAGTACGGCCTTCTCCGCGCGGAATCCCTCCACCGACACCGTGGCGCCCTTCACCGGCCTTCCGTCCGGATCGACCACGATGCCTTCCAGCGTGCAGGCGCGCAGCAGAGGAAAGCGCGCCTCGCCGTTCCTGTCCATGGCCGTCGGGTCGAACCTGCGCCCGCAGCCGCAGTAGCCGTCGGCAGTCACGTCGATGTGCATCGCCCGGTCCGACGGCATGGACAGATCGAGCACTCCGGCTCCGTCCGTCCTCCCGGCGAGACGGTGATTGGCGAAGACGCTCGCGCCGGCGACGGGGAGTCCCGTCTCCAGGTCGGTGGCTCGAACGCGAAGCACAGGTCCGACCGCGATCCCGATGTCGTGGCGGTGCTCTCCCGGACCGCCGAGCTCGATGCGCTCGTATAGCGCACATCCTCCCGGCGGCGAGACCGAGAACTCGAAGGTCCCGCAGGGCACGTCCTCGATGCGGTAGGCGCCGGACGCGTCGGCGACCGCTGGTTCGAGCCACGACGATTCCGGTCCTGCCCGTTCGACGCGAGCCCCGGCAATGGGATTCCCGGTGTCGCGGTTCAGCACCCGGCCGTAGACCATTGCGCCGCGCTCGAGGGCGATCAGCGGCAGGACGTCCTTCAGGTACGCCCTGCTCGTCGCCACGTATCCCTTCAGCTCGGCGAGGAGCCGGCAGGAGCCGTCGCGCGGCACCTCTTGGGGAACGTGGAAGGCGCCGTGCTCGTCCGAGTAGACGACGTGCTCGGTCCGGCCGTAGCTGCCTTCGGCGTCCTTCGCGACCACCGTGATCTTCACGCCGGGCAGCAGGACACGCTCGCCGGTGGCCTTGATGACCGTGCCGGCGTAGCCCACGCGGTCGGAAGCATCGGCCGCGGCCGCCGTGGCTGCTGCCACTTCGGCCCAGGCCTCCTCCCGCTCCGCCGGTGCCTCGTTCTCTCGCGCGGCCGTCGCCGCGGCGACGGCCGGCGTGTCGACGGCCGGCGGCGTGGCCTGGCTCCCCAACTCCGGCATCTCGTGCGGGCGAGTCGGACGATCGTTCATCGTCCACAGCACACCTGAGACGCCGGCCGCCACGACCAGGGCCGCCGTCACCGCCAGCTTCAGGTTCATGAGCAGCACTCCGGCCAGGACCTTTAGCGACAGGGAACCCGCCACCTCGCCGCGTCGCGCCAGCGGCAGCAGCAGCGAGACCCACGCCCGCCGATCGCCGCCGAAGCGCTCGTCGTAGCGGGCCCGCAGCAGCGCCAGGCCGCGGTTCAGGCGGCTCCGGACGGTGGACGTGGGAATGCCGGCGCGCTTCGCGATCTCCACGGCGGAGAGGTCGTCGAAGTACTTCAGGAGCAGCGTGCCGCGGTACGGCTCGTCGAGCGCGAGCACGGCTCCCACCAGCTCCCTCTGCTGCTCCGCCTCGGCGACCAGGCCGGCGGCGCCGGGCAACGCCTCGGGGGCCGCGGCGCGGCCTTCCCGAACTCGCCGGCGGGCGCTCGAGCGGCGGCGCTGCAGGAGGACGTTCCGCAGCACCGCGGCCAGCCACTTCCTCCAGTCAAGGACGACCGCGGGCCGCCGCGTCAGCGCCGCCAGCCAGGTTTCCTGCACCAGGTCGTCCCGGGTCGCGTCGTCGTCCACCAGCCGCCGCGCCAGCGACCGGACCCAGTCCGAATGCCGGAGCAGCTCGTCGACGTCACGAGCGTGCGTGGAGGGCGTCATCGGAGAACAGGATGCCGCCGATCCGTGGATCGACGCAAGCAACTCGGGGAACTTCCGCCTCCGAGCGGGCGCGCGCCTCAGGGCGCCAGGCGCTCTGCCACCACGTAGCGGTTGAGGCTGCCCTCGCGGCCGTCGGCGCGGAAGTCGGCGACCACCGCGAGCGGCAGGGCGGCGACGAGCTCGCGCTGCTCCGTGGGCGAGGCGACGTGGCAGTAGCGCAGCGCCTCCTCCCCGCGGCCGAAGGCGAGCAGGTGGTCGCCCGGCTCGAGCATCGCCGGATCGAGGTCCGGACCGCCGCGCGCAGCGAGCCGGCTCCAGGGCACGATCCTCTGCCGCAGGCGTTCGGCGCGCGCGAAGTCCCAGAAGGAAAGGGCCAAGAGGCCGCGGCGGGCCAAGAGGCCGGCGAGCGCCGCGAGGAGCTGCGCGCGCGTCTCCTGCCCGGGAACGTGGTGCAGCAGGCCGAACGCGGCGATCAGGTTGAACTCCCGGCCCGCGAGCGCGCGGCGCTCCTCGCCTTCCAGCATGTCGAGGCGCAGGAACGCGGCCGTGCCCTGCGGCAGGCTGCGCCGCGCCGCTTCCTCGAGCAAGGCGGCGCTCGCGTCCACTCCGAGGTAGGAGAGCGCGGGCCCGAAGCGCGCGGCGAGCAGCTCGGCGAAGCGGCCGTTGCCGCAGCCGGCGTCGAGCACGCGCGGGGCGTCGAGGTCAGGGCGGCGCTCCACGAGGACCTCGACCACCCTGCGCCAGCCGCGCCACGGCCCGCGCCGGCTCGCGGAGAAGGCGAGCGCGTGGCGCTCGTAGAACTCCTGGTTCACGCGCTTCAGGGCTCGCAGGGTCTCCGCGTCCATCGCCCGAGACGTTACGTTGTCGGCTGCCATGTGGAAACGCGCTCGCGACCTCCGGGAGGACGAGGAGCGGCTCGTGGCTCTGATCGAGGAGCTGCGCGTCGCGCCGCAAGGCGACGAGCGGGCCTACGAACGGATCAGCCGCAAGCACGATCGGCGCGGCGGCGGTCTGTTCGCGAAGAGCGAGGTCATCCTCGCCTATCGCCGCCTCGCGGATTGCCGGGGCTGGAGCGAGGGCGAGGACGCGTTCGTGGCGCGCATGCGCATGAAGCCGATCCGCACGCAGAGCGGCGTGGCGCCGGTCACGCTGCTCACCCGTCCCCACCCTTGCCCCGGCCGCTGCCTCTTCTGCCCGGACGACGAGCTCATGCCCAAGAGCTACGTCTCGCTCGAGCCCGGGGCGCAGCGCGCGGCGCGCTACGGCTTCGACCCCTTCCGCCAGGTCTGGAACCGCCTGCGCGCGCTCGACAACAACGGCCACCGCACGGACAAGGTCGAGCTGATCGTGCTTGGCGGGACCTGGACCTCCTACCCGCAGGCCTACCGCTTGTGGTTCGTGACGCGCTCTTTCCAGGCGCTGAACGCCTTCGACGGCGGCGAGGACGAGCCGCCAGCGCCGCCGGGCGACGAGGCGGACCTGGCCGAGCTCGCGGCGGCGCAGCGGGCGAACGAGACCGCGCGTTGCCGCGCCGTGGGCCTGAGCGTGGAGACCCGGCCCGACGCGCTCGCCTGCGCGGCGGATGTCGAGGAGCTGCGCCGGCTCGGCGCGACCAAGGTGCAGCTCGGCTACCAGAGCCTGGACGACGAGGTGCTCGAGCGAAACGAGCGCGGGCATGACGTGGCGGCCACGCGCCGCGCCACGCTCCTCTTGCGCGCGGCGGGCTTCAAGATCCAGGCGCACTGGATGCCGAACCTCCTCGGCTCGGATGCTAGGCAGGACCTTCTCGACTTCGAGCACATGTTCGCCGATCCCGACTTCCGGCCGGACGAGATCAAGATCTACCCGTGCTGCCTGCTGGCCTCGAGCGCGCTCGCGTCCCTGCATCGCGCGGGGAAGTGGCGTCCCTACGACGAAGGTGTGCTGCTCGACCTGCTCGTCGCCATGGCCGCGGCCACGCCCGAGTACTGCCGTATCTCGCGCATCGCGCGCGACATCCCGGCGCACGACGTGCTCGCCGGCAACCGCGCTGGCAACTTGCGCGAGCGCGTGGAGGCCGAGCTCCGGCGGCGCGGCAGCCGCGGCCGGGACATCCGCGCGCGCCAGATCCGGCGGCCGCTCTCTGATCTCGCGGCCGTGCGCCTGCGCGAGGTCGAGTACGAGGCAGGGGGCGGCCGCGAGGTCTTCCTGCAGGGCGAGACCGAGCAGGATGAGCTGGTCGGCTTCCTGCGCCTCTTCCTGCCGGAAGAGCCCTCGTGCGTGGCGGAGCTGGGGGAGAGCGCGCTCGTGCGCGAGGTGCACGTCTACGGCGTGGTGGCCGGGTTCGAGCGCGATCGCGAGGGGACGAGCCAGCATCAGGGACTCGGCAGCCGTCTGCTCGAGCGCGCGGAGGAGCTCGCCCTGCGCCGCGGCCGCAGCGCGATGGCGGTGATCTCGGCCGTGGGCACGCGCGACTACTACCGGCGCCGCGGCTTCGCCGATGGAGTGCTCTATCAGCACAAACGGCTCTCCTGAGCGGGCCGCGGTCGCGCCGGACCTTGCCGCGCGTGCGCAGCCAGGCAATACTGGACGCGCATGACGCCCGTTCCCGAGACATCCCCCGCCGGTCAGGCGAGCCCGGCTGCGCGCCGCTTCGCGGCGCGTGCGGCGCTCGTGCTTGGCGGCGCGGCGCTTGCGTTGCTCTTGCTCGAGGTCCTCCTCCAGGCGGCAGCCTACGCCGTGTGGAGGAGCCACAGGCCGGCCGAGTGGATCACCGGGCCGCGGCGCCGCGCGATCCTCTGCGCCGGCGACTCCTTCACCTTCGGCCTCGGCTCGTCCGTGCCCTCAGCCTCGTATCCGGCCCAGCTCGAGCGCCTGCTCGAGCAGCGCCGCCCCGGCTGCTTCGCCGTGGCGAACCGTGGCTGGCCGGGCCGGGATTCGCGCGACGTGCTCGGCGCACTTTCCACCGACCTGGATGCGATCAAGCCCGAACTGGTGTACGTACTGGTAGGCATCAACGACTTCTGGTCCCTGCCGGAACCGCTTGCAGAAGGGGAGGAGGAGGCCGGCGCTCCCTCCGGCTCGTTCCCGCTGCTCTGGCGCACGCGCCGCCTGACGCTCTGGCTTGCGGCCAAACTGCGCGGATCGGAGCCCGCCAGGGACGGCGAGAGCGCTCTGCCGCTCGTCCCGTCCCTCGCCGGCACCTGGCACGTCGGGCCCATCGAGGCGACGTTTTCGCCCGGCGGCCGCCTGCTGCTGAACGGCGCGGAGTTCCTCTGGACGTGCGAGGGAGACGAGCTTCTGATCCGCCAGCATGGGCAGAAAGAGGCGTGGCGCGCGCGGCTGCGGTCGCAAGGCGACGCCATCCTGCTGGAAGAGGCGTGCAGCGGGCTGCTGCGGCTGCTCGAGCCAGGTCCGGTTCCGCAGGGCACGGACGACCCGGCGCGGGCGCGGCTCGAGGCGATCCAGTCGCTGTGCGCGGCCGGCCGCCAGGACGAGGCGTGCGCCGAGCTCGAGAAGCTCGAGTCGGAGCTTGCGGCTGCAACGGACCAGCGCTCCGCGGAGCTCCTGATGCGCGCGCGCGAGTGCTGCGGCGGAAACGCCCTGGCGCTGGCCTGCGACCTGCTCGCGCGCCAGCCGCGCTCCCTGTATGCGCTCGAGGTCGTCTTCCGCCAAGCGGAGCGAGCCGAGGACCGGGCGCGCGGGGCGGCCACGCTCGAGCGCGCGGCCGGCCTGCTGCCTTCCACCGACTCGCAGCGCGCGGTTCTTCTGCGCGTCGCCGCGCGCCTGCTTGCGCCGGAGCGCCTGGCGGAGGCGCTCCGCCTCATCGTCGAGGCGTACGCCGTGGATGGTGACGCACGTTCCACGGTGCAGCAGCTCAGCACGGCAGCACTCGGCCGCGATCGGGCGGCTCTTCGCGCCGCCTTCCAGCCGCTCGTCGCGGCAGGTGTGGCGGGCGGCGAGGCCGCGCGCCTCTTCGAGCGGGCGCTCGCCCCGGAGGACAGAGTGCGCGAGACGCTCGCCCTGCATCTCGGGCGCATCGCGGCGAAATGCCGCGCCGAGGGCGCGGTGCTTGCGCTGCTCGTCTATCCCGAGCAGCAGGACACGGTCGAGAGCGCGGCGCGCGCCGTGGCCAGTGAGCAGGACGTGGATCTGATCGACGTGCGCGCGGCGTTCGCCGAGCTGTTGCGGGCGCGCCCGCGCGCGGAGCTGTTCATCGCGGACGGGCACTGCACGGACGCGGGCTACGCCGTGATCGCCGACCTGGTCGCGGCGCACGTGCTGGAGCATGCGCGCTGACCGGGCACGCGGAGGCTCGCATGGACGGGAAGTGGAGCGCGGAGCGGCTCGAGCCCTCGGCGCGGAGCGTGAGCGCCAGCCGCCGCACCGACATCCCGGCGCTCTTCCCGCGCTGGTTCGGCCGGCGCCTGGACGAGGGCTTCGCCGAGTACGTGCCGCTCGGGCCGCCGCGCCGCATTCGCTGCAGCCTGCGGCCCGAGGACGTGACGCACTTCACCTTTTGGTCGAAGTGGCCGCGGCCCTTCTTCTCGGTGCTGGAGCGCATCCTGGCCGCGGGCTACCCGGTGCTCTGGAACGTGACCGTGACCGGGCTCGGCGGCACGCTGGTCGAGCCGCACGCCCCCAGGCTGGAGCGCGCCGTGGCGGCGCTGCTCGCCCTGGCGCGCCTCGTGCCTCCGGCGGCCATCCAGTGGCGCTACGACCCCGTGTTCCTCTCGGCGCGCTACGACCGCCGCCACCACCTGGAGACGTTCCGGAGGCTGGTGGGCGCGCTCGCCGGGCACGTGGACCGCGCGGCGATCTCGTTCGTCCACCGCTATCCGCGCCAGGTCGTGCCGGACCTAAAGGCGTACGAGCGCGAGACGGGCGACGCGGTCGCGGACCCGCCGCTCGCCGAGCGCGTGGACCTGGCCGGCGAACTCTGTGACATCGCGGCCGCGGCCGGAGTGCCGCTGACCCTTTGTTGCAGCAAGGAGGTGCGCGAGGCGCTCGGCGCGGCGCAGAGCGAGTGCAACAGCTTCGCCTGGGCGCGCCGCGTCTATCCAGCGCTCGCCGCCATCCCGCCTCTCAAGAACAGGCCGTGCCGCGGCGACTGCGGCTGCAGCGCCGAGGTCGACATCGGCGCCTACGAGACGTGCATTCTCGGCTGCCGCTACAGCTACGGGAGCTGCAACGAGCGCGGCGCGCGCAAGAACTTCGCGCGCCACGATCCCGAGTCGCCGTGCCTCTTCGAGCGCGCGCCTACCTCTGGATGAAGTCGGCCGCGGGCCCGAGCGGCCGCGTGGACAGGCTCACCGGGCGGTGGATGCCTCCGGCCCCGTACCAGTCGAAGACGCGCACCTCGATGGCGTGGCTTCCGGCCGCCACCGCCTCGCCGAGCAGGTGGGCCGAGGCCGTGTCGAAGGCGGTCAGTCGCTTCTCGATGTCGCCGCCGGCGCCCTTCTTCGCGCCGTCGAAGAACACCTCGAACGCGTCGTCCACTCCCTCGAAGTTGAGGTAGAGCGGCTCCCCGCCCCAGTCCGCCGGCAGGTCGACCTCGAGGCAGTAGGTGGCCCAGCCGTCGAGCGCGCCGAAGCCCTGTCCCTCCCAGCTCTGTCCCACGCGCAGGGGAACCCACGGGACTTCCGCGCCCTCCTCTGCGTCGGGCCGGAACTGCCACTCGCGGGCGGTGAGATCCATGGTGCGCGCCACCAGGCGATCGCCGATCGCCGCCACGGTCTCGGGCGAGAGGGCGCTTCGCGGCGCGGGGCCTGCGGCGAGGTGGCGGCGGAAGAGCGCGACCAGGTAGCGGCCGGCTGCGCCCTCGTGGCGCAGCGCCGAGACCAGGAGCCGTCCCTTGCCCACGCCGGTCTCGAACACCATGGCCCAGTCGCGCACCTCCTTGATGTCGTGCGTTTCCCAGAAGGGGACGATCGGGTCGACCTGCCCGGCGACGACGTGAATGGGCAGGAGTCCGGGCGGATGCAGGTCCTTGACCACGAGGTCGGTGAAGAAGTCGGGCGGCGCGACCTCGAGCAACGGGTGGGGCGGGTACCAGACCGAGCCGCGCAGGAACCAGAGCGGCCTCACCACGAAGGAGCCGGGCGCGCCGCCGGCGAGGTGCAGGACCCTCGCCCCGGCCGCGAGCTTTCCGAGCAGCTCGGGCGTGAGCGCCTCGGCCACGATCACGCCGTCGTCTTCCTCGCCCGCGGCCCCGGGCACGATCCAGAGGGTCCACTCGTTGGCGATGCGCCAGTCGTCGAGCCCGACGCGCAGCGTGACGCCTGCGGGCGCCTCGACCTCCGGCGCGCGCAGCACGATCGTGCCGATTTCCGTGACCGTGCCGCGCGCCAGCTCCGGATGCGGCAGCGCGCCGTCCGCGCCGCCGCAGGTCCAGTGCAGCGCGCCGGCCTCGATCGGCTCCAAGCCGTGATGGGCGGCGAAGACCGGCAGCTCGAGCGTCCCGCCCGAGGCGCAGGAGCGCGGCGTGCCGCGCCCGAGCAGCAGCATGGTGTCGCCCTGCCAGGTCCAGTCCCTTGGAGCCCACTTCCAGCGGTTCAGGTGGTCGGAAAGCCCCATGCTCGCCACGGTCACGTCGCGCGCCACGGACACCACGTAGCCTCCGTCCGGGACGATGAGGCGGAAGGCCTCGATCTGGTCCTTGCGCTGGTTCAGGCCGAAGCGCAGCGAGTGGGGGGTGAGCGCGGCCGCGGTCGCGCCGCCGGAGCGCGCCGCCAGCGCAGCCTCCCAGGCCGCCTGCGAGCGGAAGTGGATGGGGACCCACCATTCCCTGAGGGCGGCCGCCTCGGCGAGCGCCAGCAGGTCCGGCCAGGTGTCGGCGCTGATCGCCTCGCCCAGCATCAGGGGCTTCTGTTCGCGCTCGTCGATGTAGCGGTTGAGCGCGTCCAGCTCCGCCGGCCAGGTGTCGTTGTTGCCGTAGGGGTGATCGTCGTAGAAGTCGAACACGCGGTTCCACGAGATCCACGAGGAGTCGTCCACGACCAGGGCGCCGGGCACGCGCGCGTGCGCGCGGTCGTAGAGGTCCTGGATGACCTCGAGGGACGCGGACGGGCCGGTCTCGCAGGTCAGGCTGCGCAGCAGCACGGACGGGTGGTTGCGGTCGTGGGCGTAGAACTCCTCGAACTCGCGCACCAGGTCGGCGCGGTGCGCCTCGTCGAAGTTCGGGTGCCAGGTCGGGTACTCCAGCCAGGCGAGCATGCCGGCCTCGTCGAAGAGGCGCAGGATGCGTCGCGGCGGCAGCCACAGGCAGAACTTCACCAGGTTGAAGCCGCGCGCCCGGCACTCGGCGATCTCGCGGCGCATCTGCTCCTCGGGCGGGGCGGGAGCGAGGAGCGGCGCGTAGTAGCCCCACTCCAGCATGCCGCGCACGCTGAGCGGCCGGCCGTTCAAGAGCAGGCGCCGCCCGTCCGTGTGCGCGCTGCGGAAGGCGGCCGAGGTCTGGAAGGAGTCGATCTCCTGGCCCGCGGGGTCGAACAGGCGGAACAGCACCGGGTAGAGGTTCGGCCGGCCGACGTCCCACGGCTCGAATCCCTCGACGTGCAGGGCGCGGCGGCCGCCTTCCAGCGTCGCGCTGAAGCGCTGCTCGCCGATCGTCGCCTCGGCCTCGAGCCGGCAGCCGGTCGCGTCGCCCACGAGCGGCGCCTCGAGCAGCAGCGTGCCGTTCTCGGCGTCGCCCGCGGCCAGGGCCGCAATGTCGTTGATCCACGGGTCGGAGAGGCCGAGCAGGTGCACGGACTGCCAGATGCCGCCGAAGTGCGGGGCGATGATCGGCAGGAAGCCCTGCGTGTTGTGGCCGACCTTCTCGTCGACCATCACCAAGAGGCGGTTCTCCGCGCCGCGCCTTGCAGCGGCGGTGACGTCCATGCGGAAGGCGGTCCAGCCGCCGAGGTGCGTGCCGACCAGCTCGTCGTTGAGCCAGACGTGCGCCTCGGTGGCGATCGCGTCGAAGTGCAGCACGAGGCGCTGGCCGGCGAAGTCCTCGGGGATGGTGAAGGCGCGCCGATAGGTCGCCACGCCGTCGAAGCGCACGCCAAGCGCCGTCTCGAACGAGGAAGGCACCTCGATCGGGCGCCAGGCCGCCTGGGGCGTGACTGGATCATCGCTGGTGATCTCCCAGGCGCCATCGAGAGAGAGCTCGGCGCGGTTTCCGGGGAAGAGAGCGAGCAGGGGGAGAAGGAGGATGTGCAGCATGGGCACCGTTCTAGCGCTGGAGGGACGCGAGCACCACAGCCGCGCGCCGCGGTAAGATGGGCGGCGCCTGGCCGCTGCTCTGGAGAACGGACTCCACTTCCCCAGATGATCTCGACGCTCGCGCTTCTCTGCCTGCTCGCGGCCCCTGCCGCCGGGGACGCCGACCTCGCGGCCCTCGCCCGCGACGCCCGCAGCAAGAGCTCCCCGGTGCGCCTCGCGGCGTACGACCGGCTGCTTGCGCTCGGGCCGGAGGGGATCCGCGTGCTCGAGCCCATCCTGCGGGACGCCGAGGAGAAGGCGCGCGCCGACTTCCTGGCCTTCGCGCGCTCGGACGCGGCCGCGGCCTTCCGCCGCCAGCTCGCGGCCGACATCAAGGAGGCGCGCAAGGAGGCTCTGCGCATCATCAACGACGGAAACGCCTACCCGGACGACGCGCACGGCGCGGTGGGACAGCCGCGGGTGGACAGCGCGGTCGCGGCGCTGCGCCAGCTCTGGCTTGGGGCGGGGCGCCTGTTCATCGAGAAAGTCCCCGAGGTCAACAACGCCCTGTACTACGTGCGCGAGGCCGCCCGCTACCTGAAGCGGGCCGGCAGGAGCCCCAACTGGTACGAGGAGGACCTGAAGGGGGCGTATGAGGACCTGAACGAGGTGTTCGACGGCATGTCGCTCGCCTACTCCAGGCCGGAGCAGAAGAAGATCGAGGAGCTGTACGAGTACAACGCCACCTGCGCGTCCACGGCCAGCGACGAGGAGCGCCGCTTCGTGCGCATCCTTAACGATTACCGCGTCATGCTCGGGCTGAGGTGCCTGGAGATGGACGACCGCCTGGTGGTCGCCTGCCGCAAGCACAGCCAGGAGATGCAGGACCTGGGCTACTTCGCGCACGAGTCGCCGGTCTCGGAGAACAGGACACCGCAGATGCGCGCCGCGCGGGAGGGGTTTGGCGGCGGCGTGGGCGAGAACTGCGCGGTTTCGGGCGATGCCCAGGACGCGTTCGACGGCTGGTACAACTCCTCCGGCCACCACCGCCTGCTGGTCGGCGCGGGCGCGGCCCAGGTGGGCATCGGCCACTCGGTCGGCCAGGGCGGCGCGCGCGGACACCACTGGACGCTGATGGCCGGGTCGGCGGACTCGCTCAGGGGCAAGCGCCAGGGCGACGCTCCCCGGCTCCTCTACTTGAAACGCGCGGAGAGCCTGCAGCCGGGAGACGTCGAAACGCGCTTCGCGCTGGCGCGCTGGTGCCTGAAGAACGACATGCGCGACGAGGGGAGGAAGCTGCTCGAGGAGGTCGTCGCGCTCGACGCGCAGCACCGGAAGGCGCACCTCCTTCTCGGCCACGTGCGCAAGGACGGCCTCTGGGTGACGCCGGAGGAGCAGCTCCTCGCGGTCCTGCGCGACCAGGGCGCGGCCGAGGCGCTGGCCGAGGCCGGCAAGTGGCTCGGCGCGGAGGCGGCCGAGACGCGGCTCGCGGCGCTGCGCGTCATCGAGCAGACCGGCGACCGCAAGGCCGTGCCGCTTTTGGTCTCGGCCCTGAAGGACGGCGCGTCCGAGGTGCGCGCGGAGGCGTGCGACGCCCTCGCCCGGCTCGGCGCGACCGAGGCGGCCGGCGCGCTCGCCGGGTTGCTCGGCGACCGGAGCTTCTACGTTGCGCACGCCGCGGCCGCGGCCCTCTGGCGCCTGGGCGACGCCGCGGGCGTGCCGGCGCTCTTCAAGGGCTTGCGCAGCGACGATCTCAACACGCGCATCGACGCGCACCGCAAGGCGCTTTCCCTCTTCGGCCGGGACTTCGGCTACGCCTGGGATCTCCCGGTCGCGGAGCGGGTCAGGGTGGTCGACGAGTGGGAAAAGTGGTGCCAGGGACAGACCCCGGTCGCGCCCGGAGGGAAGTGATGGTGAGGCCCCGATTCGAAGTGGACGAGGACATCAGGCGGGCGCACACGCCGGCCGCGTCGCTCTACTGCGACGCCAAGGTCTACGACGCCCAGAAGAAGAGCGTGTTCTCCCGGACGTGGCACTACTTCTCGCACGCCTTCGGCTTGGACGAGCCGGGCAAGGCCCGTCCCGTGACGCTCCTTCCGGGCTGCCTGGACGAGCCTCTCCTCCTGGTCAGGGACGCGCAGGCCGATCTGCACTGCCTGTCGAACGTGTGCACGCATCGCGGCAACCTGATCGTGGATGGGGAGTGGACCCTGGACTCGCTGCGCTGCGGCTACCACGGCCGCCGCTTCCACCTGGACGGGACCTTCGCCTTCATGCCAGGCTTCGAGGAGGCGGAGAAGTTCCCCTCGGAGAAGGACTACCTGCCGAGGATCCCGATCGCCGCCTGGCGCGGCCTGGTGTTCGCGAGCCTCGCGCCCGCGGTGGGCGCGGACGAGGTGGTCGCGCGCGTCGAACAGCGCGTCGCCGGCACCCGGTACGGCGAGTGGACCTTCGAGCCGGAAGCGGGATACGACTTGGAGATCGAGGCGAACTGGGTCTTGTGCTGCGAGAACGGCTTGGAGGGGCTGCATACTCCGCACATCCACTCGCCGTTTTCCGGAAGGAGCATTCTGCCCTCGCCGCGCACCGAGCTCTGGGAGCACGGCGCGCTGCAGACCGATCCCGGCTCGGAGGGCGATCCCGTCTTCGACCTGCCGGAAGGGCATCCTGATCGCGGGGAGCGCATTGCCGCGTATCACTTCTGGCTGTTCCCGGCGACCTTCCTGACCATCTATCCCTGGGGCCTCGCCCTGCACGCGCTGCAGCCCGCCGGCCAGCGGCGCACGCGCGTCTGCTTCAGGTCGTTCGCCGCCGCAACGGAGCTGCGCCCGCCGGGCACGCTCGAGGCTCTGCGCCGCACCGCCGAGGAGGACGCGGTGGTGATCCGGAGCGTGCAGCAGGGGGTGGAGTCCCGCCTGTACCGCGGCGGGCGCTACTCCCCCGCCTCGGAGAAGTGCGTGCATCACTTCCACCGCCTGCTGGCCGGCTGGATGGCGGGAGGCCGCGGCGCGCGCTGAAGGCGCGGCTACCGGCGCCTGATCCGGAGCTTGGCGCGCAGGCCGTCGCCTTCGAACGTGATGCCCGCCTCCACGGTCTCGACGGCGTCGAGCACCGAGGGCAGGCGCGGTTCCTGGCGCGGCGCGAGCGGGCAGCCGTACGCCGTGGACTCCATCGTGCGCCACTCCTCGCTCCAGACGTACGCGCCGCCGCCCGGGCAGACCAGCTCCTCGTCGAAGAGGCGCCTGTGGACCAGGACAGGATCCTGGTCGGGGAACAGCCGCCTCCACTCGTTGAGGATGGGGAGGTTGCGCCACGAGGCCTTCTGCCGCTCCTCCTCCTCCCATTCGCCCAGGAAGGCCTGGACGGCGTCGAGCACCTCGCGCTCGAGACGCAGCGCCACGCTCTGCCCTTGCCAGGAAGGAGCGTCGACCGCCCCGGGGCTGAGCGCCCGGTCGATCGCGGAGTGAAGCACGGCCTCGCACGGCGTGATGACGAGGCGGCCGGGGAGCACGGCGCAAAAGAGCGTGAGCGGGCTCCAGTCGTCGGGCGCGGCGCGCCTGCGGTGCGCCTCCTGCGTCTCGGTGCGCCGCACGGCCTCGATCCCGCGCCAGGTCACGGTGTCGGTGCGGAAGCTCCGCGAGCCCCCCTTGGTCCAGGACGCCTGCGCGGCCGCCAGGGCGCGCGCGGCTTGTTCCGCGTCCTTCACCTCGAGCGTCAAGGCCAACGGCAGGCGGCTGAAGTGCTCCTCGATGAAGTCCTCCAGGTCGGCGGCCCGGCTGAGCTCCTCCCAGAGCGGATCGGCGTCCAGGTAGAGGGAGAGACAGTTGCCGACCCAGACGATGGCCTGGCTTTTTGACGACGGCAGGATGTCCCAGAGCATCGACACCGGATACCGCAAAGGCCCGCGCCGCAGCGCCATCTCGGCCAGGCTACCCGTGAGCAACGAGGAGAACCTCAGGCTGCTGCCGCGCCAGAACAGGTTCAGGGCATGCGCGACGTGCAGGATGGTCCCGGGATGGGGATCCCCGGCGCCGGCGGCGATGCTCGCGCTGCCGCAGAGCTGCCGAAGCTGCTGCAGGTCCGAGGTCCGGCTCAACGGGATCACCGTCACGTCGCTGTCGAGGCCGTCCTCGGCCAGCGACAGGCGCACGGCGATGGGATCGAAGGACGTCCACCGCCGTCCTTCGTACGCGACGCGGAACCTCTCGTAGGCCGCCACCTCCTCCAGGGTGGCGCGCTCCACGGACAACTCCGCGACCGGGGTGATGAACGCCAGGTTGCCGTACTGGGCTGCCAGCGCGGAGTCCTCCGGCGGCGCGTCCGCGGCGGCGAGCCCGAGCCGCTCGACCTGGCGGGCACGCTCGTGGGCCAGCCCTGCCGCGGCGCGGATACGGCGCGATGCTCCAACGCGCCAGCGCGGCTCCAACCAGCGGCGGATGGTCGCGTCCGAGAGCACGAACAGCGCGGTCTCTTCCGGGCTGCCCCGCGCGTAGCGGGTGCGGAAGTAGCGGTACTCGGGCAGGCTCTCGAGCGCCGGCCTGCTGCCAGCGAGGACGCCGGCGAACGCCTCGACCTGCGCCAGCGAGTTGGTGACCAGGACCACGCTTCCCTGGCGCGCCAGGTAGGAGCAGAGCGTGCGGTCAGGCGTGCGGACCGAGACCCAGGGCACGCCCTTGGTCTCGCCCGCGAGGGTTTCGGCCCCGGGCGCGGACGAGGCCGCGGTGCGTTGCCGGGCTTCCAACCAGGCGGCCAGCTCGGCGGCCTTCTCGCTCTCGAACAGCACGGCCACGTCCGAACCGGTGCGGTAGTAGGGATCGGACCCGGTGACGGCCACGCTGTCCACGAGCAGCGGCCCGATCTCCCGCGCCAGCTCGTCCGGCTCGAGGCAAAGCTGCCTCTCGTAGCGGCCGCGGGCGTCCGTCTCGATGGCCGCTTCCTCCAACAGCCGCAGGATGGGCGTGCCGGTCGAGTGCGCCTCGTCGATGAGGGAGAGCAGCGCCTGGCAGCTGGGGAAGAAGATCGCGTGCTGGTCTGCCGGGATGAGCCGCGCCAGGGGGTCCGCGGCTGGCGGCGGGCCGCTCTCCTCGTCCTTCCACACGTGCCTCGGCAAGGCGATCCCCCCGATCGTGTCGAGGGCGACCGTCTCCTCGTCCTGATCGGTCACTCTGAGGAAGTGATCGAGCTGCAGGTGCTCGGCGAGGGTCCGGGCGCCGGTGAAAAGCGCGAGCGTGGCGTCCAGTCCGGTGCCGTCGCTCGACGGGTGCGGGGTTCTCTCGACGAGACCGCCGCGCGAGCTGCAGCGAAACCACCCTGCGCCGGGAATGGCCAGCTTCGCCAGGCAGTGGCAGCGCAGCTCCATGACCTTGCCGAAGGCGAGCGGATCCGCGCTGCCGCGGCTGGCCGGCACGCGGAAGCGCACGTCGATGCGCTTCTCCGAGCCAGTGCTCGGCACGACCAGCCGGCCAGTGACGTCCTCCGCATGGGGAACGCGCGCGGCGAACTGGATCTTCCACACGCCCGCGCCGCGCAGGTCGACGAGGAAGGCCTCGCCCGGCCCATCGAGAAGCACGGCCGGCAGCATCAGCGCCTCCGGGTCGGAGAGGTAGCGGACCGGCCAGGCTGCATATCGCAGGGGAGGCAGGTAGCCCTCGGTGATCTCCAGCTCGTTCAGCGAGAGGCTGTAGTGCAGATCCCCGGCCCTGGCCGTCGCGGCGGGAATCAACAGGGCGGCGGCGGCCGCGATCCGCGGCAGGGCGCGCGACGAGACCGACAGGCAGGACATGGTCACGACCTCCCGCCACCGGACGCGTCCAGTGGACCGGCGACCAGCGATCGGGGCGCCCACCCCCCAGTGACCTTAGCGGCAATGCCCGCACAACACAACGGCGCGGCTCGGCGTGGCCAGGCGACCGTCCTTGATTTCGGAGGCCGCGTCGACAGAATCGCCTCGGGCCGTGCCTGTTTCCACGTCATGAGCGACTGCGGGCGCCGTCCAGCGATCCAGGACGATCGACCGGGGGAGCACGGCAGGAGGGAATGGCGCATGGATGACCGAGCTCCACAGCAGGTGACCATCGCGCGAATGAGCCTTCGACTCGGCCTCTTCACGGCCCTGCTCGTGGCGCTGGACCTGTGGTTCTGGCTCACCGCCGACTTCCGCACGTTCGTGCCGCCGAGCTCCGGCGGCTGGCATGGCGGCTGGCACGACGTGCTGGAGGCTGGATTGATCTTCGGCCTGCCCGCCGTATTGCTGGTCGGGTCGGCGGTCTACTGGCGCCGCTTCTTCGTCCTGCGCCTGGGAGGGTACCTGGGCGTCCTGCTCTGGTTCTTCACGGGGCACATGTTCGCCTTCTTGCGCATCACGTAGGAGGGGATGGTGAAAGGCATCAGGTTCCTCGCGGCGACGCTCTTCGTTCTGGCCCTGGTGATCGCGGTCTACCGAATCACCGTGGACCGCGATTCGGGGTCCGTCGAGATCCCGGCCCGAACGCAATCGGAGGAGACCGCGGCATCGGATCCCGTCCTTACCGAGCAGGCGCCGGAGAGCCCCGCGCCGGAGACCATCGGACCAGGCCGGCTCGTCCTCCAGTTCCTGCGCGACGAGAAGCCGGTCCCGGGGGTGGAGGTCGTGATCGACGGCGCGGCCGGGAGCTTCCCGGGCCGTTCTGACGACGGTGGCACGGTGACACAGGATCTCCCAGATGGTGTGTATCGCTGGACCCTGGTGTCGGACTTGTCCCTCGCGGTCAAGCCGGCGGACGTGGCGGTTGAGCTCGAGGAGGGCTGGTCGAGGACATCCGCCGAGTTCGAGATCCGGTTCGGCGAGACTGCCGCCTTCACCATGCGGCTGGGCTCCTGCGTGGTTCGTGGGACAGTGGTGGATCAATGGGGCGCCTTGGTGCCGAGCTACGATCTGCACCTGAAGTCCCAACACGTCAGGTTGCCTTCCTCGGGCAAACAATACGCGGAGGGCTGGCCCGACGAGGTGAATGGGGAGTACAGCGGGTCGTTCGAGCTCTCCGGGATTCGCGCCAGCGGAAGCTACGTGTTGGATGGTCAGGAGCATCGCAATGAGAAGGTGCTCTGGATCACCGCGCGGGATGGCGACGACGTATTCACGGCCCGCCGGCTCTTCACGCTCGAGCAGGGAGAGGTCAAGGACCTTGGCGCGATCGTCCTGCGGCCCGAGTCAGTGCTGGAGGTCGAGGTCGCCATCCACGACGCGCAGGGCAAGGCCATCGATGCCTTCACCGAGGCCCCGAGGTTCCTGCTCGAGGTCGTCGCCGCGGACGACCGGCCGATGGTTGAGGTGGTCGCGGAGACGTTGACCGTCTCAGCCGGCGTGACCAGGATCCACGGGCTCCCTCAGGGCGAGTACTGCGTCGAGGCGAGCGAGGCGCTGGAGGGGTGGCCGCCCCTGAAAGCCGGACTCGACCTGGTGCAGGACACGATCTTCCGCGAGGAAGTGGCCGTTCCCGGTAAGACCACGATCGTGTTCGTCGCCGCAGCGGTCGTCGACGTACGAGTAGAGGTCGCTCCCGCTGAGCAGGCTCAAGGGCGTTTCACCGTCTGGGCCAAGCAGGAGGGAGGCAGGCTGTTCACGGCGCGCGTCCGCATCTTCAACGGGAGAGTCATCCGCGAACTCAGGATCCCCCCGGGGAACTACGTCATCGCTGCTTCGAACAACGATCTGCGGGCCGCGCCCGACGCCCCGTCGCTCTGGGGCGAGATCAACGCGATCGTCACGGAGCCGTGCTCCATCACCGTGCCCGTCGGACAGGGTTCGAGGATCTCCGGCAGGACGGAGGACCACCGGCGCGGCGGCGTGATCGAGGAAGGGCTGCTGAAGTTCGAGGATCCTCTCGGCCGGGTCTTCAAGACCAAGACCGACAAGAACGGGAGCTTCTCGGTCAACGGCCTTCCGCCCGGCGGCTCAGTGGTTGTGTTCAAGCGCTCCGTGCTCTGCGGGGCGAAGGACGTGGTGATCGTCAAGGAGTGGTGAGAGCGCACCCGCGGCGCCGTTCCAGGGCGGGCGCGCGGCGCGGTATGATTGCCGTGACGAGCCCGAGCGGCGCGCGGGCGACGCGGCCGCCGGGCGGTGTGCAGGGACATCGGAGGTGCGTCGTGATCACCGTCCTGTCCGGCTTGCTGGCGCTGGTCTTGTTCGGCGCGGAAGGGGAGGAGGATCCGCGGGCCAAGGAGCTGCCGGAGCTTTCCCGCGAGCAGGCGGAGCCGCTGGCCGCGGCCTGCCGCGAGGGGATGCGCTGCAAGGAGGCGCTCGAGCGCGTCGCGGCCCTGCAGAAGCTCGCCGCCGGCCGCCACGACGCGATCGTCAAGGAGCTCGTGAAGGCGCTCAAGGACAAGGATCGCACCGTGCGCTTCGTCGCCGTCCAGCTCCTCGGCACGCAGCGCGGCCCGGAAGTGCAGAAGGCCCTCCTGCCCATCGTCACGGCCGGGCGTTCCTTCGACCTGCTGAACGCATCCGAGGCGGTGCGCTCGCTCGGCTACGTGGGCTACGGCAAGAGCGGCTTCAAGATCCTCGAGGACCTGTTCTGGAAGCAGCGCGCGAAGGAGGTGCGCAAGGCGATCATCGAGGCCGTGGGACGCCAGAAGGAAAAGGAAGCGGTCTCGCTCTTGATCGCGGTGCTGGATCAGCCCATCCCCAAGGACCCGAACGACCCGAACAACCCGCCGCCGTCCTTCTGGCAGGAGAAGTACGACGAGTGGATCCACTTCAAGGACGACGCGATCAACTCGCTCGAGTCGATCACCGGCAAGCGCTTCTTCAACTCGGACACGGCCATCGACTGGATCGAGAACGAGGGCAAGAAGCAGGGCCTCAAGTACACCAAGCAGCCGAATCCCTGGCCCTAGGAGCCCGCCCTCCGCGCCTGGCGCCCTGCGCCGCGCGCCTCAGCGCTCTACCGTGAACTTCATCTCGAGGTGGGAAGCCGCTTGCGCAGGCCCGCTGTTCGGGTCGTGGATGGCGAGGCGCATGTCCAGGACGCAACGCAGCTCGCCGGCGGCCGGGAGCGCGCGTTTCAGGTCGAGCACGAGCTCGCCGCGCGCGGTCCCCTCGAACGCGACCAGCTCGCAGCGCGCGCCCGGGGGCAGGTCCGGCAGGGGGAAGGTCTGCGGCTCCGCCAGCAGGAGCGCGTCCATCTCCACCGTGGCCTCGTCGCCCGCGAGCGTCTGCAGGCAGTACTCGGCGCTCTGCGTCACCTTCAGGCCCGCCATCTCCACGGTCTGGACCGCGCGCCAGCGCGCGCCCGCGCCGATCGCCTCCTCGGGCAGGGGCACGGCCAGCTCGAAGAACGCCTGCCGCAGGTTGCCGAAGTAGTTGCGCAGCGTGGGGCGCGCCCCGCGCAGGATCTCGAGGTCGAGCGCGCGCACGTGCCCGCGGGAGGAGCGAGTCAGGCCGCCCGTGATCCCCGCCGGGTTCTGCAGCGCCAGGTCGCTCTCGATCTCGCGGAGCCGCGCGGTGTCGCTGCCCTGGCCCGCGACCTCCGCCTTGGCGATGGTGAAGGCCAGGCAGAGCGCGCCCGGCGTTGCCTCGTGCCGGAGCGGGCGGCGCGGCTCCGCCCCGGCCTCGATGAGCGCCACGGGCGGATCGGCGGATGCCGAGGGCCCCGAGCCGGCGCGATCGCAGCCCTGCGCCAGGCAGAGGACGGCGAGAAGGCACGCGGCCGCAAGGAGCGGCCGGCACTTCACGGGCTTTGCAGCATTGCATTCCACCGTTTGCGGTTGCATGAGCTTGCTTCGCCGCTCCCAGGCGGCGGGCGAGGGTATCATTCTCGTTGCCGTCGCCGGCGGAGGAACGTTCGCCATGAAGAAACTGCTCATCTCGATCGCCGCGGTCCTGCTGGCCGCGGCCACGGCCTCAGCTCAGGGGCCTGCCCTGTCCTCCACCTACGTGCTGAGGAAGGGCAGCCAGTTCGCGCAGGGGTGCATCCCGCCCTGCATGTGTCCGGTGTGGCTCGTCCCGGACTTCCGCGGGACATTCCATCTCGAGAAGACGGTGAGCTCCGATCCGGCCTTCGAGGAGTACGCCATCACGGACGTCAACTGGCTGGCGGGGCCGCCCGAGAGCGAGATCCGCGTGGTCGGGGCGGGCTCGTACCGGGTGGGCACGCCCGCGGGCGCGTTGGTGCAGCAGCTCGTGCTCGACCTGCGCGTGGGCGCGGATCCGCTCACGACCTACGACAGCGGGCTCCTGCCGGGCGGGAGCGGCGGCAGCCACCCGGACATCGACCTGCCGCTCAGCGCGGCGAGCGTGGCCTGCTTCGGCACGTTCATGCATGTGCAGGCCAAGGCGGCGCCGCTCTCCGCCATCACTTCCTACAAGGTCGTGCTCGGCTCGTACCAGGAAGGCTGCCTGCCGCCCTGCAACTGCCCGACCTACGCGCCCATCCCTGTGAGCGGCACCTTCGACCTGGTGCGCGTGTTCCAGGGCCGCGACTGGGTCGAGTTCGGCGTGGTGAACGTCGACTGGGCGCTGCATGCCTTCCCGCCGCCCTTGCCCGCCTTCATCCCGGCCGCGGGCGCGGGTATCTACCGCGTCCAGGGCAGCTTCTCGGGCGGCCTGCACCGGATGCTCCTCGATCTGAACGTCGGCGGAACCGACGAGCGCTACGACAGCGGCGTCGTGCTCGGCGCGCAGATGCCGCGCATCGACATCAGCCTGGCCATGAACGGCTTCTTCTGCTACGACCAGGTCTTCTGGATCCTGGCCGGCCCGAAGTAGCGCACGGTCCGCCGTGCGCTACTTCGGGTCCCTCTCCTGTGGCCGCGAGAGGGTCGTTGACATGTGGAACGTGGTGCTCCTGGCAGCCCTTGCCTTCCCGCAAGTCGAAAACTCCGAAGGCGCTGCCGCGCTCCCGTGCATATACGACCTCACTGACCTGTGCGCCGCCACCAGCGCGGTCGAGGCCCGGCATCTTCCTTCGGTGGAGATGCTGGCGCGCGTGCTGCGGGAGCATGTGCTCGCTCGCAGCGGCGGCGAGGTCGATCTCGCTCCAGGCGGCTATCTCCTGGTGCGGGGCTCTTCCGCACAGCACGCCGCGGTGGAGGCCTTCCTGCGGCAGGCCCGCGAACCGGATCAAGACGAGTACGGCGTGCTGTCCGTGCGCGGCGAGACGCCGCGCGGGCAGTACGGCGAACCGGCGCAGGCCGTGCGCTTCGTCGCCGTGGAGGGAAGCGGCAGACTCGAGGTCCAGGCGCGCGCCCTGGGCGAGTCGCCGCTCGAGGTCGTGGTCCTCGGCGCGGAGGAGGGGAGCAGCGGGCGCATCGACCTGAAGGACGCCGCGCTCGGCGACTTCTCCTCGATCGAGGGGGCGCCGCACCGGCCGCTCCAGCGCCTGGTCTTCAGCGACGCGAGAGCGGTGCCTGACTCCTGGCAGGAGGAGCCGAGCGGCGAGGCCGACGCGGCCGGCTTCGTACCTCCGTTTGAGGCTGGGGTTCTGCCAGAAGGGCTCGCGGTTTCCGGCGTTTTCCTGCCCTTGCCGGCCGAGGCCGGAAAGAAGCCGCGCGTGCGCCTGTTCCTCGACATGCAGATCTTCACGGTCGTGCGTCCAGCCGCGGCCGGCGAATCCGAGAGCGGCGAGACGGAGAAGCCGTCCCTCACGACGCAGGCCGTCGAGGCCACGGTGACGTTCGATCTCGGCGATGGCTTCGCGATCCTCTTGCCGTACGGCGAGCAGGAGGACATCGAGACGCTGCTGGCGATCTGGGTGAACCAGACGGCCGCGCCGGGCGGCTGAGCGGGGCTCCGCGCGCATGATGGACGTCGCCGTCGCCACGGACTCGACCGCTCCCGGGCTCGACCCGGACAATGCCTTGTTCCTCGTGGAGCTCGCGCGCCGCGGCCTCGACGCGCGGCCCGTGGTCTGGGACGACGCGGCCGTGGACTGGTCCGCGTTCCGCTTGTGCGTGGTGCGGGCGACCTGGGACTACGTTCTGCGCCGCGCCGAGTTCCTGGCCTGGGCGGAGCGCGTGGCCGCGGTCACGCGCCTCGGGAACGACGCGCCGACCCTGCGCTGGGCCTCCCATAAGAGCTACCTGCGCGACCTGGACGAACGCGGCGTGCACATCGTGCCCACGCAGTTCGTCGATCGAGGCACGCCTCTCTCGCTCGCCGAGCTCATGGACGCGCGCGGCTGGAGGGAGGCGGTGGTGAAGCCCGCCGTCTCCGCCTCGGGCCGCGAGACCTTCAAGGCGGCGCGCGGCGACCTGGCCTCGGCCCAGGAGCGCTTCGAACGGCTCGTCGCCGCCGAGGACGCGCTCGTCCAGGCGTACATGGCGGGCGTCACGGACAGCGGCGAGGTGTCGCTCGTCTACATCGCCGGCGTCTACTCGCACGCGCTGCGCCGCCGCCCGGCCGCGGGCGACTTCCGCGTGCAGGGCCTGTACGGCGGCTCCATCGAGCGCGTGCGGCCGCGCACCTCCGAACTCCTGGTCGCGGATCGCGTGCTCGAGGCTGGCCCGCGCGGGCCGCTCTACGCGCGCGTCGACATCCTGGAGGACGGTGCCGGCGAGCTGCGCCTCAACGAGTACGAGCTGGTCGAGCCGCGCCTGCACTTCGCTCTTTGCCGCGAGGCGGCCGCGCGCTTCGCCGACGCGGTGTGCGGCGCGCTGCGCGGGACGAAGGAGGCGCGCGTGCGCGCGGCCGCGCAGGAGCAGGCGTGATGTGTGGTGGCTCGGGTGCCGGATCGGCCGGCGCATCCGCTTCGAGGGTGCGCTGCGGGCCGCAAGCAACACCGAGACCCGCCGGCGCCGGAAGCGAAGGAACCGAGCCCTGCTCGTCGCAGTGTGCTGGTCACGAAGCCGGAGAAGCACACACGCCGGATTCGGGAGCGACTATCCGGAACGATCTCGGGGCAGACTGACAATCTGCCTCAGGTTGACTCGAAGTGGAGTGCGGCGAGGGATGCTGTCAAGGCTGAGATGGGTAAGTGGAACCTGCTGGAGGGTGGCTGCATGGCTGTCGGCAGGGGCGCGGACAAGGCGGTAAAATGCTGCAGGTGGGTCAAGGGATGGTCCTAATGAGACGACAGATCAGACGTACATCGTTGGGTTGCGTCGCGGCCCTTCTGGGCACCGGGCTCAGCGCTTGTGGCGTGTACGATGAGGGGGTGTGGTTGGAGGAGGTCAAAGCCACGCAGTACTCCCCGGCCCAGCTCGCCGACCGGATCCGTAGTAGCGCCGATGACCAGGTCGCCGCCTTCGCCACGTCCGTGAACCGCAACGACCATCCGTGGATCGTTGACGTGCTTACCGACGAGGTGGTGCGCCTCGTGGGCGAGGGACGCACCGAGCGGGCGGCGGCGATGGTCGATGCGGTGGCTTGGTGCGGTTGGGAGCGGCAGGAGCGGGTCCACGAGCTGGTTTTGGGCCTGGCGGATGGCGCTCGCGAGGCGCGGCGGCTCGCCGTCCGGCTGGTCCAGCGCACGGGACGCAGCGAGGACTTCGGCCTCGTCGCTGCTCTCGCGCAGGACCAGGACCGGGAGGTTGCACTGGAGGCTCGTGAGGCACTGGCTGACTTGTACGGATGTGAGGATCTGGGGGGTACGCCCCCCGCGGACATCGTAGCTGGGAGCACGCCTTGGATACTGTCCAGGTTGGTTGTGCTTCGGCGCTGTGTCGTGCCGCGCGATCAGGTGCAGCGCAGAGAGCGGGCTGGGAAGGAGCTGTCGAACGGATGTCCGCGCGACAGACGTGTCCGGATGGCTCGCATCGTGCTCCACTCGTGCACCTTGCCCGTGGAGGAGTTTCCGGGAGCCCGGGACATCGATGTCCTCGGGACCGGTCCTTACCGTTGTGAGTGGTTGGGTACCGACGGCAGCCTTTTCTTCGCGAGCATCACTAGGGACTGGGAGCGTACGCTAGTCCCGGAACAAGCGCGTACCCCCCTGCGAATTCCGTGGCCAGGACGCGGCGGGGCAGGGCGAGACTCTCCTCGTCGCGGCGCCGGGCCGCCTCGCGCGCATCAGGTTGTCGTCTTCCATCCGGGGCTCTTTCTCTGTCGGGC
>JACQZJ010000126.1 GCA_016213895.1 Planctomycetota bacterium | reverse complement strand
ACATCCACGCCGGACGGTTCGTACTTCCTGGCGGGAGTGAAGCCGGGGACCTACGGCTTCGGTGCCAGGGCCGAGGGATTCGGCCGGGTCGAGGAGACGATCACAGTAGTGGACGAGGAGTCCGTCGTCCGCCGCGACGTGGTGCTCGAGCCCGAGGCGCTGATCGAGGTCGTGGTGAAGGACCGCGCCGGCGCGCTGCTTGCCGCGGCCGAGTGCTCCGTGGTGCGCGCGGACGGATCAGGCATGGCGCCGCTGCGCGTGCGCGAGGAGTGGCTGCCGGAGCGCCGCGTGTTCTACGGGGCGGCCAGCGCGGAGTACACGGTACGCGCCGCGGCGGAGAGCTTCTTCCCGGCCGAGGTCCAGGCGTCTTGCCGCTCCGGCCAGACCACGAACCTGACGATGGCCCTGCGCCGCAAGGGCGCGCTGCGGTTGAAGGTCATCACCGCGGCGGGCGCACCGGCGCGATCCATGCCTCTCGAGGTGATCGACGTCGAGACCGGGACCTCGGCCAGCGCGTGGCTCGCCGCGGGCCTGGTGACGAGCGCGCCGTCCCCGGCCGTCACGGACGAGAAGGGGGAGCTGCGGCTCGATGGCCTGCCGGAGGGGACCTACCGCGTGAGCGCGCCTGGCTGCACCGTGACCGCGCGCGTGGCGGCCGGCGAGGAGACGGGACCGGTGACATTGATGCTGCCGCAGTGACGGCCTGCGCGCCGCCGGGCATGCGCCGGCGTCCGCCCAGGGCGAAGAGCGCGTGCGCCGGAGCAAGCTGCGGACAGGTTTCCCGGCGCGGCCGTGGAGCCAGGAAGTGTTTCCCGTGACTTGACCGAGCGCTTGGACTAGGTTCTACGATCCCGGTTCCGTTTCCCGCCGGGCGGAGCCGCGAGACGGTCCATGGTCGAGTCCATCGTCATTCTGTTGGTGGCCCTCGCCGGAGGATTGCTGCCGCTCCTGGTGCACTGGTCGGACCGGCACTTGCACTCGGTGCTGGCCCTCTCCACTGGGGTCTTTCTCGGCGCGGTGTTCCTGCACCTCCTGCCGTCGCTCTCGGCGGTCGAGGCGGCGGAGCATGGCGCCGCGCACGCCCACGGGAACGTGCTCATCTGGGGGTTCGTGCTGACGGGAGTCTTGGCGGTCTACCTGATCGAGACGCTCTTCTTCAGCACGCACGAGGGCGATGACGTGCACCGTCACACGGCGGTGGGGTACGCGGCGCTCGCCGGCCTGTCGATCCACTGCTTCACCGCCGGGATCGGCTACTCGGCGGCCGCGCTGAATGCAGAGCTGGCGATGCCGGTCTTCGTCTCGCTGGTCTCGCACAAGGGCTTCGAGGCCTTCTCCCTGGCCTCGGTCTTCCTGCTGGCGGAGTTCCGCCGGCGGCGCATCGTCGTGCTCATGGTCCTGTTCTCGCTCATCACGCCGACCGGCATCCTGGTCGGGGGCCTGCTCACGGCGCAGCTCACCCAGGAGGGCATCGCCATCGCGACCGCGCTCGCGGCTGGGACGTTCCTCTACGTCTGCCTCTGCGAGCTCTTGCCCGAGGTCTTCCACCACCGCGAGGACAGCGTGGCCAAGATCACGCTGATGGCGCTGGGCATCGGGGCCATGGTGCTCTTTCACAGGCTGGGCGCATGATCGGCTTCCTGAGCGAGTGGCTGGCGGCCATGTGGATGATCCTGAGGGAATCAGGACCGTTCCTGTTCATCGGCTTCACGCTCGCCGGGCTCATCAAGGTCTTCGTTCCCGCGGACAAGGTCGTCCGCCACTTGGGGCGGGACGACTTCCGTTCCGTCTTCGTTTCCTCGTGCGCGGGCGTGCCCATCCCGCTGTGCTCCTGCTCCGTGATCCCGACGGCCACGGCCCTCAGGAGGAGCGGCGCAAGCAAGGGGGCGACGACGTCGTTCCTGATCTCCACGCCCGAGACCGGCGTGGACTCCATCGGCATGACCTGGGCGGTCATGGACCCGCTCATGACCTTCGCGCGTCCCATCGCGGCCCTGCTCACGGCGCTTGGCGCCGGCTCTCTCGTCAACCTGATGGTGCGACGCGGCTGGGATGACCGTGGCGCCGGGGAGGCGGCTCCGAGCGGCGCGGGCGCTCCCTGCTGCGCCTGCGGCGCGGCAGCCGCGGCCGAGGCGCCCGCGGCCGGCGTCCGGAAGGACGTTTCGCGCGCGCGCGGCGGGCGCTTCCTCGAAGCCATGAGGGCGGTGTTCGGTTACTCCTTCGGCACGCTCATGGCCGACCTCACCCCGTGGTTCATCATCGGCTTCGTCCTGTCCGGCCTGATTATGGTCTGCGTGCCGGACGACTTCCTCGCCGGTGTGCTGCCCGCGGGCTGGACGTGGCTCTCCATGCTGGTGATGCTCGTGGTCGGCATCCCCATGTACATCTGCGCCACGGCCAGCACGCCCGTGGCCGCCGCCCTGGTGGCCAAGGGGCTGGATCCGGGCGCGGCGCTGGTCTTGCTGCTTGCCGGGCCGGCCACGAACGTGGCCACGTTCTTCGTGGTCAAGAACCTGCTCGGTCGCCGCGTCCTCCTCGTCTACTTGGGGACCATCGCGGTCGTCTCGCTCGCTCTCGGCGGCGTGGTGAACGGGATCTACTCGGCCTTCGACATCGAGCCGCTGATGTCCCTCGTGAACGGCGAGGAGTCGTCCTTCATGGCCGCCGCGCGCGTGGTCTGCGGCGCCGCGCTTGGGCTCCTGCTCTTCTACCACGCCCTCGCGCAGCACGCGGCTGCGCGCTTCGGCCGCTGGCTGCGCGGGTGGTGCGCGCGCGTGGGCTTCGACCCAACGTCTCCGCTGTGCAAGACAGCCGCCGCGGCGGCCGTGTTGATCGCCTACCTGGCGACCGCGTTCTCGGTGGTGGGGCCGGGCGAGACCGGGTTCTTGATCCGCTTCGGCGCCGTGGCGGACACCTTCCGCGAGCCTGGCATACGTTTCCACCTGCCCTTTCCCATAGATCGCGTCGACATCGTGAGGGACACGCTGGTGCGCGGCGTGGAGTTCGGCTTCAGCTCGGAGGCGGAGGGCCAGGCGCGCTTCCGTGAGGGCGCCTTCGCGCGCGCGGACGGGCGCGACCTGGAGGCGGAGGCGGAGGTCGTCACCGGGGACGAGAAGATCGTGCGCGTCTTCTATGCCGTGCAGTACATGGTGGCCGACGCCTATCGCTGGCGCTACGGCGTGGAGGATCCGGAGACCCTGCTGCGCTCCCTGACCGAGACCTCCCTGCGGCGCGTGCTGGCGCGACGCCATTCCGACGAGGTCCTGGTGGCCGATCGGGACGAGCTGCAGGCGGCCGCGGCGGCCATCCTGCAGCAGGAGCTGGACGGCGCGCAGGCAGGCATGAAGGTGGTGGCGCTCAAGCTCATCTGCCTGCACGCGCCGCCGCAGACGCACTATGCCTACCGCGACGTGGCGAGCGCGTTCGAGGACAAGCAGCGCCAGATCCGCGCGGCCGAGGGCTATCAGCGCGAGAAAACGGCCCGCGCGCGGGGGACGGCGTACCGCATCGAACAGGAGGCGGAGGCCGCGCGCGACCGCTCGGTCAACGCCGCCTCGGGCGAGGTCGCCGCGTTCCTGGCGCTGCTCGAGGCGCTACACGGCGGCGGGCGCGACATTACTCTGCTCAGGCTGCGGCACGAGGCCGCGGAGCAGGTCCTCGGCGGCTGCCGGCTGGTTCTGCTCCTCGACGACGGCATTGAGGTGCGCCTCTATGACGCCGGCGAGAGCGGCCCGGCCGTGGTCCCGCCGGTGAAGCTGGAGCCGGAATGAACCGGCGAATCCGACCGACGCGACGGGTGGCACTGCGATGAAGACTGCCTTCAGACTGCTGGCGCTCGCCGGCCTGCTCTGGCTGGCCTGCTGGGCGTGCCTCTTCCAGGTCAACGAGAACGAGCACGTGATCGTCGCGCGTTTCGGCGACCCGCGGCGCACGATCAGCGAGGCCGGCCTGCGCTGCAAGTGGCCGCCGCCCGTCGACGTCGTGATCCGCATCGACGGCCGCATGCACGTGCTCGATCCGCAGCCGGACGAGTACCTGACCGGCGACAAGAAGAACGTGATGGTCGACAGCTTCCTCGCCTGGTCGGTGGAGGATCCCCTCAAGTTCCTGAAGAGCGTCGGCAGCCGCATGGTCGCCGAGTCGCGCCTCACGGACGTGCTGCGCTCGGTGGTCGGCGACGTCCTCAGCGCCGAGCCGTTCGCCGCCCTGGTCTCGAACGAATCGCACGAGACCACGCTGCGGGACGTGGAGGAGCGCATCACCGCGGCGGCGGCCGCGGAGGCGCGGGCGAGCTACGGCATCAAGGTGGCGGCGGTGCGCATCAAGCGCCTCAACTACCCCCTGCAGAACAAGCAGGCGGTCTTCCGGCGCATGGAGCAGGAGCGCGAGAGCATCGCCCAGGGGATCCGCTCGGAGGGAACGGAGCAGTACGAGAGGATCAAGGCGGACGCCGACCGCGAAGAGGTGGAGATGGTCTCCGCCGCGGAGCGGCGCGCCCAGGAGCTGCGCGGCGAGGCCGAGGCCGAGGCGACGCGCATCTACACCGAGGCCTACTCGCGCGATCCGGACCTCTACCGGTTCCTGCGCTCCCTGCAGACCCTGGAGAAGATCCTGGACGAGGGCTCCACCGTGATCCTGCCGAGCGACCACGAGCTGCTCAGGGTGCTGCAGGAGACGCGGGCGGAGGCTCCCGCCACGGCCGGGCAGGAATGATGGCGCGGCGCGGACAGCGGACGGCGATCGCGGCGGGCGGCGGCGCGCTGCTCTTGGCCGTTTTGGCGGCGGGCATCTACTCGTCGACCTGGGTGGTGCAGCAGGACGAACAGGGCGTGGTGCTGACGTGCGGGCGCGTGTCGCGCGTGGCGCAGGCCGGGATCAACTTCACGCTCCCCTGGCCGCTCGAGACCATGGAGCGCGTGTCCATCACCCAGGTGCGGCCCATGCCGGTCGGCTTCAAGATGCAGGACAAGGTGCGCAACATCCCGCCGGCGGACGTCGAGGTGCAGTGGCTCTCGGGCGACACCAACATCGTCGAGCTGCAGGCGACCGTGTACTACACGGTACGCGATCCCGTGGAGTACTTGTTCGGCATGAGCGACTCCGCGGACGGCGCGAGCCGCGACTACGTGGTGCGCCGCGTGAGCGAGGCGGTGCTCTCCGGGCTGATCGCCACCATGGCGATCGACGACGTCCTCACCACCGGCAAGGCGAGCCTCTCGCTCGAGACGATCGGCCCGCTGCAGGATGAGCTGGACGCGCTCGCCACCGGCCTGCGCGTCAACGCGATCAACGTGGTCGAGGTCGGTCCTCCACAGGACGTCATCGGCGCGTTCAACGACGTCTCCACCGCCAAGCAAGACAAGGCGCGGCAGACCGAGGAGGCCCAGGGCTACGCCCTGCGCATCAAGCCGCGGGCGCGCGCGACCGTGAACACCCTCGAGCAAGGCGCGCGGGCCTACGGCAGCGAGCTGCTGAACAGGGCGCAGGGCGCGGCCGCGAGCTTCATCAAGCTCGCGGAGGAGGTCAAGAAGGACCCGGGGCTGGCCAGGCGGCGCCTCTGGCTCGACGCGGTGGAGCGCATCCTGGCGCGCGGGCGGACGATCGTGGTGCAGCCTGCCGCGGGCGGCGAGAGGGTGGCGGTCTACCTCGAGGCCGGCGAGAAGAAGAAGGAGCCGGCGGGGCAGGAAGATGGCGGGGAGGAGGGGAGGCGCTGATGCTGCGGCGGCCGCGGGCGAGCGCGGGTCTCTCTCTCCTCGGCGCGGTCCTGTGCGCGCCCGGCGCGGCCGCAGGGCAGCAGGGCGAGCCGCTCTGCGGCGACTGCCAGGGCACCGGCAGGCTCAAGCACGAGCACGCCGCCGCCGAGCTGGCCCTCGAGGAGGGCGCCATCTTCTGCTCGGTGTTCTTGGAGAGCGACCCGGAGGCGCTCGGTCTCGACTGGGTCCCATGCGCGAAGTGCCGCACGCCCTCGCTCAAGGCGGCGGCGGAGAGCGAGTTCGCCGCTGCGCTCGCGCCGCGCCGGGCGTGGCTCGAGGAGCGCCGCAAGACCGTCGACGAGGCGGTCATGAAGAAGGTCGACCACGTCGAGACGGCGCACTTCGTCATCGCCTTCGACATCCCGAAGATCGCGTTCGGCAAGCGCGTTCTCTCGCGGCACGAGGGGATGCACCTCTACGCGCGGCGCATGGAGGAGCTGCACCGCCAGATCCTCGACCTGCACGGCATGACGGACGCGGACACGAACGGCGTCAAGCACCACCTCTACCTCTTCGAGAGCCAGAAGACGGCGCAGCTCGCCGCGCCGCGCTTCGCCAACCGGCCGCTCTCCGCGGGCACCAAGGTCTCGCTGCTCGGCATCGAGTCGCATCTCGTCTCCTGGGACGACCCGTCGGTCATCACCTGCGACGAGGAACGCCACCAGTTCCTGACGCACGCCGTCTCTCACCACGTCCACGACGCGGTGGCGGGCCGCCAGCACTGGCTCTTCCAGCGCTACGGTTGGGTGTACGAGGGGCTGGCCCACTACATGGAGGTCAAGAACTTCGGCTCGCCGGTCACCTGGTGCACGGCCGAGGCGGGCGAGTTCGCGCACTGGCAGAGCCGCAACTGGGAGGCGAACGTCAAGCGCGCAGTCGCGGCCGGGGAGGAACCGGCCTTCCAGGACATCCTCGGCAAGGACGTGGGATCGCTCAGCGCGATGGACCACCAGTTCGCCTGGTCCTACATCGACTACCTGCTTTGGCTCGACCCCAAGAAGATGCTGCCCATGCTGCAGCTGATGACCGGCCCGCAGCCTGCGGACCGCGACTGCCTGCAGCAGGCCTACGGCCTGACCGTGGGCCAGTTCGTCGAGGGCTGGCGGGAGTACGTGCGCGAGGAATACACGCTCAAGCCGTGGCAAGGGCCGATGACGCGCAGCAGGAAGGGCAAGGGCTGAGCCTTCGCGTCACGTTCCGAGGGCGGCGCGCACCGCGCCGAGGTGCTCGCCGAAGCGCTCCTTGTCGGCGACGTACTCCGCCACCCTGATGGTGCTGGCGAAGCTGCCGGGCGCGACCGCCATCGTGGCCAGGTAGCGCCGCGCGCGCCCGGCCGCGCTGACCTCGAAGAGCAGCTCCACTCCGGGAGCGCCGTTCCACTTGACCGGCCGCTTCTCGAGCAGCGTGTAGCCGCGGTTTTCGACGAACTCCTTCTCGAGCGCCTCGGCCCAGAAGGCGAAGTCGCCGCGCATGCCATCCTTGAACTGCCGCACCCAGAAGAGGGAGTCGTCCGGCGCGATCGCCTTCACCTCGCCGCGGCCGCTGTCCACCACCAGGAAGTCGGCCGGGGCCGGAGGCGCCGCGCAGGCCGCGGCCGCCGCCGCGAGCGCGAGGAGGAGCAGGACATGGAGAGCGCGCATGATCTCGATCTCCCGCTAGAAGTTCTCGAGGACGTGCTCGATGCCGACCTGGCGCAGCCACGGGAAGCGGCTCGCGGCGCGGCGCCGCACCGCGGTCGCGGCGGGCGCATTCGAGCGGAAGGCGACCGTGACCGTGGAGTAAGCGACGCGGCTCTCGAGCAGCTTCAGCTCCGCCTTCATGCGCTCCAGCTCCTCGGTGAGGCGGCGCAACTCCTGCTCGATCTTGAGGGTCGCCTCGATGTCGTCGGCGCGCGCCAGGAGGTCGAGCAGACGCTGGCGGGAACGCTCCGCGTTCTCGATGCGGATGGTCAGGTCGAGCGACTGCAGCGTGACGTCCTCGGCCTCGAGCGACTCGGAGAGGATCGCGCCGAGGTCCTGGATGCGATTCAGGAGCGCCGTGAAGCGGTCCGCCGGAACGCGGCAGGTCACCTGCCCGTTGTTCCTGGCCTCGAGGTAGCCGCCGTCCTCCTCGACCCAGCCCAGGAAGCGCCGCACGCCGTCCTCCACGTTCGCCACCAGGACCTCGAAGCGCGCCGAGTAGATCATGAGGCGCTCTGCCGGCGCGGCGAGCGGCGCCGCGGAGGGCGCGGGCGCGGCCTGCGGCGCGGCGGCGCGGGCGATGCCCGCCTCGGCGTGGGGGGCGGCGAACCCGACGTCCGCCGCCGCCGCGCGCCCATCCATGCCGGCGCGGCAGCCCATGGCTGGGGCCAGGACGAGGCAGAAGAGCGAGAGTCGCGTGAGCGTGTGTCCCTGTCTCATGCCGCCAAGCGTAGCGTCCGGAAGAGGCGCGTGCGAGGTCCGGGCGCCGCGCCTTCGCTTTTGCTCTGCGCCGTGTCTACAATCTGCCGCGCACGCAGGACGGATTCGCGGAGCTGCCGCCGTGGAACGCTTTCAGGCCGACGTGGTGAAGAAGAACTTGGCCGACGTGCTGCTCTTGGTCGGCAACGGCAAGCAGCGCGTCGTGATCCAGCGCGGCAGCGCGGACCGCGCGGCCCTCATTCCTCTCGAGGACCTGGCGCTGCTCGAGAACCTGGACGGCGAGGCGGCGGTCGCGGTGGAGCACGTGCCCGCGGTTGACGTGAAGCGCCACCTGGCGCGGGACGTCGATCTGGTGGCGGGACGCGGCCAGCGCATCGTGCTGGTGGAGGACGGCAAGGACGTTGCGGCGCTCGTTCCCGCCTCGGATCTCGCGCTCCTCGAGAACCTGGATTCGCGCCTGGACATCGAGGCCGCCAAGCGGCTGCTGCAGCAGGAGATCGACAAGGGGGATTAGCGGCGGCCGTTTCCGGCGTGGGACTCGTCAGCGCCCGCGATACGTCGCCTTGACGTGCGCCTGCCACGCCTCTTCGAAGTTCAAGACGTCGAACTCGAAGTGCTGGAGCATGGGTTCGCGGATGCTCTTGCTCTGCTTGATGGCGCGACAGATGGCGCCGAAGCCGGCGGGATTCCGCGAGATCAGGAACTCGCAGTAGGACCAGGAGAGGATGTGCTCGTCGTAGGAGAGCTCGTCGCTCTTCTTGCGGATGGTCTCGGCGAAGGAGGGGCGGTCATTGGCCGCGGCCAGCGTGCGCGCCGGCGCCCGCCAGCGCGCGCCGCGGAAGTTGGAGATGGTGTCCTGCTCGCGGTAGCAGAAGTTGGTGCACCGGCCGTGCAGCTTGTCCTCGAAGTAGTGGGCCACGCCGGTGTCGACCCAGCCCCCTTGCAGCTCGCCCGGCCAGAGGCCGTTCCACGCGTTGGCGAGCAGCAGGTGGGAGACGTTGTGCACGATGGCGCGGTAGAGGTCGGCGGCGGCGCTCTCGTCCGGGTCGACCGTGCTCGGGTCGAGGAAGACGGTGTAGATGCCGACCGCGCCCATGCGCTTGGTGCCGGTGTCCGGGTTGGGCTGCCCGGTGAAGCGCCCGGCGGCGATCTGGTGGTGCTTGTAGCGCTTCCAGACCATCACTTGGAAGACGGTGCTGAAGTCCTCGTCCGTGGCGCCCGTGGCCGCCTTGAACTGCTGGTAGAGATCCTCCAGGCGGTCGACGTAGAGGTGCATGGCCGCGTGGTCCGAGAGTCGCCTCTTCTCGGCGACGATCGTGTCGCCGTCCCACCACAGCTCGAAGTGGGGCGAGCGGCCGATGGGGAACTCGTGCTGCAGCAGCTCGTAGTTCTGCTGCTGCTTCTCGAGCCAGCGCTCCTTCTCTTCCCGCGCGTAGGCGATCTGCTTGTCGCCGATCGCGCATTCGTCGCAATCGATCTCCAGGACCCCGCCGCAGGTCCGGCACTTGATCACCTCGGAGCAGAAGAGAACGTTCTTCTCCAGCTCGAGGTCCTGCTTCTTGTGCGCCGGGCAAGGGAGGCTGCCGCGATCGGCGCACGCGGAGCAGGTCTCCCGGGGAGCGGGGTCCTGGGAGAGGAAGAGAACCGCGATGCTGGCGAGAAGACCGATCATGAGCCGTTTCCGTCCGGCGTCCGCGCGCCACGATACCACACGCTCGCGCGGCGGGCGCCGTCGCTTGCCGCCTCGGCAGGGGGCGCCCTGTGGTAGAATGCGGCCGGAAGGTCGTGGACAAGCAAGCGGCGCGTGCCGCGCCGACTAGCCGACTACAGGAGGAGCCCCCCATGCTCCGGCATCGCGTCACCGCGCTCGCGGCGCTCGCCGCGGCGCTGGTCTCCCTTTCGCGCCTGGAAGCCGCTGCCGCAGAGACCGTTCCGGAGGGCCTGACCGCGGGCGACTGGTCGAGCATTTGCGCGGCGTACGATGCCGGCCGGCACGCGGCCTACGCAATCGACGGAGGCTTCGCGGCGCGAAACCCGGGACAGCAGTGGGTCACGCGCTTCGACGGGCGTGGCTTCGAGATCACGCCGGACAGCGGGGGCTGGAGCTTCGGGCTCGACCTCGTGCACTTTGGCGTCGCGGGCGAGGAAGCCGCCATGACCCGGCCCGAGGCCCACTGCGCCGAGGGAGCGCGGGTTTCTTACGACTGGGACGAGACGCTCGCCGAGTGGTACGTGAACGACGCGCGCGGCCTGGAGCACGGCTACACGGTGCATGCGCGGCCGGAGGGCGCGGGAGTGCTTCTGGCCTTCGAGCTGGCCGTGCGCGGCGGCCTCGAACCCGCGATCTCGAGCGACGGGCGCGACGTGCAGTTCGCGAGCGCCGGCGGCGGCGCGGTGCTCACCTATGCGGGGCTCTCGGTCGTTGACGCCGATGGCCGGCCGCTTCCGGCCGAGTTCACGCGCACGGAGCGAGGCCTGCGCCTCACGATCGATGACGCGGGCGCGCGCTATCCGCTCACCATCGATCCCTATGCGCAGCAGGCGTACTTGAAAGCGTCGAACTCCGGGAATCTTAGCTTTTTCGGTTACTCGGTTTGCCGCTCCGGGGACACCGTGGTGGTTGGCGCCTACCGCAGACTTGCGTGGACGGGTGCCGCCTACGTGTTCGTGCGCAGCGGCACGACCTGGAGCCAGCAAGCCTGCCTGCAGGCTTCGAACACCGAGCCAGATGAGTTCGGCAAGTCGGTTTCGATCTCTGGCGACACGCTGGTAGTCGGCGCCCCATATGAGGACAGCGCGGCCACCGGCGTGAACGGCAACGAGGCCGACAACAGCACATACGAGTCGGGCGCCGCGTACGTGTTCGTCCGCACCGGCGCGACCTGGAGCCAGCAGGCCTACCTGAAGGCCTCGAACACCGGCGCCAATGATCACTTCGGCATGTCGGCTTCGGTCTCCGGCGACACGGTGGTGATCGGAGCCTATGGCGAGGACAGCGCCGCCACGGGCGTGAACGGCAACCAGGCGGACAGCAGCGCACCCTACGCCGGCGCGGCGTACGTGTTTACGCGCAGCGGCGCAACCTGGAGCCAGCAGGCCTACCTGAAGGCCTCGAACACCGAGGCCGGAGACTTCTTTGGCGGCGCGGTTTCGGTGTCCGGCGACACGGTGGTGGCCGGAGCCAACGAGGACAGCGCCGCCACGGGCGTGAACGGCAATCAGGCCGACAACAACGCCCCCATCTCGGGCGCGGCCTATGTCTTCGTGCGGACTGGGTCGACCTGGAGCCAGCAGGCCTACCTGAAGGCGTCGAACACCGAGGCCAACGACTGGTTCGGCTACTCGGTCTCGGTCTCGGGCGACACGGTGGTGGTCGGAGCCCCCTGCGAGGGCAGCAGCGCCACGGGAGTGAACGGCAACCAGGCGGACAACAGCGCACCCTGGGCCGGCGCGGCGTACGTGTTCACGCGCAGCGGCGCAACCTGGAGCCAGCAGGCCTACCTGAAGGCCTCGAACACCGGCGCCAAAGATCACTTCGGCATGTCGGCTTCGGTCTCGGGCGACACGGTGGTGGTCGGAGCCCCCGGCGAGGACAGCAGCGCCACGGGAGTGAACGGCAACCAGGCCGACAACAGCGCCGACAACGCGGGCGCGGCTCACGTCTTCATGCGGACAGCCTCGACCTGGAGCCAGCAGGCGTACCTGAAGGCGTCGAACACCGATTTCGGAGATGAGTTCGGCAACTCGGTTTCGGTCTCCGGCGACACGGTGGTGGTGGGAGCTGAGTACGAGGACAGCGCCGCCACGGGGGTGAACGGTTACCAGGCCGACAACAGCGCCGTCGATGCGGGCGCGGCCTACGTCTTCGACGTGTGCTCCTCGACGGCCGTGGCCACGAGCTACGGCGCAGGCAAGCCGGGAACCGCGGGCGTGCCCGTGCTCTCGTCCACCAACCTGCCGAAGATCGGCACGACCGCGGACCTGACCATCAGCAACGGCCTGGCGGGCGCCGCGCCCGTGCTGCTCCTCGCCGGCTTCGCGCCGGCCGCAATGCCGTTCGACGGCGGCACGCTGCTCGTGACTCCCGCGTTCGTCGTGGGGCTGCCGCCGCTCGGCGCGGGCGGATCGCTGGTGCTGCCGGTGCCGATCACGCCGTGGGCGGACGGCGTGCACGTCTACTTCCAGGCGATGTTCTTCGACCCCGGCGCAACGGGCTACTACCAGTCGGCGCAGACGAACGGCCTCGACTGGACGGTCGGCGGGTAGTCCCGCGCTTCGCCGGCCTTGTGCGAGTGATCCCTCGCTCATCTGCCCGGCCAGGCCCGATCTTCGGCTCCTGGCTCGCCAGTGGTCTTGGGCCGGGCACGCGGTCCTGTTCGCGGCGTGCCGCGGGTCGGGTTCTGGCGGCGGCACTGCGACTGCCCGCAGGGCGGCGCCGCGTCAGATCTTGCTGACCCGGCGCGAGAGGGGCGGGTTCTTGAACTCGACGGCGACGCGCACCATTCCCTTGACCCCGGCTGTCTCGCGCACGATCAGCTCGAACTCGCCGTTGCTCTCGATGACCACGTCCGCGACCTCGGTCCTGCGCCCGAAGTTCTCGAAGCGGGTCTTGGCGCGCACGTCCACCGCGCAGCCGCTCGGGTCGAGCAGCCGCAGGTCGATGCGCATGCCCTCGTCCGGCTCGACCTTGAGCAGGCCGATGCGCCGGTCCGCCATGCCGTCGATGGCGAAGCGCACCTCGCCGTGCGCCGCGAGCTCGAGCGTCTCCTCGGCGCTCGCCGGGAACACGGCCGACGTCTCCAGCAGGTAGGAGCCGTTGTGATCCGTCTTGAAGCCGAAGCGGATGGAGTAGACGCCGGTCATCTCCAGGAGGTGGTCCGCGAGCACCAGGTCGCGCGCGTTCTCCGGCGCCGGGACGAAAGCGACGTGGCTCGCGCGCCGCGGGTCGATGAGATCGGCCAGCAGCTCCGCCTCCTTGTGGCGCGTCGAGAGACGCAGGGTCACGCGCGTCCCCTTCACCGCCTCGAACGTGATCATGTTGTAGAAGCCGAGCACGATGTCGCCGCGCGCCGAGCCGCCGAGCCGGATGGTCCCCACGCCGTGCTCGCGCGTGACGTCCGGGGCGTCGCCCGGGTCGGGCGGCGCCCACTTCTTGTTCTTGCCCTGGGCGGAGAGCCCCGGCGCCAGGACGAGCGCCAAGCCGAGGAACAGAAGCAACGTGCTCGCGGCTCGAAAACTCACGGCGGCTCCCAAACGCGCGGCCGGCGCGCGCATTCTAGCGCGCGCCGGCCTGGAAGTCGCCAGGGAGTCGCGGCGGCCTACTCGAGCACGTGGATGTTCTTCTTGGCGCACATGTCCTTCAGCGCCTTCGGCCAGACGGTGACGCTCACCTCGCCAAGGTGCGCCTTGCGCAAGAGGAGCATGTAGGTGCGCGACTGGCCGATGCCGCCGCCGATGCTGAGCGGGATCTCGTTCTTCAGGATCGCCTGGTGGTAGGGCAGCTTCAGGTAGTGGTTCAGCCCGCTCATGTCGAGCTGCTTCGTGAGGGTCTCGGGGTTCACGCGGATGCCCATCGAGGTCAGCTCGTGGCGGCGCTTGGTCACGTGGTTCCAGACCAGGATGTCGCCGTTCAGGCCGTGCATGGGTTTGCCCTTGGCGGACGTGGTCTCGGTGACCCAGTCGTCGTAGTCGGCGGCGCGCATCTCGTGGGGGTAGCCGGCCGCCAGCGGCCAGCCGATGCCGTAGATGAACACGGCCGGGTGCTTCTGCAGGATCTGCGTCTCGCGCTGCTTGCGCGGCAAGTCGGGGAACATCTCCAGGATCTCCTCGGCGTGCAGGAAGGTGAGCTGTTCCGGCAAGTTGGGGACGCGCGGGTCCTTGAGCTTGGGGAACATCTTCTGCACGTGCTTCTCGGCGCCGACCAGCACCTTCCAGATCCTCTTGACCACGTCGGTGAGGAAGCCGAGGTTGCGCTCGTCCGCGGTGATGACCCGTTCCCAGTCCCACTGGTCGACGTAGGAGCTGTGGTCATGATCGAGGAAGTAGTCCTTGCGCACCGCGCGCATGTCCGTGTTGATGCCCTCGCCGACCTTGCACTCGAACTGCTTCAAGGCCATGCGCTTCCACTTGGTCGCGGCCTGCACCACCTGGGCGGTGATGCGCGGCTCGATGCCGAGCCCGCAGGGGAACTCGACCGGCGTGCGCGAGCCGTCGCGGTCGAGCATGTCGTTGACGCCGCTGTCCTTGTCGACGATCAGCGGAACCGAGACCATCATCAGGTTCAGTTCCTTGCACAGGTTCTCCTCGACGTAGCTCTTGACCGCGCTGATGGCGAGCTGCGTCTCCTTGCGGTTCAGGGTCGACGTATAGCCGTCGGGCAGGATCTTCCTCAGGTCGTCGTAGTTGCCGATGCCGGGCCCGGCCAGATCCGCCTTCTTGTCTCCGCTCATGGTTCTCGCTTCCAGATACACTCGTTGGGGACGTGGCGTCCCGTGGAGCCCGGGGCTTCAAGAACGCCGCAATAAACGTGCGACAAGCCGAGCATCCTATGCCGCGCGCGGCCCGGATTCCAGCGCTTCGGGCGCGGTTTCGGGCCGGCAGCAGGCGGCTCCCCCGTTGCCGGCCGGGCGCCCTGCGCCTAGGATCAGTCCTTCCGCAAGATAGGGAGGGACCCGGATGTTCTCACTTACCCTGTGGGCGGGCCTGGCGGCCGCTGCGGCGGCCCCCGGCGAGGATCAGCCCTGGAACGTGCAGAAGGACCTGGCCGCCGAGGCCAAGGAGCGCGCCAGCGCCGCGGGCAAGGACCCCGCGCAACTCGTCGAGTTCGCGCGCTGGTGCCAGGCGCGGGGTCTCTTCGAGAGCGCGGAGAAGGTGCTCTCCGGGCTGTGCGACGGCGGCGAGCAGAGCGCGGCCGCCGCCGGCTTCCTGGGGCTCGCCGAGTCCGACCAGGGCCGTGCGCCGGAGGAGCTCCTGCGCTTCCGGCCCGAGGGGCCGCCGGCGAGCGGCGCGGCCGTCAGCGCTCCCGCGGGCCGCGAGCGCGACGAGCTGCTCAAGGGCCGCTTCCGCGACGTCAAGCTGGTCAACAAGTCGACCTACTTCGACCTCTGGACCGACCTCTCGCCCGAGGAACTGGTCCCGTACACGAAGCTCCTGAACGACTACTACCGTTCCTTCAAGGGGCGCTTCCGCGCCTACGAGCCGGCGAGCATCGACGTGCTGCTCTTCGCCAGCCGCTCCGACTACCTGATCGACTACGTGCTGCGCTTCGAGAAGAGCGGCGAGCACATCCTGGGCTACTACGTCCCGGAGCAGCACCGGCTGGTCTTCTACGACGAGGCGCACGACCGGGACGAGGTCATGCACACGGCGCGGCACGAGTGCACCCACCTGCTGCTCGACGTCGCCTACCACGGCGCCGCGCTTCCCCTCTGGATGCACGAGGGGATCGCCTGCTTCATGGCGGCCGGCGGGCGAGAGGCGCGTGGCCGTGCTACCGCCGGGCTGGTGCTCACCTTGATGGCGGAGCTGGAGAAGAACCGGAGCTTCTCGCTGGAGCAGCTCATGGACCTGGGCCGGGAGCAGCTCAAGTACGAGCACTACGCCTGGAGCTGGTCGCTGGTCCACTACCTGAACGGACCGGACCACCAGAAGCGCTTCTCGGACTTCCTGCTCGAGCTGCGCTACGAGGTCAAGGCCGGGATGGAGGAGAAGGAGGTGCGCGCATGCGTGAGGAGCGTCTTCTCGCGCGTCTTCGCCGAGGACCTCGATGTCATGGGCGTGGGCTGGACCACCTGGTTCGCGCACGAGTTCCGGCTGGAGCGCCCGGACCAGTTCCTGGCCATGGGGTACGAGGCGCTGGACCGCTCGCGCGGCGGCGAGAGCCGGCGCGAGAAGGAGACGAACCTGGAGATTGCGCAGCAGTCCTTCGCCGGCGTCCCGTCCGGGACGGACGCGGCGCTCGAGGCGGAGCGGCGCTTCGGCGAACTGGAGTGCGCGGTTGAGCGCGCCGCGCTCGGCGACCCGGACATGAAGACCTGCCGGCTGCTGCTGCGCGCGGTGCAGGACGGGCTCTCGGCGCTGCCCGAGCTGGAGGACGAATCGCGCCGCTCGATCCTGGTGCGCCGGGTCCTCGAGGTCGCGGCCGAGGCCGCCGGAATCCGGCGGCCGCCGGGTGCGTTCGACCTGCGCGAGGCGCTCATGCGCCGCGCGAGCAAGGCGAGCGCGAGCGAGGCGGAACAGCTGCGCGCCATCGTGGTGCTCGGCGACGACCTGCTCGAGGTGGCTTTCGCCTCCCAGGCGCGGGTGCTGGAGAGAAGCCCCGTCGACCGCCGGGCGGCCACCGAGTGGCTGCACCTCGCGATGTGCTTCGCCCCGGCGCGCCTGCCGGAGATCTTCGATACCCTGCGCCTGCTGGTCGAACTCGACCCCGAGGACCGCAGCCTGGCCGCCCTGGGGGCCGCCTACGGCGGGCTCGGGCGCATGAAGTGGGGCCAGCGGCTGGTCGAGGAGGCCTGCCGCTGGTCGGCGCGTCCCGGCGCGCTCGCGCCCTTCCGCAAGTACGTCGGGCTGCCGGACTAGGGCGCCGCCTGGCGGCGCCTCAGCGCGCGCACAGGGGACACGGGTACGAGCCGCTCTGGCAGCTCGGGCAGGCCGTACTCTCGACCTTTTCGGTGCACGGCACTATGCCGTTCTTGCACTTTTGGCAGCGCGCGAAGCCCTTGCCGCCGCACTTGTCGCAGGACTTGGCGCCGGCCTTGCCCCCGCCCTTATCGTAGACGAAGCGGACCTTGCCCGTGCCGTGGCAGTCCTCGCACGGCGACACGCCGATGAAGGTGCATGCCTCGCAGCAGCGCGTGCCCGTGTCGGCGCACTTCGGGCAGACCCGGGCGAAGCGGCCGTCGCCGCCGCAGTGCCCGCAGCGGATGACGTGGTCGCCGCCGCACGCCGGGCAGGGGATCGCGGCGCAGTGCGGGCAGGGGAAGAGGCCCACGCCGAGGCAGGCGCCGCACGTGACCGCGCACTTGCCGGACTGGCCGCAGATGGGGCAGCCGATGGACTTCGCGCCCTTGCACACCGGGCAGTTGCCGTAGCCCTTCTTCCCGCAGATCTTGCATGGGTCCTTGTCCCCGCTGCTCCAGACGACCACCGTCGCGCCGCGGCAGGCCGGGCAGGTCCACTGGCCGTCGGCGCGGCAGAAGTAGCAGGGGACCTTGCGCGCGCCCGCGCAGCGCCCGCAGAGCACGGGGCGTTTGCCCTTGCCCGCGCAGCGCTCGCAGGTCATGGAGCCGCCGCCGTCGCAGAAGGAGCAGTCGCCGGGAGGCGGCGCGCCGCGCGCCGCCGCGAGGAGGAAGAGCAGGGAAACGAGGAGCCGCAGCATGGAAAGCCCTTTCGCGGCTCGATTCCTACCGGTGCGGGGCGCGCCGCGCAAGCCGCCGGCGCCCGGCGCGCGCGTTTCCGCGCGCCGGGCTTGAGATCGCCGCGGCGCGGTGCTGGTATACGCCGAGAGCAAACTGCAAGGATTCCGCGATGAGCCAGGAGCCGTCCCCGCAGCAGAAGGACAGCGGCCGCAGGAAGGTCGCCTACGACGAGAAGGCCATCCAGACGCTCGACGCGCTGGAACACATCCGCCTGCGCACCGGCATGTACATCGGCCGCCTCGGCGACGGCAGCCACCCGTTGGACGGCATCTACGTCATGTTGAAGGAGGTGATCGACAACTCCATCGACGAGTTCATCATGGGCGAAGGGCGCAAGATCGAGATCGAGCGCACGGGCGAATCGGTCACGGTGCGCGACTTCGGGCGCGGCATCCCGCTCGGCAAGGTGGTCGAGTGCGTCAGCCAGATCAACACCGGCGGCAAGTACAACGACGACGTCTTCCAGTTCTCGGTCGGGCTGAACGGGGTGGGCACCAAGGCGGTGAACGCCCTCTCTTCCGAGTTCGAGGTGACGAGCTGGCGCGACGGCAAGTTCGTGCGCGCCAGCTTCGCGCGTGGCGTCCTCCTGCAGCAGCACAAGGGCCGGGCGCCTGACGAGCGCGCCGGCACGCTGGTGCGCTTCACCCCCGACGCGGAGATCTTCAAGAAGTACGCCTGGAACGACGAGCACGTCGGCAACCGCCTGTCCTACTACGCCTTCCTCAACTCCGGGCTGACGCTCGAGTACAACGGCCGCGCGTTCAAGAGCCAGGACGGCCTCGCCGACCTCTTGCGCCAGGAGATGGGCGACGAGCGGCCGCTGTACCAGGCCATGCACTGCCGCCGCGAGCGCCTCGAGTTCGCCTTCACCCACGCGAACACCTACGGCGAGAGCTACTTCAGCTTCGTCAACGGCCAATACACCAAGGACGGCGGCACGCACGAGAGCGCCTACCGCGAGGGCATCCTCAAGGGGATCAACGAGTTCGCCGGCGCGAACTTCGCGGGCGAGGACGTGCGCGACGGCCTGGTGGCGGCGGTCGCGGTCAAGATCCAGGACCCGGTCTTCGAAAGCCAGACGAAGAACCGCCTGGGCACGACCACGGTGCGGCCCTGGATCGTCAAGGAGGTGCGCGAACAGGTCGTCGTCTGGCTGCACAGGAACAAGGAGGCGGCCGAGGCCCTCCTGGCCAAGGTGCGCGCCAACGAGCGCGTGCGCAAGGAGCTGGCCTCGATCAAGAAGGAGGCGCGCGAGCGCGCGCGCAAGGTCGCCATCCGCATCCCCAAGCTGACCGACTGCAAGGCGCACCTCGGCGAGCGCGGGCCGCGCGCCGAGGAGAGCATGATCTTCCTGGTCGAGGGCGACTCGGCGGGCGGCACCTTGGTCCAGTGCCGCGACGTCCACACCCAGGCGGTCTTCTCGCTGCGCGGCAAACCGCTGAACTGCTACGGCCTGGAGCGCGCCGCGGTCTACAAGAACGAGGAGCTGTACAACCTGATGCGGGCGCTGGGCATCGAGGACGGTTTGGCCGGCCTGCGCTACGCCAAGGTGGTCATCGCCACCGACGCCGACGTCGACGGCATGCACATCCGCAACCTGCTGCTCACCTACTTCCTGCGCTACTTCGAGGAGCTGGTCACCAAGGGGCACGTCTACGTGCTCGAGACGCCGCTCTTCCGCGTGCGCAACAAGAAGGAGACGCGCTACTGCTACGGCGAGGAGGAGCGCGACCGGGCGCTGGCGGAGCTCAAGGGCGGCGAGGTGACGCGCTTCAAGGGGCTGGGCGAGATCAACCCCAAGGAGTTCGCGCGCTTCATCGGCGCGGAGATGCGGCTCGAGCCGGTCCTGGTGCGCAGCCTGGGCGAGGTCAGCCAGGCGCTCGAGTTCTGCATGGGGAAGAACACGCCGCAGAGGAAGGCGTTCATCGTCGACAACTTGCTTCCGGACGTCCACTGAGGCGGGAAGGAGCGGCAACGAGGTGGCGCAGCTCGAACCCCTGATGCAGCGGAACTTCCTGGAGTACGCCTCCTACGTGGTCATGGACCGGGCCATCCCGGACATCCGCGACGGCCTCAAGCCGGTGCAGCGCCGCATCCTGCATACCCTGCGCGAGATGGACGACGGGCGCTTCCACAAGGTGGCGAACGTCATCGGCGAGGCCATGAAGCTGCACCCGCACGGCGACGCGCCCATCCGCGACGCCCTCGTCGTGCTCGCCAACAAGGGCTACTTCATCGAGCGGCAGGGGAACTTCGGCAACGTGCTCACCGGCCATCCGGCCGCCGCCGCGCGCTACATCGAGTGCCGGCTGACCGACCTGGCGCGCGAGGCGCTGTTCAACAAGCCGCTCACGCGGTTCACGCCGAGCTACGACGGGCGGCGCGAGGAGCCGGTCTTCCTGCCGGCCAAGCTGCCGGTCTTGCTCATGCTCGGGCCCGAGGGCATCGCCGTGGGCATGGCCACCCGCATCCTGCCGCACAACCTCGGCGAGTTGCTCGCCGCGCAGATCGGCCTGCTCGAGGGGCGCGAGGGGCGCGTCCAGCCCGACTTCCCGCAGGGCGGGATCATGGACGTGTCCGAGTACGACGACGGCCGCGGCAAAGTCATGCTGCGCGCGCGCATCGCGCGGCGCGGCGACAAGAAGGTCGTCATCAGCGAGCTGCCCTACTCGACCACGACCGAGAGCCTGATCGGCTCGATCGAGGCGGCGGCGCAGCGCGGCCAGGTGAAGATCGCCTCGCTCAACGACTACACCACCGACAAGGTCGAGATCGAGCTCGCGCTGCAGCGCGGCGTCTACGCCGACGAGGTGATCCCGCAGCTCTACGCCTACACCGACTGCGAGGTGTCGATCTCGTCGAACATCGTGGCCATCTGCGGCGGGCGTCCCGAGGAGATGACGGTCACGCAGGTGCTGGCCTTCTTGACCGACCAGCTGCTGCAGCAGGTCAAGGCCGAGCTGGAGCACGACCTCGCGCGCCAGCAGGACAAGCTGCACTGGCTGACGCTGGAGCAGATCTTCATCGAGAACCGCGTCTACAAACGCATCGAGAAGGCGAAGACCGACGAGGAGGTGCGCCGCCAGGTGTGGGAGGGCATGCAGCAGCACGCGCTCTTCTTCGTGCGCCCCATGGTCGAGGAGGACGTCGAGCGCCTGCTGCAGATCCGCATCCGCCGCATCTCCGCCTACGACATCGCCCGGAACCGCGCGGACCTCAAGGAGGCGCGGCAGGCCATCAAGGAGCTGGAGCGCAGGCTCGCCAACCTGAAGCAGACGACCATCGACTACCTGAAGGGCATGCACGCGAAGTACGCGGCCGCCTACCCGCGCCGCACCGAGATCAAGAAGTTCGAGTCGGTCGACCGGCGCGACGTGGCGCGCCAGGACCTGCGCGTGAGCTACGACCCGGAGAGCGGCTTCTTCGGCACGAAGGTGCGCGGCGCCGAGCACCAGGTGGCGATGAGCGAGTTCGACAAGGTGCTGGTGGTGACGAGCGACGGCACGTACCGCGTGATGGGTCCGGTGGACAAGGTGCTTCTCCCGGGCAAGGTGCTCCACTGCGGCCTCTTCGACCCGGAGCAGGGCGAGCGCTTCACCGTGGTCTACCGCGACCGGGAGCGCATCGCCTGGGGCAAGAAGGTGCACATCCAGAGCTTCATCAAGGACAAGGTCTACGACCTGGTGCCGGTCGAGGGCGGCCGCCTCGACGTGCTGGCGCCGACCCTCGAGCCTGGCCCTGTGCACCTCGCCTTCGTTCCGGCCAAGCGCCAGCGCGTGGCCGAGGCGACGTTCGACCTCGACGGCCTCGAGGTCAAGGGCGTGGCCGCGCGCGGCAACCGTTTGGCGCCGAAGCCGGTGGCGCGCGTGTCCCTGGTGGGGCGGCGCGGCTGAGGGTCGTTTTCGGCGCAGGAGGCTGCGACATGGATCTTCCCGGCGAACTGGACTTCGCCAGGCTGACGCCAGAGGAGAAGTACTGGCGCGCGGTGCCCGGGTACATGAAGCGCCTGGCGCGGCTCTACCAGGCCATCCACGAGCGCTTCGGCGAGGCCGGCCTGGAGCTGATCCGGGACGTCAGCCGCGAGTTTGGCGCCGCCATCGGCCAGAACGCGCGGAAGGGCGGGGAGATCAAGGGCGTGGCCGCGGTGGGGCGCTACCTCCTCAAGGTGTTCGACATGGTGTGCGACGACTGGGAGGTGCGCGAGTTCACGCCCGAGCGGCTGGTCATCGGCGTGCGCCGCTGCCCCTATCCCTTCACCGAGGAGCGCATCTGCCGCGCGCACACGTGCATGGAGGAGAGCCTGGTCGCCGCTCTCGACGACACCCTCGAGTACAAGATCGGCCGCTCCATCCCGAGCGGTGATTCCTTCTGCGAGCACATCCTCCGCCGCCGCGCGGCGGCGCCGAGCGCGCCTAGCGCCGCGCCTCGATGAGGCTGAGGAAGCGCTCGTCCGCGAGCAGGCGGCGCGCCACGCGCTCCGCCATGGCGCGGCAGCCGGCGTCGGTCAGGTGCACCGAGTCGTTGAAGTGGACCGCGTCCCCGGGGATCTCGTCCTCGCCGTCGATCAGCAGCGCGCCCGTGGCCGCGGTCGCGGCGCGGATCGCGCCGTTGTACGCGGCGAAGCCGGCGGCCAGGCGGCCGACGTCCATGTAGGGCATGTAGAACAGGCTCGTGCTGCAGGCCTCGAGCTGCTCCTCAGGCGTCTGCTCGGAGCGCAGGCGGATGGAGAAGGTGAGGACCGCCACCAGCTCGGCGCGCTCCTCTGCCGAGCGGATCAGGGACTCGAGCGCGCCCTGAAAGCCCCGCGCCAGCTCCTCGGGATCGAAGCGCAGGCGGTCCGCTGCGCCGCCGGAGGCGCGCTGCCGCGCCTTGACCCTCAGGTTCTTCTCGACCAGGTCCCAGGCGACAGAGAGCCGCGCCAGCGCGCTCTGCCGGCCGCCGTCGCCCGTGAACAGCCCCTGCTGGCCGGCGAGGTCGCGCGTGTCGCGGCTCATGTCGTTGGTGGCGTGGTAGATGACGATGACGTCCGGCTGGCAGCGCGCTACGCGCGCTTCCAGGTAGCGCTGCGAGTCGGCGGCGCGCAGGGCGGGCAGGCCGGCGTTGATGTACTCGAAGCGGATTCCCGGCGTCTGCTCTTCCAGCAGGCGGCAGACCTGCGCCGGCCAGGTCGCCTCGTCCGATCTGGTCTCGGCGCAGAACGTGGTCGAGCCGCCGAGGAAGGCGATGCGCAGCGCGCCCGCGGGCTTGGGCTCGATGAGATCCGGGCCGCGGAAACCCTGGGCGTTGATGTGGATGAAGCCGGCGTCCTGGTTCGGCACGGGCGCCGTGATCCGAGCCTGCGGATCGAACTCGCTCCGGTACAGCTCGGTGTCGGCCCGGCCGTACTTCCAGAGCATGCGCACGCGCGCCGCGGCCTCGAGGGCGAGGAGCCCGAGCACGACGATCGAGAGCGCCAGGAGCGGCTTCTGCCATCTCTTCGCGCGCGCAGCCGGCGGCGTGCTCATGGACCGGCCTCCCCGCAGGGGATGATGCAAAACGCGCTCTCCAGCCAGCGGCCGATCGCCGACCCGCGCGCCAGGTGGTGCGCGTAGTGCAGGTGCAGGCACTTCACGGTCGAGAAGTCCCGGATCCCGCCGATGCCGCGCGTGCGTGCTTGACCGGCCAGGGCGCGCTCCTCGAGGACGCGGCGGTCTTCCTCGCGCAGGGCGCGCCAGCGCTCTTCGCTGTAGGCCCGATGATCGGCCAGGACCGCGGCGCGCAGGGATTCGTCCGCGGCGAGCGCGCGCTCGAGCAGGGCGATCGCGCCGCCTCGTTCCAGGCGGGCGAGCTGGCGGTCGAGGTGTTCGCAGGCCAGCCAGAACAGGGTGGGGAAGGGCTGGACGCGCCCGTACGCGCGGCGCAGTGGGTAGCAGCGCAGCACCTGGGCATGGCCGTCCGGGCAGCGCCGCTCGATCGTGGTCTCCAGGTCCGGGTGCTTCGCGCGCACGGCTTCCTCGGCCGCCCTTCCCTCCGGCGCAGCGTAGCACAGCGCCGCGCCCGGAGGCGCGGGCCACTTGCTGCGCCGCGCGTGGCAGCCGTAGAATCCGCCTGCGGGCGTGTTGGGTTGCGACGCCGCCGCGAGGCGCGAGGTCATCGGGATGGGCGCGACCAGCCGAGGCGCAACCATCCGTTGAGCATGGGAACGACCGTGGATTGTACTAAATGCTGTGTTTATCATGCGGAGAGCGAGGCCGCATGGTAAACGCGGAGAACGAGAAGGAGGGCCTCACTGCCCTTGGCCGCTCGGGCCGCTACGTGCGCCAGATCGAGGGCTATCGCGCGTTCCTTCCCACCTCTCTGCCGCCCGCGCCGCCGGTGCGGACGGAGGGTGACCTGCAGCGGCTGCTCTCGGATGCTGACCTCTCGCTCGGTCGCCTCGACGGATCGGTGCAGACCCTGCCGAACCCGGATCTCTTCGTCTTCATGTACGTGCGCAAGGAAGCGGTCCTCTCGAGCCAGATCGAGGGCACGCAGAGCTCGCTGCAGGACCTGCTCGCCGCAGAGGCACGGATCCTGGACCGGGGTCGCCCGCGCGACGTGGACGAGGTGGTCAACTACGTCCGTGCGATGAAGCACGGACTCGGGCGGCTGCCGGAGCTTCCTGTCACGGTCCGCCTCATCCGGGAGATCCACGCCGAACTGCTGCGCGGGGTGCGCGGCTCCCACCTCACGCCGGGCGAGTTGCGCCGCAGCCAGAACTGGATCGGCCCCGGCGGGTGCACGCTCGCCGAGGCCACGTTCGTGCCCCCGCCGCCCGCCGCAGTCCCGGCGCTGCTCGGCGCGCTCGAGTCCTTCCTGCACGCCCAGGACGACCTGCCGCTGCTCATCAAGATCGGACTCGCCCACGCCCAGTTCGAGACGATCCACCCCTTCCTCGACGGCAACGGGCGCATCGGCCGCCTGCTGATCACCTTCCTGCTCTGCGAGCGCGGTGCGCTCTGCAAGCCGGTGCTCTACCTGTCGCACTACTTCAAGCGCCAGCGGCCGGAGTACTACGCGCGTCTGCAGGCCGTGCGGGACGCCGGCGACTTCGAGGGCTGGCTGGCGTTCTTCCTGCGCGGCGTGGCCGAGGTGAGCGTCCAGGCCGCCGGCACGGCGCGGCGCATCCTCGAGCTGCGCGAAGACCATCGCCGCAGCATCACTGATCGCCTGGGCCGAGCCGCCGGGAACGGCCACCGTATCCTCGAGAGCCTCTACGAGCGGCCGATCGTGAGCGTGAAGGACGTCCAGGCGTTGCTCGGCACGACCTTCGCCGGCGCGAACCAGATCGTGCAGCGCCTGGTCGACCTGGACGTGCTCCGCGAGATCACCGGGCACGCCCGCCACCGCCGTTTCCGCTACGACGCCTACGTCCATCTCTTCGACGAGGAGGCCGAGGCGTGAAGGGCAGCGAACAGCTCGCGCTTATCGACCGGCTGCGGGCGCAGCCGTCGGAGTCGGAGTGGCTCGAGTTCAAGCGGAGCCGCTGCGAGCCGCAGTTGCTCGGCGAGTACCTGTCGGCGCTCGCGAACTCGGCCTGCCTGGCGAACCAGCCCCGGGGCTACCTCGTGCTGGGCATCGACGACACGGCGCACGAGGTCGCCGGCACGGACTTTGATCCCCGTGCCGCGAAGGGGAAGGGCAACCAGGACCTGCTTCTGTGGCTCGCGGCGGGCCTCGAGCCGAACCCGGGCTTCGAGGTGCGCGTGGTCGAGCACCCGGACGGGCGCGTCGTGCTGTTCGAGGTCGGCCCGGCCAAGGATCAGCCGGTGAGCTTCTACGGCACGGCCTACGTGCGCGTCGGAACGAGCAAGACCGAGCTGCGAAACCACCCGGAGAAGGCGCGCGCGCTCTGGACGCGCGGGTCCGACTGGTCGGCGGAGTTGTGCGAGGGAGCGACCCTGGACGACCTGGACCCCGAGGCCGTGGCGAGGGCTCGCGAGGTCTTTGCCGTCAAGCACCCGAGACAGGCAGACGAAGCCTCCGAGTGGGATGACCGCACCCTCCTGAACAAGGCCAGGGTCCTGAAGCAGGGCGCGCTCACGAACGCCGCGATCCTGCTGCTCGGACGCGGAGAGTCGGCGACCCTGCTTTCGCCTGCAGTCGCCCGGTTGACGCCGGAACAGAAGCTGCGTCGAATCCACAATCTGCTGCAGGAACTCCGACGAGCCGGGAGAATCGTCAACCGCGGGAGCCGTGCGCATCCCCAGTGGGTCGTGCCGGACGCTGCCAGCGGTCAAGGGCGGCGATGATCGAGCAAAGGAAAGCAGCCGGAGAAGGGCGTGTTGGAGACGTAGCGATGTCACAATTTGGTTGTGACAAATGGTTTCTGCCTTTGCTAGATCGGACGCGATTCCGGAGTGTTAGCAAAGGGCTTAGCAAAGGGTCTGGCGAGGACGCCTCTTCAGGCGGCTTGCTTTCGAGAGAGTCGCGGAAGACCCGATTGCTTGATGGGTACTCGCATCAGAGGGCGGCCTGCTGGCCGACTCACCACTCAAGTCCTTGCCATTCCAGATGGTTACGGAGCGTGGCGTTTCTCGATGGTTGTTTCATCGGGTGGGGCAGCCGCCGATGACCACGGACACCAGCGAACGCGGCCTCGAGCGCCTGATCTGCAGGGCGCTGACCGGCTCGCCCTGCGACCCGGGCCGCTCGGAAGCGGGAGCGGCGGGGGCGGTCGCCGATCGACCGGCGGTCTACGGCTCGGGGTGGGTCTGCGGCGCGCCCGGCGACTACGACCGCGAGTATTGCGTGGACTGGGCCCAGCTCGCCGCCTTCCTGCGAGCCACCCAGCCCGAGGCGGCCGGCGCGCTCGACCTCGCCCAGGACAGCCCGACCAGGCGGAAGTTCCTGGCCCGGCTCCAGGGTGAGGTCAGCAGGCGCGGGACGATCGCCGTTCTGCGCCGCGGGATCAAGCACGCGGCGCACAACCTCGACCTCTTCTACGGCACGCCGTCGCCCGGAAACGTCAAGGCCGCGGAGCGCTTCGCCGCCAACCGCTTCAGCGTGACGCGTCAGCTCCGCTACAGCCGCGACGAGACGCAGCTCGCCCTCGACCTGTGCCTGTTCATCAACGGCTTGGCCCTGGCCACCTTCGAGCTGAAGAACAGCCTGACCAAGCAGACGGTCGAGGACGCGGTCCAGCAGTACCGGCGCGATCGCGACCCGCGCGAGAAGCTGTTCGAGTTCGGCCGCTGCGTGGTGCACTTCGCCGTGGACGACCACGAGGTGCGCTTCTCCACGCACCTCAAGGGGAAGGCCTCGTGGTTCCTGCCCTTCAGCCAGGGCTGGAACGACGGTGCGGGTAACCCGCCCAATCCGAACGGGCTCAAGACCGACTACCTGTGGAAGCGCGTCCTCACGCGCGAGGGCCTGACCGACACGGTCTTCGGGCTCACCTACGAGAGCGCGGGAGCGGGAGACGCGATAAGCCCATGATCCACGTCGAGAACGTCACCAAGCGCTTCGGGGCCGTGACCGCGGTTGATTCGGTCTCGTTCGCGATCGGCGAGGGCGAGGTCGTCGGCTTCCTCGGCAAGAACGGCGCCGGCAAGAGCACGCTCTTGAAGATGCTCTGCACCTGGCTCCTGCCGACGCGCGGCCGGATCACCATCGCCGGCCACGACGCCGCGCGCGAGCCCCTGGCCGTGCGCCAGGCCATCGGCTACCTGCCGGAGCACAACGCCCTCTACGAAGGCATGAAAGTCGACCGCTTCCTGCGCTTCGCCGGCCGCCTGCGCGGCCTCGACGGCGCGCGCTACGCGGAGCGCCGCGACTGGGTCGTGGAGCGCTGCGGCCTCGAGGCGGTCCTTTCCCGCTGGATCCACCAGTGCTCCAAGGGCTACCGCCAGCGCATCGGCGTGGCCGCGGCTCTTCTGCATGACCCGCCGGTCTTGATCCTCGACGAGCCCACGCACGGCCTCGACGCCTTGCAGGTCGCCGCCTTCCGGCAGTTCATCGACGGCCTGCGCGCCGGCCGCGCGATCCTCTTCAGCAGCCACGTGCTCGCCGAGGTCACGAGCATCTCGCAACGCCTGCTCATCATCAACGACGGCGTGCTGCTCGCCGACACGCCGGTCGCGACGCTCAGGGCGCAGGCGACGGCGCGCGGAGTGGATCTCGAGGAGGCGCTGCTCGACATGGTGCGCGCCGCGGGAGGGAAGTCATGAGTGGCGCAACGCGCGGCGCGCGCTGCGGTTTCTGCGCCGGCGCGCGCGCCATCGCCGGCCGCGAGTTCGCGGCCTACCTCGACTCGAAGATCGCCTACGTCTACACCATCGCGTTCGTGCTGCTCGCCAACCTGGTCTTCATGAACGGCTTCTTCCTGACCGGGACGGTGGACATGACCGGCTTCTTCGAGCTCATGCCCTGGCTCCTGCCGGTCTTCCTGCCGGCGGTCGCCATGCGCCTCTGGGCCGAGGAGCGCCGCACGCGCACCATCGAGCTGCTCCTCACCATGCCGATCCGGCCCCTGCAGGCCGTGCTCGGCAAGTACGCCGCCGCCCTCTCCCTGTTCCTGCTGTCGCTCGCCGGCACGCTGCCCATCCCGGTCATGCTCTGCTTCCTCGGCGATCCCGACCTCGGCCTGATCGTGTCCGGCTACCTGGGCGTGCTGCTCTCTGGCGCCATGTTCCTGGCGCTCGGCATGTTCGTCTCCGCGCTCGCGAGCGATCAGATCGTCGCCTTCGTGATCGCCGCCCTCTTTTCGTCGCTCTTCGTGCTGACCGGCTGGGACGCGTTCGTAGCCGTGGCCGACGGGCGCTGGCCGGCCCTGTCGCTCGGCACGCTCTTCTGCGAGTGGTTCTCGATCATGCCGCACTTCGAGGCGTTCGTGCGCGGCGTGGTCGGCCTCTCCTCGCTCGCGTACCTCGGCGGGCTTTCCTTGCTGTTCCTCTGGGCGAACGCGCTGGCGCTGGAGCTGAACCGGGAATGAGAGCGCGCGCCCTCCTCGCGGTCTCGATCACGCTCGCCCTGGGCTATCTCGCGCTGGCAGAGACCGCGGTCCTGGTCGCGCGCCAGCGCGCCGCGCGCCTGGAGTTGGGGCGCGTGGCGCGCCTGCGCCTTTCGCCCGCGTTCGAGCGGAAGCTCGCCTCCCTGCGGGACGACGTCTTCATCATCTACTACGTCACCGCGAGGGAGCGCATGCCCTCGCACATGCGCCGCGTCGAGCGCGAGGTGACCGACCTGCTCGAGGCCATGCGCGAAGCGGCCCGGGGCCGGCTCCAATTCCACATCGTCGATCCCACCGCGGCGGCGGACCTGCAGCGCTTCGCCGCGCGGCGCGCGGTCGCGCCGCTGCGCCTCAGGCACGTCGCGCGCGACGCCTACAGCGAGCAGGAGGTGTGGTCGACGATCACGATCGCCTACGGGCCGCGGAAGCCCGCCATGATCGAGGGAGTCGGCCCGGAGCACCTGCCGCGCCTGCAGGCGCTCATCCTTGGCCATTTGAACCAGCTGGAAATCCCGCGGGCGCCGGTCTTCGCCCTATCGGCTCCGGCTGGCTTCGCGCGGCTCGAGGCCTTCCTCAAGGAGAAGGGGCGCGTGGTCAAGTGCGCGCTCGCGGCCGGGGCGCGGATCCCGGAGGACGCGGACGTGCTCTTCTGGATGGACCCCGGGCAGGCGGACGCCGCGCTCATCGCCGAGCTGCGCCGCTTCCTGGCGAGCGGCCGCAGCGTGGTGGTGGCGGGCGGGCTCTACGCCGCCTCGCTCGGCGGCGCGGCGGACGCACCGGCGCTCCGCCTCGCCGCGAGCGGCTACGACGCCGATGCGCTGCTTGGTGCCTTCGGCCTGCGGCCCGTTCCCGGGCTCTTGCTCGACGCCCGCTCCGCGGAGCTGGAGCTGCCGTCCGGCGGCGCGCCTGCGCCGTTCCGCGTGGCCTGCCTCGCCCCCGACCAGGACTTCCACTCTCTGGCGCGCGAGCCCCTGGGAGTGCTGCTTTTCTTCGTGCCCACGCCTTTCGCGCTCGAGGCCGAACGGCTGGCTGAGGAAGGGTGGACGGCGGACGTGCTGACCACGTCGTCCGATCGGTCGTCGCTCCTTCAGGTCGGCGCGGGGGAGCTGCCGCTCTCCGCGCTTGCCGCGGCGGCGGGGGAAGGCGTGCCCAAGCAGGCGCTGCTCGTGCGCCTCTGCCACGCCGACCCGTGGCAGGGCTCTCTCGTCGCGGCCGCCGCCTCGAGCCTCTTTCACGACGAGACCTTCGACATCGACACCTTGGCGCACAAGCGCCTGACGGGAGTGCTGGTCGACACCCTGGCTTCGGGCGACCGCCTGGTGCTCGGCCGCTCCGGCGTGCATCGCCCGGCGCCTCTGCCCGCGCTCTCGCGCGCGGCGCGCACGGCGTGGCAGGCCTTCGCCGTGCTCCTCTTCCCGGCCCTGCTCGCCGCGGTCGCGGTCGCGCGCCGCCTGAGCCGGCAAGGCGCCCGCGTGTCCGCGCCGCGAGGCGCGCGCGCCGCGCGCGGGCGGTGCGGTTCTCTCTTCTTGCGCGTCGCGGCCGGCCTCCTGGGCGTGCTCCTCGTGGCGCGGGGGGCTGCCGCTCCCGGCTGGCGCGTCGATTTGAGCGGCGCCAAGACCAACTCGCTCTGCCCTGCCTCAATCGAGATCGCGAGGAGGGCCGGCGCCCGGGCCGAGGTCGACGTGGAGCTTCTGCTTGCCCCTGAGCGCTTGACCCCCGACACGATCGAAGGGGCGATTCTGGGCGCTGCGCCGGCGGTTGGTGTCGCCAAACCCGGGCTCCGCAGCGTGGGCGTTTTCGATGCCTGTGGACCCGAGGGCTGCGAGCCCGCGCGCGTGACCAGCAAGAACGACGAGGTCACCACGGTGCGCACCGTCTGGAGCGCGCTGCGGTTCGAGAGCGCCGGGCGCGTCGAGGCGTTGCCCCTGCCCGACGCCGCAGCCTTCGAGGACCTCGAGTTCCGGATCGCCTTCGCGCTCTGGCGCCTCGCGACCGGCCGGCGGCCGCACGTGGCGTTCGCCTCGGACGCGCCCCGGCTGTCGGCCGGCGAGGCGCACCACTACTTCCAGACGAGGGGGCTGATCCCGCCCGCCGGCAAGGACGCCTACAGCCTGGCGCGCGAGATCCTGCGGCGCGCCGGCTTCCGCGTGACGCACGTCAACCCGCGCGCTCCCGAGATGCCGCCGGACGTCGACCTCCTCGTCTGGCTGCAGCCCCGGCGCGACGTCAAGCTCATGATGGAGGCGTTCGTCGAGCACCTCTACCGCGGGGGCAGAGCGCTGCTCGCGGCGCAGCACTTCAACATCCAGTCGCGCCAGCACCTCGGGGCTGACTTGGAGTTCGCCTACTGGCCGCAGCCTCAGTCGCCGGACGTGGAGGAGTTCTACTTCCCCGACCTCGGGCTGCAGCTCGTGCGCGAGGTCCTGTTCGACGCGGTCAGCATGCCGATCGACCTGGAGTCGCAGGTGGACCGCAGCGCGCGGCGCGAATTCGCCTTCATGCACATCGCCAAGCCGTTCCTCATCCGCGCGCTGGCCGCGGACTTCTCGCGCGATTCCCTCATCACGCGCAACCTGGGCGACCAGGCCTTCCTGTGTGGCAGCTACTTCCGCCTCGACGAGACGAAGCTCGCCGCCGAGGGACTCAAGGCCGGAACGCTGATCACCACGTCGCCGCGAAGCTGGTCCTTCGACTGGCAGGGGGGCTGGCTGCCGCGCGGCTGCCTGTCGTTTCCACCGAGCACGGACGATGGCGCGCCCGTGCCGCTGCTCGGCAGGGCGCCCCTCGCGCTCCTCGTGGAGGGGACTTTCCCCTGGCCGGAGCGCGCCTTCGTCCATCCGCCCGTGCGCCTGGGCGGCGACGGCGTGCCCGTGAAAGACCCTGTGCCGCCCTATCCGCGGCCCGAGCCCGCAGCCGAGGCCGCACCCGGACGGCTCTTCTTCCTCGGCTGCTCGGAGATGTTCAAGGACGAGCGCCTGCTGGCGCTGCGGCCCGAGTTCCGCGCCGACCACCTGCTCGTGAATGCCGCAGCCGCACTAGCGCTTGAGCCGGCGCTCGCGGAGATCGGGGCGCGGCGCGCGGCGGCGCGCGGCTTCGAGCCCCCGGGCGCGCACGCGCGCGCGCGCTGGCAGCTCGCGGCAATCCTGACCATCGTGGCGCTCCTCTTGCTCATCGGGGCGGCGCGCCGCCTGGCGCTCCTACGCGCCGCGGGAGCGTGAGCCGTGAGGAAGGCGCTCCCAGCGTGGATCGTGCTCTTGCTCGTGGCGGTCGCGGCGGGTCTCTGGAACGGCCGACTGGACGAGCGAGAGGAGGAGGCGCGCGACGCGGCCGAGCGCATCGGCCGCCTCATCCCGAGCGAGGAGGGGAAGCGGCTCGAGATCGCCGCGCTGAGCGTTGGCCCGCGTGGCGGCGCGCTTCTCCGCTACGCGCCGGTCGGCGGGATCTGGCGCTGTCTCGATCACTTCGGCGCGGTCGCAAACATGGCGGCGATTGACGCCCTGCTGCAGGCGCTCCTCGATGCCGAGGGAGTGGTGAGCAGCGCCGACGCAAAGCGCGCCGCTGACTACGGCATCGGCGCGGCCGGAGCGTGGATCGTGCGCCTGCATGGACCTCTGCTGCCGCGCACGCCTGAGGAGAACGTGCTCCTCGAGGTGGAGCTTGGCCGCCAGAACGAGGCGCAGGACGGCTGCTTCGTGCGCCGCTCCGGCCAGCAGGTCGTCTGGTCGATCGACACCAACCCTTGGAGCGCGCTGCTCATGGGCGCCGCGCCGAACCGGCCGCTGCTCCTCGATCCCTGCGTCGTGCCGCGGGTCGTGGCGGAAGCATCCCGCCGCATCGAGCGCGTGCGCGTGGAGCACACGGGCGGTCCGCTCCTCGAGCTCACGCTCGTCGAGCTTCAGGTGACGGAGGAGGACCTGCGCCGCGGCAAACCGTCCTTCGCCTGGCGCCTGAGCGCCGACGGCCGCGCGGTCGAGGCGAGCCAGGAGGCCGCGGCGGCGTATTACTCGTTCCTAATGTGCGCGCCGTACGAGCGCATCGTGGCCGCGCTCGACGAGCAGGAGCCCGGCGCCTTCGTTCTGCGCGCCACCATCTCGCTTTGCCCCGCGGAAGGCGAGCCGCTCGAGCTCTGCATCGGCGCTCCGGACGAACGCGGCAAGGCGGTCATCGACAACGCGGCCGCGGCCTGTCGCTACGAGGTCTCGTCCGAGGTCGCCGCCCTGCTGGCGCCGCGCGCGGAGCTGCTTGCGGCAAGCGCGACCGCCGCTCCCTGGAAGCCCTGGCTGCGGCGGTAGCCGTTCCGGCGGCGCGCGCGCCGCGCAGGAAGGAGGGGGCGGAGCAGGCCGAGGGGAACTTCCGACTCGTCGCGGCGAGACTCGCCGCAAGGGAACGAGACCAGGCTGTTTGACACGGACTCAAGCGAGCGAGCTTGGCTGCGCCGCCGCCGCGCGTCCTTCGCCGGGAGCAGGCGGAATGTGGTGGCCACGAGAAACGCAGTCGCCCGAGGCCCGCCGATTCGCCGAAGTCCGCGCCTCGAACCGTCCGAGCCGGGCCCGGCCCAGTCCCCAGCGAAGGGTCTTGTTGCACAGCACAGCGGCGGGCGACCTCAGAAGACTGAGTAGGTGTAGATGAGGCCCACAGCAGCGCACGCGCCGATCACCTTCATGATGCCGATCTTGTACTTCCAGAGGGCGACGAATGCGGCCAGGGACATCAGGGCGTAGAACCACTCGAACGTACCCAAGAACGGCGCCGTCTTGGTGGCCCCCGGCCAGAGCACGTGCCAGCCGAAGAAGATGGCCAGGTTCAACACCACCCCTACGACGACGGCGGTGATGCCGGTGAGCGGGGCGGTGAACTTGAGGTCGCCGCGGGTTGCTTCGATCAACGGGCCGCCCGCCAGGATGAACAGGAATGACGGCAAGAAGGTGAAGAACGTGGCCACCGATGCGCCGGCGAAGCCAGCCAGCAGCAGAGTATCCGGTCCGAGAATCTCCTTGGTCCAGGCGCCCACGAAACCCACGAAGGCGACCACCATGATCAGCGGGCCCGGGGTGGTCTCGCCCAAGGCCAGCCCGTCGATCATCTGCGGGCCAGTGAGCCAGCCGTAGGCCTCGACCCCGCCCTGATAGACATAGGGCAGCACCGCATAGGCCCCGCCGAAAGTCACGAGCGCTGCCTTGGTGAAGAACTCGCCCATGTCCCTCAAGACGGAGGGACCCAGCGCGAGCATGCCCGCCGCCCAGATGGAAAGTACCGCCGCGATGAGGAGAGCCAGCCGGACTGGCTTGAATCTCACGTGATCTGGTCGCGGCGTGTCGTCGTCGATGAGAGCCGGACTACGACTCCTGTCGGACGCGCCATGGTTACCACCTGCCTTGAAGTGCTCCGGGGCCACCCTGCCGCCGACAAAGCCCAGGATGCCTCCGGCCAGTACCATCCAGGGGAAGGGCACGTCGAATGCGAATATCGCGACGAATGAGGCCGCGGCCATGGCCCAAAGAGCCTTGCTTCTGAGCGCGCGCGCGCTGATGCGCCAGGCGGCAAACACCACGATGGCCACCACCGCTGGCTTGATGCCGTTGAAGACGCCCTGCACGGCAGCGAGGTCGCCGAAGGCCAGGTACACGTAGGTGAGCGCGGTCAGGATGAAGAGCGAGGGCAGTACGAAGAGCGTACCAGCCACGATGCCGCCCCACGTGCGGTGCAGGAGCCAACCAATGTAGATGGCGAGCTGCTGCGCTTCGGGTCCGGGTAGCAGCATGCAGTAGTTCAGGGCATGCAGGAATCGGTGTTCGGATATCCAGCGACGCTTCTCCACCAGCTCCTGGTGCATGACAGCAATCTGCCCTGCCGGGCCGCCGAAGCTGATGAAGCCGAGCTTCAGCCAGTAGCGGAAAGCCGCCCAGAAGCTCGGTTGGGAAGGCCTCTGCTGGGGGTCCTTCATGGTCCCACCTTCTCCTGCCCAAACGCGCAGTAGAGGTCATCGAACACGCGCCCGAATTCGAGGAGCAGGGCATCGTCATTGTCCAGACGGGACTTCATTCCCCTGAGCAGGCCCTCCAGGCCCGCGGCCTCTGGAGCCGGGAGTCCCCCAGCGTCAAGGTAGTGAACGATGCGGGCGATGCGCCGCAAGGCGGCGTCCCTGCCCATTCCGAAACTGAACACCAGGGTCTCGAAGGTCACCATCAGCCCCTCCTCGGTTACCGTATGGCTGAATCGTGCCCCGTCGAAGTCGAAGCCCAGGACGTCCGGCGGGCAGTCTGCGGGGGAATCGAGCCAAAGGAACCGTGCGGCAGGGTCAATGAAGCGGCGGATCAGCCACGCCGAGGCCAGGCGGTCCACCCACAGATCTTTGCGGGTGGCCCAGAGCCGAAGCTGGTATTCGTTGGGGCTGCGTCGCAGCACCGCACCGGCCTGCCCCGTTGGCTCGTCCGGGCTGATCCGGGCTTGAACGCTGCGGTCCAGGTCGAGCAGGAGGGCCTGCACCTGGCATCGCGCTTCGCCGGGGAAGAAGTCGATTTCGGACAGATGTTCGAACGTCTTGTGCAGCTTGCGCGCTTGCCGCGCGAGTTCCTGCGGGGCGCCAGTTTCGATGCCGGCGACGCAGGCCCCGATCTCATCCGCGAGCCTGCGGTAGTCTTCGGAGCGGTCGAACAGGCTGGCCAGCGGGTAATGCCCGGTTCCCGCAACTTCCAGAAGGTAGGCCGTGCCGCCGGAATCCTCCACGTCGTGGGCGACCGCTTGGAGCGTTTCTTTCCGCTTGCCGCCGTCCGGCATCAGGTAGACGCCGTCCCGCAGGACGGTGGCGCCGGAGGCCTTCAGAGCCCGCCAGGAGCGCATGCGGGCGGCGGTGTTCTCCGTCGGAAGCGTGAGGACAAGCAGGTTCCATTCCATGGACGTTATATATACAACAGGAATGTAGAAAAAACAACACAGTTGTATGTCGCGCATTCCATGCACGCGTCTAAGTAATTCATAAATAAACGGTTAGGCTGTGCAATCTAGAGTTGCGCCGCCCTGAATACTCAGAATCCAAAGAGTGCGACAGGGGGGAAGTCCGACAAGAGAACCTGACCAGCTTGCCATCGAACCGCCTGACGCGGCTGTGGGTCGGCTGCTACAGGAGGCGTCCCGTTCGTGACCTGGCGGAGGGTCGTTGTACCTCGGCCGCAGTGGCAGCGCCTGGCGGCGGAGATGTCGCGGCACGGTCGGATGAGTGCCTGGTGAAGCCGCCAGCTGCGCTGCGCCACGGGGTCCAGGAGGTGCTCCGGCGGCTGGCGCAGAGGTCGCAACTTCACCGGACGGGCAACGCGACGGCGACAACGTTCGACCACGCGACGTGCGGGGACGCGGAGGCGCTCGGGAGCGTGTCCGTGAAGCTCGGCGACCACGACCGACTACTCGAAGCGCGGCCCGAGAGCAGGCGCGAGGCGCCGCTACTGCAGCGTGCCCTGGATGCCGTTCGAGGCCGAGACCCCCATGCACACCGCGTCGCTGATGAAGTACTGCATGTAGAAGGGCACGCCCGCGGGCAGCCCTCCGGGGATGATCGTGCTGAAGGACAGCACGCCGTTCGCGTCGGTCGGCAGGCCGACGATCGCGTTCGGGTAGGGGATGAGCGTGGTGCACATGAAGGGCGCGTTGATCGGCGTGTAACCCAGGATCAGGAACGCGGTGCTGAGCGGCTTGGCGTCCGTGAGATCGAAGGTGACGTAGCTGCCGCCGGTGAGCGGACCCCAGCCGCGGAGCTGCGGCGTGCCGTTCGTGCCCGCCAACTCGCCGCCGAGGATCTGCCACGGCCCGCGGTCGATGAGCACGGCGGCGTCGAGGGTCGAGTTGAGCGTCACCTCGGCCAGGTAGTAGCGGCCGTCGTCGCTCATGTCCTGCGTGTCCTGCGTGCCGCGTACGTCCGTCACGGTCATGCCGGCCACCTGCGTGACGCCTTCCTGGATGAGCAGCTTGCGGTTGACGAACAGGCCCTCGTCCTTGGTCGTGTCCGCGTCGTCCCAGTCGCCGTACCAGAGCACGTCGCCGGCGTTGCTGATGTCCGTCCGAGTGCTGCCGAAGGAGGTGAACTTGTAGGGCGCGACCGCCGGCAGCGTGCCGCCCTCCTGCATGTAGACCGCGCCGTTCTTGACGATGATGTAGTCCGTGGCCGTATCGCCGTCGATGCTGCCGTGGAGCACCCAGCCGCCCACGTCGTTCATGCCCACCTCGCACGAGGAGAGCAGGTCCCAGAGACGGCCGGCGGCCGGGGAGGGATCGCCCTCGCGGGCCAGCAGCGCGGTGTTGTAGTAGACCGCGTAGTCCGACACCGTGCTGCCGGTCAGGTCGGCGTAGAAGATAGCGTCGCCGGCGTTGTTGAAGTCGAAGTACTGCGGGCTCGTGCCGAAGTCGTCGATGAACTCGACCGTGCCCGGCGCCACGTCGCCTTCCTTGAGGATGACGTTCTGCACGCCGCTGCTCGCGTCCACCACCACGAGCGCGCGGTCCACGGTGGTGGCGATGGCCGGGTCGTCGACGCTGGCCACGATCAGCACCTGGCTCGAGTCGTTCACGCCGCACTCGAAGAAGCCGATGTACGGTGTGCCGGGCGAGAACTGGATGGCGGTGGCGATGCTGCCCTCCTGGATGAGGAGCGTGGTGTCGAGGTAGACACCCGAGTCGTCGTTGATGCCCGACGTGCCGGCGAGGAAGAAGTTCCAGCCGCTGCTGCCGCCGTTGTTCAGGTTGACGGTGTCGAAGGAGTCGATCCAGGCGCCGGCGGGGAGCGTGAGCAGCTGGCCCTCTTGCAGGTAGAGGGTCGGGCCGTCCTTGAGCAGCACGCTGTCGATGTTGGTGTTCGCGTTGTCGGTGTCGGCCGCGACCAGGGTCTCGCCGCCGTTGTTCACCGCGAGGTTGTCGACGAACGTGACCAGGCCCACTCCGATCACGGTGTCGCCCTCGACCACGACCGCGGTGGGAGTCACGGCCGGATCGGCCGCGGCGGCGCCGCGGGTCAAGGCAACGCTCGCCAGCGCCAGCGCCGCGGCGGTCCATGCAATGGCATGTTGTCTGTTCATTCTCTGCTCCTCTTGTCGGATGGTGGCGGCTCGTCCTGAGAAGGCTCGCTGCAGGATAGCCCGAAGTACGCGACCGCGTCCACGACTGTTGGGCCTCCGTGGAGAGCTGGACGCGCAGGGCCGCCGCTCAGCGCGCGCGGGCGATCCGCACCGGCAGGCGCCGCCCGCCCCAGGTCCCGGCCGCAACGCCGAAGCGCCCGGCGAGGACGGCGCCGCAGCGCGTGCAGCCGCCGCGCTCGTCCAGGCGATAGGCGCGGATCTCGTAGCCGTCCCGCGCGATGAGCGTTTCCCCGCAGCCCGGGCAGCAGGTGCTCTGTCCGGCCGGGTCGTGGACGTTGCCGGTGTAGACGTGGTGCAGGCCCGCGGCGCGCGCGATCTCGCGCGCGCGGCGCAGCGTGGCAGGCGGGGTCGGGGGGCGGTCGCACAGGCGGTAGTCGGGGTGGAAGGCGGTGAAGTGCAGCGGCACGTCCGCTCCCAGCTCGCGCACGATCCACTCGCAGGCCGCGCCGATCTCGCGCTCCGAGTCGTTGAGTCCCGGGATGAGCAGGGTCGTGATCTCGAGCCACGTGCTGGTCTCGCGGCGCAGGAAGACGAGCGTGTCCAGGACGTCTTCCAGGCCGCCGCGGCCGCTCAGGGCCTGGCGGTGATAGAACTCGGCGGAGAACGCCTTCAGGTCGACGTTGGCCGCGTCCATGTGGCTGAAGAACTCGCCCCTGGCCTCGCGCGTGATGTAGCCGTTGGTCACCGCCACCGAGCGCACACCCAGCGCGCGGCAGGCGCGCGCGGTCTCGATGGCGTACTCGGCCCAGATGACCGGGTCGTTGTAGGTGTAGGCCACGGAGACGCAGTCCAGCTCGCGCGCCGCGGCCGCGATCTCCTCGGGAGAAGCGGCGTCGGCCAGCGCGTCCACGTCGCGGCTCCGCGAGATGCTCCAGTTCTGGCAGAAGCGGCAGCCCAGGTTGCACCCGGCCGTGCCGAAGGACAGGATCGGCGTGCCGGGGAAGAAGTGGTTGAGCGGCTTCTTCTCGATGGGATCGACGCAGAAGCCGGTCGAGCGGCCGAAGGTCGTCAGCTCCATGCGGCCGCCCTCGTTCCTGCGCACGAAGCAGAAGCCGCGCTGGCCCGCGCCGAGCACGCATCGCCGCGGACACAGGTCGCAGGCGATCTTGCCGCCTGCCAGGCCGCGCCAAAAGCGCGCCGCGTGGGCGGAGGCGCGGCTCATGCCGCTCCTTCCTCGGGCTCGCCGGTCTTCTCCACCTGGAAGCGCTCGACGCGCACGTCGTCGCCCTCGGGGATTCCGGCCTTGCGCCTTGCGATGGCGATCTGGGCGCTGGCCGAGTCGACGCCCTCGATGGCGGGCAGGAGCACGCCGCGGCGCTGCGACTCGTCGGAGACGACCACGCCGAAGCGCTCCGGGTCGAGCTCCTGGAGCGAGGACACCCGCTGGCACGGACCGAGAACGCTCACCTCGATGCGCAGGCCGCGCATCTCCTCCTTGCCGACCGGTGGGAAGCGCGGGTCGTGGAAGGCTGCGGTCAGCGCGCGATCGGCCGTCTCGGCCACGAGGTCCGCGTGCAGCGCGTGGAGCGATCCCATGCACCCGCGCAGCGAGCCGTCCTTGCGCCTGATGGTCACGAACACGGGGGCCTTCTCCCGCAGCCTTCCTTCCGCCTCCGGCAGCACGGGCTCGCGCTGCTCCAGGCGCGCTTGGACCGCCTCGCGCGCGATCGCCGGCAAGAGCGCCAAGGACGGGGACCCGGCCGCCGCCCGCTTTCCGTCATGCAGGATCGCCACGAGGTAGCCGACGCCGAAGGGGTGCTCGTAGGAGAGCACGGCGGCCCCGCTCGGATGGAACCCGAGCGCGGCGCTGACGATCGTGATCGACTCGGTCGTGTCCTCGCCCGCCGCCTCCCGCAGGGCGGCGTCGATCCGCGGGATGCACTCCAACTCGCCGGCCGCCGCCAGGCCGACCAGGGCCTGGTCGAACTCCAGGCCGCGCGGGTCGTAGCCGCTCGGCGCGGCGGGGGTGACGCGGTGCGACATGTCGCCGCTCGCGACCAGCGCCGGCCTGCCGCCGAGCGCGCCGTATGCCTCGGCGATCGCGCCGCCGAAAGCGCTGAGGGCGGGAAGGTCCTGGACCGCCGGCGGCGAGACCACGCAGGCCGGCCCGGCGAAGCCGGCTTCGACCAGGAAGCGCAGGGGCACGACCGCGCCGTGGTCGAGAGGCTGCTGCGGGATCGACCAGACCTCCAGTCCGGCGCGCCGCGCCGCCTGCTCGATGCCCTGCGCGGCCTCCGCGTCGTTCTTCAGGTCGACGGCTGCCGCGCGCGCGCCGAAGCGTCCCAGGTCGCCGCGCAGGCGCTCCCCGCCGTAGATGCCGAACGTGGTGGTGCGGCGCGGCGCGTGCGGGGAGACGAGGAGCAGGCGGTCAGGGCGCGCCGCGACCAGGCGCGCCGCGAACTCGCGACACGCGGCGCAGGTGGCCTGGCACTCCGCGAGGCGCGCCTGGCCCACTTCGGGGACGACGATCGGCGGGTGGGGCAGAAGCCCCGCGAACGCGGGATTAAGAGCGCCCATGGGATTTACGCGCCTCGCCGGGTCCGGGTGCGGCCGGGGCCGGGATGCTCGTGTCACCGGGCGCCGCCGAGGCTCTCCTCGGGAAACTTGCCGTGTTTCAGGATACCCGTCCGGGAGCGGATCGGCGCCAGCGAAACGCGCGGCCGCGCCCCGGCTCCCCGCCTGCCGACCGCGTCTGCTCCCGACCGTCCCGCGAATCCAGGTGCGCAGCCCGAGGCGACTGCTAAGATGCCGGGTCCGCCTGATCCCAGCGCGCCGAGAGCACGGGAGGCAGCATGGGTTTGTACGAGGAGTTCGAGTGGAGGAACATGATCCACGGCAGCACCGAGGGTGTCGCCGAGCTGCTCGGCGCCGGCCCGGTGGCCGCCTACATCGGCTTCGACCCGACCGCTGACAGCCTGCACGTCGGCTCGCTCCTGCCGCTCACCACGCTCGCGCGCGTGCAGCGCTGCGGCCATCGCGCCATCGCCCTGGTCGGCGGCGGCACCGGCATGATCGGCGACCCGAGCGGCAAGTCCGAGGAGCGCAGGCTGCTCACCGAGGGCGAGGTCGCGCGCAACGCGCGCGGCATCCAGACGCAGCTCGCGCGCTACCTCGACTTCGGCAGCGACAACCCGGCCGAGGTGGTGAACAACATGGACTGGCTCGGCCAGTTCCGCATGGTCGACTTCCTGCGCGAGGTTGGGAAGCACTTCACCGTCAACTACATGATCGCCAAGGACTCGGTGAAGCGCCGCATCGGCTCCGAGCAGGGCATCTCCTTTACCGAGTTCAGCTACCTCGTGCTGCAGGCCTACGACTTCCTCGAGCTGCACCAAAAGCACGGCGTGATCCTGCAGATCGGCGGCAGCGATCAGTGGGGCAACATCACCGCGGGCATCGACCTCATCCGCGCGCGCTGCGGCGTGCGCGCCCACGGCCTGGTCTTCCCCCTGGTGACCATGTCCTCGGGCGCGAAGTTCGGCAAGACCGAGGAGGGCGCGATCTGGCTCGATCCGCGCCGCACCTCGCCGTACCGCTTCTACCAGTTCTGGATGAACACTCCCGACGGCGACGTGCTCCAGTACCTCAGGTGGTTCACCTTCCTCACCAGGGAGGAGATCGAGGAGCTCGAGGCGCCGCACCGCGAGGCGCCGGAGGAGCGGCGCGCGCACCGCCGCCTCGCCGAGGAGGTGACGCGGCTGGTGCATGGCGTGGAGGGACTGGAGCGCGCCGAGCAGGCGACCCGGGTCTTCTTCGGCGCCGAGATCGACGACTTGCCGGCGGGCGAGGTGCTCGACGTGTTCGCCGACGTTCCCTCGGCGGAGATCGCGAAAGACCGGCTGGCGGGCGGCGTGCCCCTCGTGGACGTGCTGGTCGAGGCCGGCGTGATCAAGAGCAAGAAGGAGGCGCGCCGCTCGATCGAGGGCGGCGGCATCTACGTCAACAACCGGCGCGCAGAGGGCACGGACGCCACGCTCGACGTGGGCCAGGCGATCGAAGGCCGCGTGTTCGTGCTAAGGAAGGGGCGCAGGAGCTACCACGTGCTGAAGATCGTGGGGTAGCCTGGCACCCCCGGGCGCTCCCGCCAGGCAGGCGCGCGTCATGAAGACCGTCACGAGGCATCTCGACGAGAACGCGTCCTTCCGGGCGGACGCTTCTCCTCCTGACGCGGTCGTGATCCTCATGCACCTCGGCGGCCCGGCGGCGACCGCGGACATCGAGAGATTCCACGTCGACCTCTGGTCCGATCCGGCCGTCCTGCCCGGTCTCGCGACCCAGGCGCGGCGCAGGAAGCGGGCGGAGCAGGCCTTTCACGCGGCGCAAGACGACCTGCTGCAGGCCTACGCGCGGCTCGGCGGCGGCTCGCCCGCTCTGGAGCTGCTCTCCGCCCGGGCGCTGGCGCTCGAGAACAGCCTGTGCGGGCGGCCGGTGATGTCCTTTCCCGCCGCGGGCCCGGCGCGCGTCCTGCTCGCACTCCGTCACGCTGCGCCGGGCGTGACCGCCGCGGCGCAGACCGCGGCCGCGCTCGGGGCGCGCCACGTGGTCGGCGTCTCGCTCTATCCGCTCCTCGACGAGAAGCTCGCGGCCGCGTGCGCCGGCGAGCTCGAGGACGCCTGCCGCGCCGCGGGCTTCTCCGGCCGCTTCTCTCTCGCCGCGCCGCTCCACGCGCACACGCTCTTTCGCGGAGCGCTCGTCGAGCGCGTGCGCCGCACCTTCGACCTGATCCCGCCCGACGTGCGCGGCGCGGCCCACCTGCTCTTCTCGGTCCTTTCCCCGCCCGCGGCCCGGGCGCGCAAGGGCCCGCTGCTCGCCCGAGCCGAGGAACTCGCGCAGGCCGTGATGAAGGGAGTGGGCCTGGGCGAGGAGCGCGCCGCTGCCGGGTTCCAGAACCTCGGCGGCCCGGGGCGCTGGCTCTCGCCGTCGCTCCTCGATCTGGTGCGCGAGCGCGCGGCAAGCGGCGTGAAGGCGCTGGTGGTCGCGCCGCTGTCGTTCGCCGTCGACGGCCTGGAGACGCTGCACGAGCTGGACAACCAGCTCTACATGGAGGCGGCGCGCGCTGGAGTGAAGCAGTACCGGCGCGTGCCGGCCTTGAACGGCGATCCCGGCCTGGTCGGCGCTCTCGCCTCCCTGGTGCGCCAGGCCCTCCCCTTCGAGCTGCGCGGCGCGGAGCGGGCGGAGGGCGCTTCGTGAAGCGCGTCGTCGTGGTCGGGGGCGGCGTGGCCGGCCTGGCCGCGGCCCACTACCTGGCGGCGGCGCGGCCGCGCGCGGATCTCGACGTCCGCCTGATCGAGGCGTCGCCCCATCCAGGCGGCAAGACGCGCACCATCCGCGAGGGGGGGTGCGTGCTCGAGTGGGGGCCGCACGGCATCCTGGACAACGCGCCGCTCACCATGGACCTCATCGCCGAGCTCGGCCTGAGCGCGAGGCTGCTCCTGAGCCGCGACGAGGCGCGCCGCCGGCACGTCCTCTACGCCGGCCGGCTGCAGGACGTGCCGGCTTCCCCGCGCGGGCTTCTCGCCAGCGGGCTCCTGCCGCTCTCCGGCAAGCTCCGGCTCTTCCTCGAGCCCTTCGTGCGCGCGCGCGCGCCGGCCGAAGAGAGCGTGGCCGACTTCGCGGCGCGGCGGCTCGGCAAGGCCGTGATTGCACCGCTGCTCGAGCCGTTCGTGACCGGGATCTACGCCGGGGACGTGCGCGCCCTGTCGCTCAGGAGCTGCTTCCCGCTGCTCAACGAACTGGAACGCGACCACGGCGGCCTGCTGCGCGGCATGATGGCGCGCGCCAAGCAGAGGAAGGCGCGCGGCGAGGCGCGGCGTCTGCCCGCGCTCTGCTCGTTCAAGAGCGGGCTCGGCGAGCTGACCGAAGCGCTCATGCGTTCCCTGGGCGAGAGCTACCTCGGCGAAACGCGCGTGCGCGCGCTCAAGCGCCAGGGCTCCGGCTACTTCCTCGAACTCACGGGCAAGGGGCCGCAATCGCTCGCGGCCGACGCGCTCGTCCTGGCGCTGCCGGTGGACGCGGCGCGCGGCCTGGTCGAGCCGCTCGACGCCGAGCTCGCGGCGGCTCTCGCGGCCATCCCGCTCGCCGGGATCGCCGTGGTGTGCGCGACGTTCCCGCGCGAGCGCGTCCGGCACCCCCTGGACTCATTCGGCTTCCTCTGCGCCCGAGGCGAGGGCCGGCGCATCCTCGGCTGCATCTTCGCCTCGAGCGTCTTCTCCGGGCACGCGCCGCCCGGGCTCGTCAGCCTGCGCGCGCTTCTGGGCGGAGTCTTCTCGCCGGAGATCGCCAGGGCGCCGGAGGAGTCAATCGCGGGCGCCGCGCTCGCGGACCTCGACGACCTCCTGGGCCTCCGCGGCGAGCCGGAGCGGTTGCGCGTCTTCCGCCACGAGCGGGCGCTGCCCCAGTACAACCTTGGACACGCGGAGCGCCTGGCCGCCATCGAGCGCGCGCTCACCCGCCACCCCGGCCTCTTCCTCGCCGGCGCGGGCTACAGCGGCGTCTCGGTGAACGACTGCGTGAGAAGCGGCCGCAACACGGCGGAGAAGGTGCTGTGCCAGCTCCTCGCGGCCGGCTGAGCCCGCGTCCGGCGCGCGCGGCGCCGCTCTTCTGGCTGTTGGCGCTGCTGCCGGGCTGCGCCGATTCCGGCGCGCCCGGCTATCGAGTCGCCACGCCCGCGGCGCTCGCTCCCGGCAGGCCGGTCCACCTGCGCATGCAGGAGGCGGGGCTGGGCGCGGACGTGGAGCGCGCGCGCCGCGTGCTCGCGGCGCTCTTCGCCGCGCCCGGCGCCGCGGCCTGGGAGAGCGCCGGCCCGCCGCTCAGGGACCTGCCGGCCCCGGCAGGCTGCGCCTGGGTGAGCCTGCCGGACGACCTGGGCGGCGTTCTCGGCTTCGCCACTCCTCTCGGCCGCCTGGCGCTGTGCCGCGTGGACGACGGCGCGGACCTCACGCTCGAGGACTTCGAGCAGGTGGTCTTCCAGGAGATCGCCGGGGAGCGCGGCCTGCGGCTGGTGCTCCGTCCGGGCCGGCGCCGCGCCCTCGAGACCCTGACCTGCCGCGCGCGCGACGCGGTCCTGCTCTTCGTCCGCGAGGACGAGGCGCTCTTCGCCGCGCGCCTGGCCGGGCCCCTCGCCGGGGACGTGCTCGTGGTCGGTCTGCCGGGCGGCGCGCCGCCGCCCGTCCTCGCCGAGCGCATGGGCTCGTGACGCCGCGTTTACAGAGCGGCGGGGCGAAACCTGTTGTAATGGTCGCGGTTCAGCAACGCGGGTTCCGGCGTCTTGCCGGGAGGGCCGGGCATGAAGCTCTTGCGCATCGCCGTCCTCGCCGTCTTCGTCCTGCTGGCCGCGGGCGCCGCTCTGCTCTTCCTGGATTCGGAGCAAGGAGGCGGCATGCCGCTCCCCGGCGCGGAGGCTCCGGCTCTCGCCGGCCGCCCGGCTGATGGCGCGGGAGCGCCTCCCTTTGCGGAGGAGTCCAGCCCGGACGCGGAGACTGCGGCGGGCGTCCGGCGCGAGGAAGTCGTGCTCACCGAGAGCGGCGAGGTCGCTGACCTGCCGCCCGCCGCCCTGCTCACCGCCGAGGTGAAGGTGCGGATCGAGACGCAGGCGGGCGGGCCGATCGCAGGAGCCGAGGTCTTGCTCCAGGCGGGAGTGGGGGAGTCGGACCGGATCCCGGTCCCGTTCCGCGACTTCGAGCTCAAGGAGACCTCGGACGCGGGCGGCGGCGTGGCCTTCAAGGTGCCGTGCGTGAGCGTGTTCACCGTGAGCGCCAGGTGCGCGGGCTTCGCTCCGGGGAGGATGTCGCCCATCCTGCCGGGCGACGACGTGGTGCTGAGGATGGAGGCCGGCCACGACCTGATCGGGCGGCTCGTGGACGACGAGAGCGGCTCGCCCGTGGCCTGCGCCAGCGTGCGCGTCGAGCGAGCGGGCGAGGAGGCGGCGGTCGAGAGCGACGCCGGCGGCCGCTTCCGCGTCGCGGACCTGGCGGCGGAAACGTACCGCGTCGAGATCCTGGCCGAAGGGTACGACGTCTTGGGCCTGAACGGCGTGCTCGTGGGAGAAGCGGGCGGCGACGCGGGCGAGGTGCGCCTGGCGCGGGGCGCGAGCCTCGGCGGCGCGGTGAAGGACGCGTCGAGCGGCGCTCCGATTCCGGGCGCGACCGTGGAGGCGGCGGCAGAGCGCCGGGAGGATGGCGAGATCGTCACCTACCTGCAGCAGTCGGCTCTGACGGACGCCGAGGGTCGCTTCACCCTGGACGCGGTCTCGCGCTCCGGGGTGTCGCTCTCGGCGCGCGCCGCCGGATACGCAGCGTCGCGCGAGCCGCTGCAGGCGCCGGAGGACGAGAACGAGGAGATCGTGATCGAGCTGCGCCGCGGGGCGACCGTGTCCGGAATCGTGACCGGGCCGGCCGGCGAGCCGCTCGCCGGCGCCGCGGTGCGGCTGCTCGGCCTGGAGCGCGACGCGGTCGAGGAGGAAACGGTGAGCACGGACGCCGGCGGCCGCTTCGTGTTCAACGCCGTGGCGCCCTGGCAGAAGTTCGACCTGGTGGCGGCCGCCGCCGAGAGCGGGCACGCGCCGGGAACGGTCGAAGGGCTCGCCGTGGACGAAGGCAAGTCGCTCGAGGACGTGGCGATCGCCCTGCAGCCCGGCGGCACGGTGAAGGGCGTGGTGGTGGACGCCCTCGGCGCGCCCGCGCCCTACGCCTGGGTGCTGATCGACGGCCTTGACGCGCGCGTCTGGAAGGTCCTGGAGGAGTCCCCGCTCACCTATACGGGCGACGCCGGCACCTTCGAGCTGAAGGGCCTGCCTGCCGCGCTGCTCACGGTCTCCGCTCGCAGCGGCGAGTTCTACTCCGCGGGCGCGCAGGTCACCGTGATCCCGGGCGGCGTGCACGAGCTGACCCTGGCGCTCCTGCAGGGCCAGGTGATCCGCGGCATTGTGACCGATCCGTCCGGGGCGCCGCTCGCCGATGCCCTGGTCACGGCCTTCGCCATGGACCCGGACTTCGCCATGCCCGAGGTGCCGCGGGCGCTGCGCGCCGGCGAGGGCGCGCAGCCCGGGCGCGAGCGCAGGCCGGGCGACCGGGCCGGCCGGGGCGGGGAGCGCAAGGGGGAGCGGGAGCAGGACCGGCGCGCGGAACGCGCCCAGGAACAGCTCTCGCGGTTCGCGCGCCGGGTCGATCCCACGCGGCTGTTCCGCGCGGCGACCGGCGGGCGGAACAGGATGCTGACGGCCTTCCGCGCCCTCGATCGCACGGCCGAGGACGGACTCTTCCAGCTCGTGGGCCTGGACGAGGGCGAGTCGCTCGCGCTGGCCGTGCGCCTCGACGGCCACGAGTCCGCGCAGAGGCTCGGCGTCTCTCCGGGCGGCCCGGAGCTTCGCATCGTGCTCGCGCCGCTCCTCACCCTCGCCGGCAGCGTGGTCGACGAACGCACGCGCCTGCCGATTCCCTCCTTCCACGTCACGGCCGCGCCGGTCGGGGACGAGGCGCGCGCCGCCGACCTGCCCGGCCTGCTCTCGCTGCGCCGGGAGGTCTCGCGCTCCTTCCGCTCGCAGGACGGGTCGTTCGTGCTGGCCGAGCTGCGGCCGGGCAGGTACGAGGTGACCGCGTCGGCGGCGGGCTACAAGACGCCCCAGCCGCGCCCCGTGGCGCTCGGCGGCGCCGGGGTGGCGACGCTGCTCATCGAGCTCAAACCGGCGTCGGTGGTGGAGGGGCGCGTCCTCGCCACGGACGGTTCGGCGGTGGCGGGCGCGCCGGTCTTCCTGCGGCGCGCGAGCGGGGGCGTTTCAAGGCTCAAGACCAGCGGGCCCGAGGGAGGAGACGCGGCCGCGGGCCGTGACGAGTCAGGGCAGCAGAAGCCCGGGGGCGGCCGGCAGGCCGCGGACAAGGTGCTGCGCAGGATCACGAACGGTCGGGGCGAGTACTCGTTCCGCGACGTCAAGCCCGGCGCCTACGACATCGGCGTGGGCAACGCGGCCGAGCCCGCGGCCGGGCCGTTCCAGATCCTGGTGGAAGAGGGAGGGCGCGTCCTGCAGGACTTCCGGGTCGACGCGGTCGGGGACCTGACCGTGGAAGTGAGCGAGGACCGCGGCTTCCGCCTGCCCAAGGCGCAGGTCGAGCTGAAGCGGGAAAAGGGCGGAGCCGCCTATCAGCGCCGGACCGACGATTCCGGCAGGGCGGTGTTCGACAACGTGCTCACCGGCGAGTACCAGGTGACCGTCTCCCACAAGGGTTTCCAGAAGAGGGTGGAGACGGTGCGCATCGGGCACAACGATCGGCGCGTGGAGAGCTTCGCCCTCGCACCCGTGCAGTGAACCGGGCCGCGGGCTCGGGCCGCGGTCCCGATTCTGGACCGCGCGCAAGACGCCCGGCCCGTGCGGCGCGAGGTTCTCGTCTGATTCGGCGCGATCTTTCCGTTATTCCGCCGTCTCATCGGTGTTGAGCATATGGACAGAAGCCCGATGGATCGGCCATGTTTCAGGGCCGCGAAGCAGCGGGAAAAGAATGTTAATCGCTTTTCGTGTTTCGCTGGAATCCGGGATTCCGAAGTGAATGATCGGCGCCAGAAGATTGGCGGTTGGTTCGGGACCAAGGCACGCACCTGGTTGGCTCTTCTTGTCCACCCGACGGGCAACATGTCGGGAGACCGTCTCCACAGGCGCGCGGCGAGCCCTCCGAGGGAGCGCCGCTTCGAACAAGAAAGAGTGATGGACGGGGGCTACGCTGGATCTGCACAAGAGTGCTCCACTCATCGAAGATCCTGATTTAGGCTTGAACGACAATCCCTCGCAGTTTCTCCCTCCACCCAAGGATCTGGTGAACGCCCCCGTCCTTCTTGTCCGCACCGCCTGCTGAAGAACGCGCCGCCGTGGAGAGGATCCTGGCCATCGACTACGGGCGCCGCCGCATCGGCCTCGCGGCATGCGATCCCCTGGGAATCACGGCCCAACCGATCGGCGCGCACGAAGGCACGCCGGAAGAGGCGCTCGCGGCCATCCTGCGCCTCTGCGCCGAGCGGCAAGTCGAGCGCATCGTGGTCGGCCTGCCGCTCAACATGGACGGCAGCGAGGGAGAGATGGCGCGCGAGGTCCGCGGATTCGCCGCCAAGCTGGCGCAGGCGACGCGGTTGCCGGTCGACTTCTCCGACGAGCGGCTCACCTCGTGGGAAGCGGAAGGAAGGCTGCGGGAGATGGGGCGCCGCAGGAAGAGAAAGGGCGACAAGGGACGGGTGGACGCGATGGCCGCGGCGCAGATCCTGCGGGACTATCTCGACGCGCGGCGGCCGTGAGGCGCGCGCTCAGCGGCTGACGTACTGCCCGCCGTTCTCCTCGGCCAGCCGCCGCAGGAACGCGGCGTCGTGGTCCAGGCCGACGCCGACGGTGTGCACCACGACCCGCGCCAGGCGGTTCCACTCCTTCACCCGGCGCAGGATCTCCGCCGGATCCTGCACCTCGCCGGCCGTCGGCTGGCCGTCGGTGAGGAAGAAGATCGTGTCCACGTTCGACTCGTACGCCTTGTCCATGGCGCCGATGCCCGCCAGGCGGAAGGCCTGCTCGAGCGCGTCGTAGATGTTCGTGCCGCCGGCCGCCTCGAGGGCGTCCACGTAGCGCACCGTCTTCTTGCGCAGCGCGCTCGACGTCTCCGCCATCCTTTTCTGCCAGCGCTCGACGTCCACGGCGTAGGTGATGATGTTGAACAGGTCGCCGTCCGCGAGTCCGGCGAGCGCGGCCTTGAGCTGGATCTTGGCGGCGTCGATCTTCTTCTGCGCGCCGGGACCGGTCGCGCCCTTGCCCACGGGATCGTTCATCGAGCCGGAGCGGTCGAGCACGAAGAGGATGCGCTTGGAGCGCGTGCTGATGCCGTAGAACGAGACGTGGCCCGGGACGTCCTTCCCTTCCTCGCGCTTGCCCGCCTCGGCCTCGCCCTGGGCCAGCGCTCCGCCGATCTCGAACGACTCCTTGTTCGCCGCCCACCACTCCCGCCAGAGGGCGGCGTCCCCGTGGAACGACCTGCCGGTCAGCTGCACCAGGGCCTGCTCGGCGTCGTCCACCAGGCGTCCGACTTCCCCCCCGATGGACTCGATGAGCGCGGGCACGGCGTTCTTGCGCGGGACTTTCACCAGGAAGCGCATGGCCGCGGCGCGCATGCGCCACTCCGCGTCCTGCAGCAGCGAGCCGATGGCGAGCTCGACCGTGTCCTCGTCCGCGAGGCGCGCCAGGGAGTCCAGCGCGGCGAGGCGCAGGCGCAGGTCGGCGCTCTTTTCCACCAGCTCGCGCAGCTTCTCCCGCACCGGCGCCGCGTCCACCCGGCCGAGTGCATCCACGGCGCGCACGCGCACCTCCGGGTCCTGGTCCTTCTCGGCCAGCTTGATCACCGTGTCCAGGGCCTTCTGCCGCCCCTCTCCCTGCGCCAGGGCGAGCGCGCGCCCGAGCCCGGCCACGGCCGACTCGAGCACGCGCTCCTCGCCGTAGGCGCGGGCCGAGGCGGCCTGCAGCTCCTTCTCCGCCTTTTCCTTGGTGGCGAGCACGTCGGTGTACACCACGCCGCTGCCGGCGATCTGGGTCGTGACCGCCTTGAGCGCGCGGTCGTAGACCTCGCGCAGCGGCTCGATGTCCTTGGTCAGGTCCCGGTTGTTCCGCGCCGCGCGCCGCATCACCTGCAGCAGGTCCTCTGCGGCGCCCTCGGCCGGGACCTGGCCGAGCAGCTACGCGTACACGGCGCGCGTCTCCCAGCGGACGTCGTCCCGCAGGTTGGCCTGGATGCTCTTCATCTCGCGCGCCTGGACTCCCGGCGGCAGGCGCGCGAAGAGCGCGCCGAGCACGGCGATGCGCCGGTCCTTGAGGCGGCCGAGCTGCAAGAGCGCCGCGCGCTTCTCCTCGACTTCAGCGGCGCCGCGCGCTTCCGCGTCCTCGAGCCGGACCTTCTCCGCCTCCTCCTCGGCCGGGACCGCCGGGAGCCGTTCGCGCACGGACGCGAGGAGCGCCTCTCCCTGGCGCACCTCTTGCTCGAGCTGGTAGAAGCCGTTCGTGTCGGTCTCGAAGTAGGCCACGAGCATCTTGAAGACCGCCTCCGGTTCGACCGCCGCCGCCTTCTCGGTGATGTCCAGGAGACCTTCCTGCAGCGCGGCGCGCACGGCCTTGAGGAGCGGCAGGAGCGCCTGCAGCTCGGCGGTGCGCTTCTCCAGGGTCTTGACCTCCTCCTCGGCCGCGGCACGTTCCGAGGCGTCCGGCTTGGCGAGCTTCTCCTTGATTCTCTGCTGGCGCAGGCGCGCGTCCTCCAGCTCGACCGTGAGCTTGAGGATGCGCGCGCCTACCCTGCCGGCGTCCACGGAGAGGGTGTCGAGGACCTGCGCGTGCCCGGTCTGCACCAGGGCGCTGACCGCGGCGCGCGCTTTCTCGACGTCCGCCTCGCTCAGGGTCTCGGCGTCGAGCTGGTCGCGCACCAGGTCGGCGTACTCGCGCCGCGCGACCTCGAAGTCCGCGTCGGCCTGCCATGCGGGGGAGAAGAGCAGGAGGGCGAGGAGCAGCGGCGCTGTGCTCATAGCGTCTTCCGGCGGGCCGTGGTGAGGAGTGAATCGTACCAGCCGGCCGGGAAGGAGGCGCCCCTGGATTCGAGCGCGGCGGGGAGATCGGCCGCGGCTCTGATCAGTCCACGCGCCGCGCGCTCAGTCGTGCTCCTGCCGGTAGCGCGTGCGGAACACCGCCAAGCCGATCAGGCCGAGGCCGACCAGGACCAAGGTCGACGGCTCGAGCAAAGGGGCGGCGCCGGAAAGGAGCGAAGCGCCTTCCTGCGCGGACCCCTCCAGGGATTCCGCGGCGGCGGCGGACGCTTTCAGCGCTGGGGCAAGGACGAAGGCGAGAACGGCGATCATCGAGCGGCAGGTCATGGTGTCTCGGTCTCGAGCGGCGCCATCGCTCCGGCGAGTGGACGGCCGTCCCGAAAAGCGGCCGCTCCTATCGGCGAATCCAGCCGCGCGGCACAAGGCCGCTGGCGGGATTCCCGCGAGGATCCTGAGCGAAGGCAAACCTTCCAGCAAGTCCTGAACGACAGACTGAGCAGGACCAAGTATCGCACGCGCGCGTGATTCGTCAAGCGACTTGCACGATTGCGCAGCGGTCCCGGCCGCAGCCGCGGGGGGAGATCAAGAGTTCCCGAGAGGAACGTAAGCCGACTTCTGTTCCCGCGCTCGGCGGGCGGCGGCCATTGATCTGGGATCGGCCTTGCGGCCGACCTCGAACGACCTACCCGGGAGTCCTGGCGATCCGGGCCGGATCATCCTCCCCTATTTGGTCTTTCTCCAGGTGGGGTTTACCGAGCCGGCGGAGTCGCCCCCGCCGCTGGTGCGCTCTTACCGCACCGTTTCACCCTTACCGCGCCGCCAGGCGAGCCTCGCGGCGCGGCGGTCTGCTCTCTGTTGCACTTTCCGTAGCCTCGCGGCTCCTGGGCGTTACCCAGCACCCTGCCCTGTGGAGATCGGACTTTCCTCCCCCCGCTCCGGAGAGCGGAGGGCGGTCGCCTGTTCCTCTCGGGAACCGCCATGTAGAGTAGCCGGCGCTCGCGCAGAAAGCGACGGCAACGGAGGATGATCCCGGTGGAGTTCGTCTACGTCGTGAAGCGCGCCGACCTGTTCGACGAACGCTGCCCGCACGGCTTCCTGCCGCGGTCGACGCACGGCGACGAGATCGGCCGCTACCTCGAGCGCGCCCGCAGCAGGGGCTTCTTCCTGGAGCGGCGCCACGCCGAGACCGACCCTTCCTTCCAGCAGATCATCCCCTACGTGGTGATACTGCGCGGCAGCGAGGTGCTCCTGCTCAGGCGCTCGAAGAAGGGCGGCGACGCGCGCCTGCACGACAAGCTCTCGATCGGCCTCGGCGGCCACATCAATCCTCCGGACGCCCGGGACGGCGACCTCCTGGCCGCGTGCGCGCGGCGCGAGCTCGACGAGGAGGTGGGCTTCGACGAGGTGGTCACGGCCCGGCCGGTCGGGATCATCAACGACGACTCGAACCCCGTGGGCGCGGTGCATTTCGGCGTGGTGCACGCGGCGCGCGTGGCCAAGGGAGTGGCGCGGGTGCGGCGCGGCGAGCTGACCGAGGCCTCGTTCGTGCCGCTTGCGGAGCTGAAGACGCTGGCGGCGGACCCGGGCGTCGACATGGAAACCTGGTCGCGGCTCATCGCCGAGGGGATCGAGCGCGTGGTCGAAGCAGTTTGATTCGCCCAGCGCGATCCCGCGGAAGGGGTCAGGAACCATGCGCGGCATCCCCATCCGAGACTGCACGGTCAGCGGACTCCTGCGGCGCGCGACCGCGCTCTTTCCCGAGCGCGAGGCCGTGGTCTCGCCCGAGCGCGGGGTGCGCTGGACCTTCCGCCGCCTCGACGAGGAAGCGGACCGCGTGGCGGCGGCCTGCGTGGCCGCGGGCCTCGCGCCCGGAGACCGCGCCGTGGTCTGGGCCTGCAACATCCCCGAGTGGCTCGCCCTGCAGTACGGCCTGGCGCGGGCCGGAGCGGTCCTGGTCACGGCGAACACGGCGCTGAAGCTGCCGGAGATCGTCTACATCCTGCAGAAGAGCCGCGCGCGCGCCAGTTCCTCGCCGACCACAAGGTGCCGGCGCGCATCATCTTCGTCGACGAGTTCCCCCTGACCGGCAGCGGCAAGGTCAAAAGGCACGAGCTGCGCAGGATGCTGCAGGAGGGCTGACGCACGCCGCTGGCGCGCGGCGTGCTACCTTCCTGTCGTGGACGCGACCGGAGGGCACCAGGAAGCGCGGCGTGCTCCGCGCCGCTACCGCCGACCGCTGCTTCAGGCCGCGACGGCCATCGAATGGACCTGCTCGCGGCTGCTCAACGGCAAGGCGCGCTACCGCGCCCGCCTGGCGCGCGGCGCGCTCCGCCTCAGCGAGCGCGACGTCCTGCTCGCGGGCCTCCCGTCCGCCCTCGACGGCCTGCGCATCGCCCACCTCTCCGACTTCCACGCCGGCCCGTTCCTCGACTCGGCGGCGCTCGCGGACTTGGTCGCGCTGGTCAGCGAGTGCGATCCGGACCTGCTCTGCCTCACCGGGGACTACATCACGCATCGGGTCGAGGAGGGGATCGAGCTGGCCCCGGCGCTCGGCGCGATCCGCCGCCGGATCGGCGCCTTCGCCGTGTTCGGCAACCATGACTACCACGGCCGGCGCGAATCGGAGCTGGCCGACGTCTTCGCGGCCCAGGGCATCGCCACGCTGCGCAACGAGGGCCGCGTCATCGAGTCGCGCGGCGCGCGCCTCTTGCTCGCCGGGATCGAGGACGTGGAGGAAGGAAAGGTCGTGGACCTGGACGCGGCGCTCGCCCCGCGGCGCGCCGGGGACGTCGTCGTCCTGCTCTGCCACCATCCGGACGTCGCCGAGCGCGTCGCGGGCAGGGGCGTCGACCTGCTCCTCGCTGGCCACACGCACGGCGGGCAGGTTCCGCTGCTCGGGCGCCTGCTGGCGCGGGGCGGCGCGCGCAGCCGCCTCGCGCCCGGCCTGAACCGCGTGGGGGAGACGCTCGTTCACGTGACTGCGGGCGTGGGCGTGCTCATCGTCCCCTGCCGGGCGGGGGCGCCGGCCGAGGCGGCCCTGCTCACGCTGCGGCGGGCCGCGGGCCGGGTTTCTTGATCGTGCGCGCGGCCGCGCGACGCGCGGCCGGCTTTCGGGTAGAATCGAAGGGCGAGAGTCCCGCCGAGAGAGCAACGGGAAGGCAGCGATGGGCGAGATGCGAGGGTCAGCGCGCGCCGCCACGGTCATGGCGGCGGTCCTTCTGATGGTGGCGCTGGCGGGCGCGTTCCTGGTGTGGGGAGGGGGCTCCGCCGACCCCCGCGCTGAAAACGAGGCGGCCGCCCTGGGCAAGGCGGCGGCTCAGGACGGCGGGCCGGAGGGGGTGGCGGACGCGCAGCAGGGGGACGGCGCCGAGCGCGCCGCGAGCGAGCCCGCGGGCCTGCCCGCGGAGGAGCCGGCCGAGGAGGCGGCCGCGGGAGGGATCCCGCCGGACGCGACCGGGCTCAGCGGGCGCGTCATCGGCAAGGACGGCAAGCCGGCGGCCGGAGTCGAGGTCGTGGTGCGGCGGCACGTGGAGCCCAAGGAGGCCGCGAAGTTCGGCGTGCAGGTCGAGCCGGGCGAGGAGTACGCGCGCTATGAGCGCGGCGGCGAAACGGACCAGGAGGGGCGCTTCGTCATCATCGACCTCGTGGCGTCGCCGCAGTTCGAGATCAAGGTCCAGTCCAAGGAGGGCCTGCTCGGCCGCAGGGACGACGTCGAGGTCTTCGAGAAGCTGGTCTTCGACGTGGGCGACGTTCCGCTGCGGCGCGGCGCCCTGGTCTCGGGCCAGGTGCGCACCGACGGCGGCCTGCCCTTGAGCGGCGCGGAGGTCGCCTTCGGCTGGAGGTGGTCGGAGAAGCCGATCCTGACCGGCGCGGAAGGCCGCTTCCCGGAGGAGGTCCTCTTCCCCGGCCGCCACGGCATCACCGTCAAGGCAAAGGGCTATGCCCTGCCCGAGCCGGTCACGAGGGAGTTCGTCGAGGGGGACCGGGTCGACGATCTCGAGCTGGTCGTCATCCCGGCGGCGCTGATCTCCGGCCGGGTCGTGGACGAGGCCGGGCGCGGCATCGCCGGCGCGCGCCTCGGCGTGAGCCGCACGCAGGAAGGCGGCGCATGGGAGTGGTACGGCGAACAGCAGACCTCTGACCAGGACGGACGCTTCCGCTTCGACTCCATCTGTCCGGGGAAGTACCAGATCTGGGCCTCGGCCAGGGGTTACCGCCAGGAGTGGGTGGGCGAGGTCGAGGCAGGCGGAGCGCCGCTCGAGATCACCATGGGGCGTTCCTGCCAAGTGCAGGGCATGGTGGTCAACTCCCGGGACGGCGCGCCGGTCGAGGCCGAGTCCCTCAATCTGCTGTGGATTCCGCCGTGGGATGAAGACGAGCAAGAGGCGCGCTTCGAGCGCTACTGGGAGGACACCGAGACGGACATGAAGGTGGACGGGACCTTCTCCCTCGCCTTCAGCGTCAACAGCGAGGGCGGGCGCTTCAAGATCGAGGCGCACGCCAAGGGATTCGCTCCGGGCGAGTCCACCGAGTTCCGGCTCGCGGGTGAATCGAGCGGCATGTCCGGGATCCTGGTGCGCGTCGATCCCGGCCTCGGCCTCACGGTGAAGGTGCTGGACGCGGAGAAGCGGGAGCCCGTGGCGGGCGCGATCGTCAACGTCCACCGGGCCGCTCCCCCCGACAGCTCGCAGGAGCCGGCGCCGGTGCGCATCGGCCCGGGCGGGCGCATCGAGGCCTGGCCGGAGGCGCTCGGCGAGTGGATCGAGCGCATCGTCAGCGACCAGGCGGGGCTGGCCCGCTGCGCCACCCTGGCGGCGGGGAGCTTCGCCCTCGCGGCCGAGAAGAAGGGCTACGCCCGCGCCATCGCGGGCGGGGTGGAGGTGCGCCCCGGCGTGGAACCCGAGCCGGTCGAGATGCTCCTCACCAAGGGCGGCGCGATCGAGGGGAGAGTGGTGAACAACCGCAACGTTCCGGAGCCGGCGCTCGAGGTGGACGCGCGCGGGCCGAACGGCAGCGGCAAGGCCGTCTCCCTGGAGAACGGCAGCTACCGCATCGAGGGGCTGCCGGCCGGGCGCTACAGCGTGCAGGCGCGGCTCGAGGACGGTTCCCGCTCCGGCATGCCCTTCTCGTCCGACCGGCGGCGCGGCGACAGCCGCGAGATCCCGGAGGCGGAGCGCTTCCCGGTGCTGGTCGAGGACGGCCAGACCGCGCAGCACGACGTGACCGTGGAGCGCATCGATCCCGGCTCGCTCGCGGGAGTCGTGTTGTTCAACGGCTGCCCGGCGGCGCGCGTCTCGGTCGTGGTCAACGTGGTGGATGACAGCGGCCGGCAGCGCCGCTACCGCTGGGGCGAGAACGTGAAGACCGACGCGCTCGGCCGCTTCCGCTTCCGGCGCCTCGCTCCGGCGAACTACGCCCTCGTCGTCATGAAGACCTGGTCGATCGCCTTCGAAGGCGGGCAGGTGCGCGTGAACTCCAACATCGAGAGCCAGGTGACGGTCGAAGTGGGCATCGGCTCCATCAGCGGCCGCATCCTCGATGCCAAGCAGCAGCCGATCGCCGCGGCCGACGTGTCCGTGAACCGGGGGCAGGGCGCGGTCGCGTCCTTCGGCTGGGGGCAGTCGGCGGAGAGCGACGCGGACGGCCGCTACGTGCTGGAGAACCTGCAGGCGGGCGCGTTCGACCTCACGGTCCGCGTGAAGGGGTTCGTCACGCAGACCGTGAACTCCATCCGCGTGGCGGCGCAGCGCGCGACCGGCCCGCTGGACGTGGTCATGCAGAGCGGCGGCTGGGTGAAGGTGCGGCTCGAGGGAGCGAGCCGGGAAGTGCTCTCCGACACGTGGGTGATCCTACGCTTCACCGGCGACGACGGCCGCGAGGAGACCTCCTGGGAGTGGCCGGGCGAGGAGGAGTGGATGTGGATGGAGGTGGGGACGGCTGCGAGCGGCACGCTGAGCGTCAATCAGGCCGTCGACGGCGGCCAGAGCGCGCTCTCCGGCAGCGCCCGGGTGGCGATGAAGGAAGGCGAGAGCGCCGAGGTCACGATCAGGATGCAGTGAGCCGGGGCGCCGCCGCCTGCCGCGCCCGCCCCTTCCGGAGGGACCCATGCCAGGACGAGCCAGGATCTACACGCGCGCGGGCGACGACGGCTTCACCATGCTGGGCTCCGGCCGGCGTGTGCCCAAGGACGACCAGCGCGTGGCCGCGTACGGCACGGTGGACGAGCTGAACGCGTGCATCGGCCTGGCCCGCGCCTGCGCTCCGGACGCGGCGGTCGCGGCCGTGCTCGAGGAGATCCAGAACGACCTGCTCTGCCTCGGGTCCGACCTGAGCCTGCCCGCCGCCGAGCAAGGCAGCCAGCGGGCGCCGCTCCTGCAGGAAGAGCGCGTGACCGCCCTCGAGGCGCACGTGGATCGGCTCTCCGCCGAGCTCCAGCCCCTCGCCAGCTTCCTGCTGCCGGGGGGGGCGCCCTGCGCGGCGCACCTGCACGTGGCGCGCACCGTCTGCCGCCGCGCGGAGCGCTCCGCCGTGGGGCTCAAGCGCCAGGAGGAGGTCGCCCCTGCAGTGGTGAAGTACCTGAACCGCCTCTCCGACCTCTTGTTCGTGCTGGCGCGCTACGAGAACCTGAAGAAGGGCCAGGCCGAGACGCGCTGGAGCGGCCGGGCTGCTACGGGAAGATGAACGCGCGCACCTCGAAGCGGTAGAGGTCGAAGCGTCTGGTCATGATCTCGAAGGAGGCAACCCTGCGGCGCTCGACCTCGGCAAGGAGCGACGGATCGGACGCTCCATAGAGCGCGCCGCCCTCGATCGGCAGGAGGAGCACGGCGGGCGCTCCGCCGGAGAGGAGCGCGTCCAACTCCTTGGCCGACCCGGGCAAGTCGCGGACCTCGCGGCCGGTGAGCGTCTCCACCACCCGCGGCTGCGTGGTGTGGATCGCGGCCCCGCTCTGCTCCGTGCGGTCGAGGCGCAGGAGCGCCGCGCGCCAGGGGAAGCGCGGCCCGCCCTTCATGTCGGACAGGAGCACCGGCGCCTGGACCGCGACCACGACGCCGATCAGGGCGAGCGCCGCGAGCGGCGCCCGCCCCTCTTTGCGGTCGAGGCGCGCGGCTTTTTCAACGACGAGGAGCGCCGCGGCG
>JACQZJ010000125.1 GCA_016213895.1 Planctomycetota bacterium | reverse complement strand
TGCCGCTGGAGACGGCCCTCGAGGGCTGGCAGGCGGCCGACACCCTGCGCCACCCCGAGCGCTTCTACGACCCGCGCGAGTACCGCCTCGCGCTCGACCGCTTGGTCGCGGCCATGAGCTTCCTGCTCGGCTCCATCGTCAACCTCTCGCCGTTCATCGACCGCTAACTGCCGCAGCTCGCAGAGGTCCTCACCTCCGGCCAGGACGACCCGGTGACGCGCGCCCTGGACGCCGGGATCATCGACTCGGTCCTCTCCACCGAGCCCGACCTGGTCGGCATCACCATGCCCTTCCAGGAGCAGATCATCGAGGGCTTGCGCATCGCGGCGCGCATCCGCCGGGCGCGCCCGGATACGCGCATCGCGATCGGCGGCCCGCAGGTCACCAAGTACGAGAAGCAGCTCTTCGCCGACCCCACGCTCTTCGACTTCATCGACTTCGCCGTGGTGGGCGAGGGCGGCGCCGCCGTGGTGGAGCTGGCCGAGGCGCTGCAGGGCCGGCGCGCCTTCGGCGACGTGCGCAGCCTCTACTGGCGCCGGAACGGCGGCGTGGCCTTCAGCGGCCGCGGCGCGGCCGCGAGCATGGACCTGCTTCCCGGCCCGAGCTACGACGGCGCCAACTTCGACTCCCACTTCAAGCCGGAGCCGCTCTTCGGCCTGATGACCTCGCGCGGCTGCGCGTACAACCGCTGCGCCTTCTGCTCGGAAGCGTTCCACTCCAACTTCGACATGCGCAGCCCGAAACGCGTCTTCGCGGACGTCAAGCGGCTGGTGGAGAGGAACGGCGCGCGCCACGTCTTCTTCTGGGACTCGCTGCTGCCGCCGCGCACCATGTGGGAGCTGGCCGACATGATCGCGGCCGAGGGGCTCGACGTCTCCTGGTTCGCCAACACCAAGTTCTACGACCTCTTCGCCCGGCCCGACCAGGTCAAGCGCCTCTACGACGGCGGCCTGCGCGCCCTGCACTTCGGCATGGAATCGGCCAACCAGCGCGTGCTCGACCTGATGCGCAAGGGCACGCGCATCGACCGGGTGCCGGCCATGCTGCGCGCCCTGCATGACGGCGGCATCCTGGCGCAGGTCTCCTGGTTCGCCGGCTTCCCCACCGAGACCCTCGAGGAGCACCAGGACACGGTGCGCTTCCTCGAGCGCCACCGCGAGACCATCGACCTCGACGTCTTCGTCGGCTCCTTCTACTTCGAGTTCGGCACCTACGTCGCCGCGCACCCCGAGGAGTTCGATGCCGAGATCGTGGACATCGGCGGGGACTTCGCCCTGCGCTGCAGGTCCGGCATGAGCCCGGAAGAGGTCGAACGCATCAAGGCCCACTACATGCAGGCGACCGACATGGACCTGCTCTGCCACGGCGGGTACTTCCTGTACCACGTCAACCGCGGGCTCAGGCCTCGCCTGATCAGCCGCAACCACGGGGAGCGGGCGGCTCCGGCACTCTGAGCCACCGTCACGAGGCTTTTCGCGACACGCGGCGCCTCGATCGCGAGCTGAGCAGCCACCGGTTTCTCTGCGCCGCTGCAACGAACAAGGCCGCCGCGGGACGAAGGGCCCTGTTGACTACCGACTTCGCATTCCCGCCTCGCGGCGGCCCACGCCCCAAATCGCCCCAAGCTGCTACGTTCCTCTGCCGCGCCGCCGTGACGCGACACCAGCACCTCACTGCCGAGACAGCAATAGGAGCTTCGCCCGCATTACGCTCACGATCTCCTTCCTCTCAGCCACCATTTGCGCCACGACATGCTCGTGCTGCTCATTGTATGCGCGCCTGCCAATGACATTCATGTCGCGCTGCGCACGGAGATCGTCGCAAACAAGATTGCATCGCTCCTCGCTGGAATCCAGGGCCAACCTTGATTCGCTCAGGATCTTGGCGACGCCGGCATCAAACGGCGTCAGACCTATCTCCAGGAGAGTTCGTGCCATGACCGGGTCGAGCGCGGCAGCCCAGCACGAGTCGTGAGGGTCGCCCCTGACGGTAGTTGAGCCAACCTCCTCACGTGATTCGGCGGGCCCGTCCACGATACCGATCACGGCACGAACCGGGTCCTCCGGGGCCTCGACACAGCAGGAACAGAACCGGCTTCTCGCCGCGACATCCATCGTGGCCTCGATGTTCTCCAGCGACCGGAGGACCTCATCGATGGAAGCGAGAATGATATCAGGAGACTTTCCTTCGGACACGAAGAGCCGATCACAGAACATGCCAGCGACGAACGGCGTCAGGACGGCTGCCGCGAAGACCAACGTCCCTCGCATTCCCATCGCGGTTCTCGATTCCCGTCGCTCGGCCACCATGACCACCTACTCGGTCGATGCTTCATCGTACATGTTTCGCAGGGGGGAGCGATCTCGCCCTCGATCCAGACCGCGCACTGGCCAAGACCGAGGTGCCGCCAGCGCCGGATGCGGCTCGACTTGCGCCCGCACTTGGTATGGCCGCAATGCGGGCAGCGCAGGCGCTGCAAGGAGCGCCGCCCCACGACGACAAGGCCCTCCGGCTCAAAGGAGACGCCGGTGGCGAAGAACCCTGGAAGGTGGAGCAACTTGTTGAGTAACGTGGTGACGCGCACGGATCGGTTCCTCCTCAAGGGTCCAGCTGCGTCGCGGCCGGCAAAGGGTCCGCGGCGTGGCCCGTGCGCAACTTCCCATCTTCCGGCGTGCTGCGCCAGAAAGACTTGCTCGCATCGTTTCGGGGGAGTGAGGGTGAAGAGGAGGAGGGGTTGGGAGCTTGCGCGGAGGACCGCGGTTGTCGCCGGGCCCGAGAGCAGATCACGCTGCGCCTGGGGCTTCGGCAGCACGGCCGCGCCGAGCCGCCGAAGCGGCTCGTCACGGCCGTGCGTGCCTGCGCCCGCAGGCTCCGCTGGCGCAAGGGCGCACCTCGAAGTGGTTGGCGCGACCGCCCTTAGACGGAAGTTCTGCTGGGCTGAAGCGCCAGGTCCGTGCCAGCGTGTGACTTGAGTCGAGTCATCGCATCAGGTTCTGGCTACATCATCCAAGCCGTGAGATTCCAAGGAGGTCAAACGCCCGCCGCTGCACCGGCGTGGGCAGCGTCGTGAGCCGGAAGGTCTTGGTCGCCCCGGGCGTGCGCAGTTCGTTCTTCACGATCGTGCCCAGGTCGTCGATCAGCG
>JACQZJ010000119.1 GCA_016213895.1 Planctomycetota bacterium | reverse complement strand
CTCACGGTGGTGCGCACGTGGGCGATGATGCGCAGCGCGATCCGCGTGAGCTTCTTGTGGTCGGTCTCGAGGAAGAGCGGCAGCGCGAGGATGCCGGTCTTTTCCGGACCGGTGAGCGTCACGTCCACGCTCCAGCAGGGCGGGGCGGCAGGGTCCTCGGCCGTGATGCGGGCGAAGGTCGCGGAAAGCGGCGGCGCGGCATTGACCCCCTTGAGGTCGAGGGACACGCCCTCGGCCAGGCGTACCGTGGCGCGCACGGTCTTCTGCGTGCCGCACACCACGTCGCCGAACTGCATGGGATTGGGCTCGACGAACACCGCCTCCTTGATGTCCGCCTTGACCACCAGCTCGAACTTGGGCTGCGTCGTGTCGTTGCTGCGCACGTGCACCGACTTCGTCAGCGGCTTGGGCGGCATGAGCGTGCCGTCCAGCTCGATTTCGAGGTCGAGGGACTCGCCCGGTTTCACCACCGCGATCGGCTTGCTGCCGATGAGCGCCGTCTTGTCGACCAGCACCTCGACGCGCGGGTTGCCCTGGTAGATGTGGGGGATGGTGCAGCCGCATTTCGGCTGCAGGTGCAGGATCAGGAGGTCGGCGTCGCCCTTGTTCTCGAGCAGGTAGGTGTGGGTGAGGACCACGCCCTGCAGCACCTCTCCGTAGTCGCCCACGGGCTGGGAGCAGAAGATCCTCGGGCCGACCGGAGCCGGCGGCGGCTCGGCCGCAGCGTCCTGGGCCGCGGTGCGTCCTGGCGCCCGGCCGCAGCAGAGCAGCACCAACGCGGTCAGGCCCGCGGCGCGGCGGGCGAGGCCGGAGCGAGCGGTCCACCGCGCGCGCGGCCAGAAGGAATCTGTGTGTTGCAGGGTCATGCGCAGAGATTAGCGTACCGACAAGGCGGCGTGACTCCCTTCATCGGTCGGACGGGCGCTCCTTCTGGACCGACTGAGCCTCTCCGCAGGAGAGGCTCATCTGGAATTCACGACCTTCGGGCGGACTGTTTGAACTCCCGACACCTGTGACTCCGCCGGCGTGACGCGATGAGAGCGCGGGCATGGCGTCCGTCTTGAAACTGGGTTGCGGGCGGTAGCCTGCGATGTGACGAAACGAGACACGACGCGGCCGCGATGTTATGGAGGGCGAATGACGCGCATCTCCCTGAGGCAGGCAAGCAGCGAGCTGGCTGTGCGCGACAAGGTGATGGCGGCCCTGGCGAAGCGCTACGGCGCCTGCCGCTTGCCGCCCAGGCGCTTGACGCCCTTTGCGGCGCTCGCCCGCGCCATCGTGTTTCAGCAGCTCGCGGGCAAGGCCGCGGCCGCGATCCACGCCCGCTTCGAGGACTTGCTCGCGGGCGCGGTCACGCCCGAGGCCGTGCTCGCGCTTTCTCCCGCGCAGCTCCGCTCAGCCGGGCTGTCCCGGAACAAGGCGCTTTCCATCGCCGACCTCGCCGCGCAGGTGCGAGACGGGGCGATCGCCCTGCCGCGCCTCGGCCGCCTCGGCGACGAGGAGATCGTCGAGCAGCTCGTCCGGGTGCGCGGCATCGGCCGCTGGACCGCGGAGATGTTCCTGATCTTCGAGCTGCGCCGGCTCGACGTGTGGCCGGTCTCGGATCACGGCGTGCGTAAGGGCTACCAGGCGGCCTACGGCCTGGAGGAGGCGCCGTTGCCCGCGGCGCTCTCTGCGCTCGGCGAGAGGTTCCGGCCCTATCGGTCCGTCGCCGCCTGGTACTGCTGGCGGGCCGCGGAAGGAGACGCATGGGAATGACGCTGATCCTGGCCCCTGTCCTCGCGCTGTCTTTCGCCGCGAGCGGAGACTTCGACGTGGCGGCGGCCGAGCGCTTCGCCGGCCTGGCGCTCGACTGCGTGCACCGCGAGTACCCGAACAAGATCGCGCACGTCTTGAGCGGCGACGGCGACGTGCGGCCGCCGCGCGAGCTGACGCCGGCCTTCTTCGGCTGCTACGACTGGCACTCGGCGGTGCACGCCCACTGGCTGCTGGCGCGCCTGGTGCGTCAGCAGCCCGGTGCGCACCGGCGAGCACAGCCAGACCGCCTTCGCGCTCGGTCTCCTCCTCGACTGGGCGCGCTCGAGCGGCCGCGAGGAGATGGCCGCGCTCGCCGCCTCGCGCGCGCGCGACTACTACCTCGAGGACAAGGGCTGGAGCCTGGCTTTCGAGCCGGGCGGGGAGGACTTCCTCTCCCCAGGGCTGGCCGAGGCCGACGTGATGCGGCGCGTGCTCGAGCCGGCGGAGTTCGCCGCCTGGCTCGGCCGTTTCCTACCCGAACTGCCGCTGAATGGCGCCGCGACGTGGCTCTCGCCCGCGGTGGTGACCGACCGGGCGGACGGCAAGCTCGTCCACCTCGACGGCCTGAACCTCTCGCGCGCCTGGATGCTCGAGGGCATCGCGAGCGGCCTGCCCGAGCGCGACCCGAGGGTCGCCTGCTTGCTCGACGCCGCGCGCGAGCACCGCGCCGCCGGGCTTTCCGCCGTGACCGGCGAACACTACGAGGGCGGCCACTGGCTCGGCAGCTTCGCGGTCTACCTGGTGACCGCCCGCGGCCTGTCGCAGCGTCCGCCGCGCTGAGGATCGGGGGCCGGTCTCGCGGTATAATGCAGCGCCGGGCGGTCCGGCGTATTGTTCGCGTGCGGTGAGCATGGGCGTTGAATGAAAGGGAGCCTGTGAACCTGCCAGGTGTGGAGCGAGCAGCTGTCGACGGAGCGAAGGTCCGCGACTACCTGCTGTCGGATTCGCATCCCGGGGCAGGTTCAAGGCCGCGTTCTTCGCGGCGCTGGGTTACTCGGCGGCGGGATGGGAGCATCTGGTGGCCGACCTTCGGAGACACGCGCTGGACAACGACGCCGTAGCCACCCAAACCAACAGGTACGGACAGAAGTACGATGTCCGCGGTGGGATCGAGGGCCCCGCTGGAAGGGCCGCAGCTCTCGTTGCCGTGAGGATTCCCCACGCTTCGTCACGGCCTCCCCTGGAGCGAGATCGTGAGATTCAAGCAACTCGAGACCGTGGTCCTGAACCGGGACCTTCCAGAACTGGGCCTGCGGAAGGGTGACCTCGGGGCCGTCGTCCAAGTCCATGAGCCGGATGGACTCGAAGTCGAGTTCGTCAGCGCATCAGGAAGGACGGAGGCCCTCGTGACGCTGAACGAGCGCGATGTGCGCGCGGTGGCTGACGGCGACCTGATAGCCGTGAGGCGGCTTGAGCGCTCCGCATGAAGGAGCGGCCCAACCGCCCGCTGCCGCCGACCAGCAGCGGTATGCGCGCCACGCGCGCCAGGAGACGCGCGCGGAGCCGCAATCAAGCGGCGGCTGGGGTCACGAGACGAGGTCGCCTGACAGCGCGCTGCCGTGTTGCTGAACAGGAGGCGTCCGTGTTTTCCATCCGTCTGCGTGAGCACCCGTTGATCGCCATCCTCTGCCTCGCCGCCGCGCTTCTCCTCGCGCCTCCCGCCCGCGCGGCGCAGAAGGACCCGGTCCGGCTCGACCAGGCGATCGTCGCCGTGCTGGACCGGGGAGCGCTCGGCCTCGAGGTCGCGCTCGAGCCTGGCCTCTGCGAGCGGCTCGCGCGCGAGGAGTTCGTGCGTCTTGCGGATATTCCCCTGCCGGGCGGGCGCGCAGTGGACCTCCGCCTCGAGCGCTTTGCCTGGCCGCCCGCGTCCGGGCTCGTGGGCAGGAATGGTTCGCTCGCGCCAGGGCAGACTCTCACGGGCGGGCTCGACCTGACCTTCTGGTCGGGCTTCGTCTCGGGCGAGCCGGAGAGCGAGGTGTTCCTCGCCTTCTCGCGGCGCGGCACGCGCGGCTGGCTGCGCTGCGGAGGCGAGCTGGTGCACCTCTTGGCCGGGCCCGGGGAAGCGGGCGGCTGGGCGAGCCCCGCGCACTTCCTGCTCAGGGACGGCGACCTGAGGAAGCTCGGCGCAACGCCGCCCGCAGGCTGCTCCACTCCGCCACCGGCCGTGCCGCGACCGGCGGGCTTCGGGCCGTCGCGCTCTCCTTCCAGCGCTGCGGGCGGGAGAACGGGCACGCTGCCCCTGATCCAGGCGCGCCTGGCGCTCGAGACCGACTTCCAGTTCTACTCCCTGTTCAACGACCTCGACGCGGCGCGCGCCTACGCGCTCGCCCTGCTCGGCGCCGCGAGCCTCAGGTACGAGGAGCAGGCGGGTATCGTGCTCGTGCCCGTGTACCTCGGCCTGCATGACAACGCGAACGATCCATGGGCGGCGCCGGACACTCCGGGCGCTTCGGCGGGCACGCTGCTCGACGAGTTCCGCCAGGCCTGGGACCAGGGTGCGGCGCCGGTCGCCGCGGACGTGCACCACTTCGTCTCGGGCGCGATCTTCGGCGGCGGCGTGGCCTACCTCGGGACGGTGTGCAACCGGGACTGGTCGTTCGGCGTCTCGACCGGCATCGGCGGAACCACGCCATTTCCCTTGGTCCCGGGCGGCTGGGCGAACTGGGACTTCTTCGTGGTGGCGCACGAGATCGGCCACAACTTCAACGCGATCCACACGCACGGCTACTGCCCGCCGCTCGACGAGTGCGCGCCGCCCGGCTCCTTCGGCCCGTGCCAGACGCAGCAAGTGTGCACGAGCAGCGGCACGGTGATGAGCTACTGCCACGTGTGCGCGGGCGGCATGACGAACATCACGACCTACTTCCACCCGCAGTCCGCGGCGGACATGCGCTCCTTCGCCGAAGGAAGCTGCCTGCCCCGGCTCGCGGGCCAGACGCTTCGCGTTGGCGTGGAGGCCGGCGGCGCGCAGTGGAGCAACGGCTTCGGCGGGCCCGCGCTCTCGGCGGACGGGCGCTTCACGGCGTTTCGCTCCCAGGCCGCGGACCTCGTGCCTCAGGACACGAACAACGCCTGGGACGCGTTCCTGCACGACGCGCTCGCCGGCACGACCGTGCGCGCCAGCGTGTCGTCCGCGGGCGTCGAGGGGAACGGCAACTCGTTCAGCTTCTCGCTGGCGGCGGATGGGCGGCGCGTGGCGTTCTACTCCTACGCGACGAACCTGGTTCCCGGGGACACGAACAACGCGGTGGACGTGTTCCTGCGCGACACCGCGACCGCGACCACGCTGCGCGCGAGCGTGTCCTCGGCAGGAGTCGAGGGGAACGGGAACTCCTGGTATCCGGCGGTGTCGGCGGACGGGCGCTTCGTGGCCTTCGAGTCCGCCGCGGCGAACCTGGTCCCCGGGGACACGAACGGCCACACGGACATCTTCCTGCACGACACGCAAAGCGGGACGACCCTGCTGGTCAGCGTGGCGCAAGGCGGCGCGCCAGCGGACAACAGCTCGTACAGCGCCGCGGTGTCCGCCGACGGGCGCTTCGTGGCCTTCTGGTCCTATGCCTCGAGCCTCGTCCCGGGGGACGTGAACGGCTACGGGGACGTCTTCGTGCGCGACACGCAGCTTGGAACGACCGCGCTCGCCAGCGTCTCCAGCGCCGGGGCGCTGGGGAACGACGTGTCCGGCTGGATCTTCCCGGGCGCTTCGCTCTCCTTGGCGGCGGACGGGCGTTGCGTGGCGTTCCTCTCCCGCGCCACGAACCTGGTTCCCGGGGACACGAACGGCACCTTCGACATCTTCCTGCGCGACACGCAGCTTGGGACCACGGTCCGCGCCAGCGTGGACTCGGCCGGAGTGCAGGGGAATGGCAGCTCGTACTTCCCTTCCGTGTCGGCGGACGGACGCTGCGTGGCGTTCGAGTCCTGGGCCACGAACCTCGCGCCCGGGGACGGAAACGGCTGGAAGGACGTGTTCGTGCGCGACCTCGTGGCCGGCACCACGCAGCGCGCCAGCGTGGACTCGAGCGGAGCGCAGGCGCAGGGCGGGCACTCGGGGAGTCCCTGCCTGTCGGCGGACGGGCGCTTCGTGGCCTTCTACTCCTCGGCCCCGAGCCTCGTGCCCGGGGACGGGAACGGCGCGGAGGACGCCTTCCTGCATGAGCGGCTGCTCCATCCGGCGGCCGGCTCCTGGACGCAGCTCGGCGGTGGGACCGCGGGCGCTCTCGGCAAGCCGGCGCTTTCGGCCTGGGGCGCCCTGCAGTACGGGTCGACCGTCTACATCGGACTGGCCAACGCTCCGCAGTCTGCCGTGTGCCTGCTCATCACCTCGAATGACTGGCAGGCGCTGCCCTTTTCCCAGGGCATGCTCTGGCCGGTGTTCTCGGTCGTGGTGCCGGTCAAGGCCAGCGTCGCCGGCCAGCTCGTCGTGGCCGCGAACTGGCCCGCGGGCATTCCGGCGCAGACCTCGTGCTACGTGCAGTGGGCGGTGGCCGACCCGAGCGCGCTCTCCGGCGTGGGCTTCACGCTCTCGAACGCGGCCTGGGGGCTGTCAAACTGAGGCGGACGCACAGCAAGGACGGAGGGGCGGCGATCGCGAGCCAGGCGGCCGCACGGCAGCTACAATGTTCTGCGCTCCCGGCGAGAGCCGGGACGAAAGCACGATGCGCCACCAGACCGACAGCACCGGATCGCCCGTCCTCTCCGCCAGCGACGTCGAAGCGCTGGCGCAGAAGCTCGCCGCGTTCTGTCCGGAGCAGCCCATCCTCCTGCTCTACCTGCATGGCGCGCACGCGCACGGAACCCAGGGGCCGCTCAGCGATCTCGACCTGGCGGTGCTGCTCGAACCCGACCGGCTCTGTTCGCACGTGGAGCTCGATCTCTCCGGCGCACTCGAGCAGCTCGCTGGCCGGGACGACGTGGACCTGGTCGTGCTGAACCGCGCTGGCCCGGCCATCAAGGATCGGGTCGTGCGCCACGGGCGCCTGCTGTACGCGAGAAGCGAGGCCGCGCGCGTGCGCTTCGAGGCAGCGGCCATCAAGGAGGCCCTGGACTTCCACTACTTCTCCAGGGTCTACGATGACGAGCTGTTCCGGCAGCTCAGGGAGGGACGAGTCCTTGGTTGACCACGCTATCCTGGGCGCGCGCCTCGCCAGGCTGCGCGAGGCCCTGCGCGAGCTCGCCCCGATCGCCGCCATGCCCCTGCCCGAGTACCTGGCCTCGCAAACGAGCCGCGCTCTGGCAGAGCACTACCTGCGCATCGCTCTCGAGGCCATGCTGGACGCGGGCAACCACCTGATCGCAGCCAGGGGGCTGAAGAAGCCCCTCACGCTGCGCCAGATTCCCATCATCCTGGCCGAGAGCGGAGTGCTGGATCAGGAGTTGGGCTCGCGGCTCGCCCTCGCCGCCGGCATGCGCAATCGCCTGGTGCACGGCTACGCGGACCTCGACCACAATATCATCCACGCGTCGCTCGCGCAGGACCTCGGCGACCTCGCCGAGTTCGCGATCGCGCTGGCGCGCGCGTGCGACGGCGAGGCGTGAGGCGGCTGGGCGGCCCCGCTCCTCACTCCTGCCGCTGCTGCGAGTAGGGCTGCTCGAGGATGAGCACGCCGAGCGCGGTCGCGAACACGCGGCCGCCGGTCTGGCGTTCGTAGGTGCCAACGGGATCGAAGGAGCCGCGCGCGCAGCCGTCCGTGCGCTGGTGGTCGACGAGCGCGCTCTTCGCGCTCTTGAACCATGCGCTCCAGGCCGCGCCGCCGTGGTGAAAGGATGCGATCGTCCCGTACCACCACTGGTACATGGAGAGCGACCCGACCTGCGCCGTGATCTTCCCGCGCCCGGGGACGTTCACCTCCTCGAAGCGGATCTTCCAGGCCGGCTTCTTGCGGCCCACGAGAGCGAGGTGCGCGCGATGGCGCGCGCCCGCCACGTCCACCTGCAGCAGCTCGCGGATCGCCGCGGCCAGGTGGCCGTTCGCGGCCGTGGGCGTGTAGCCATACTCCCTGCCGTCCTTCAGGTAGGCGAGCTGCCCCTCGCTGCATTCGAGCGAAGCGAGGAAGCGGTCCACTCCGGCAGCAAGGTCGGCGGGAAGCTCACAGCCAACGTCGCGCGCGGCCACGAGCGCCTGCACGGCGAGGGCCGTGTACGGGACATCCGAGCCCTCGCGATAGGGCGCCGCATATCCCCACGCGCCGTCCGGCTGTCGCATCGAGAGGAGCGTGTCGGCGAGAGCGCGCGCCGCCGCGGCGAAGCGGCCGCGCCGCTCCATGGCCTCGGCCTCGGCGAGGGCCATGAGCGCGAGCGGCAGCTCCCAGACGTCGCCCGCGCCGCCTTCGGCGAGCTTCGGCAGCGCCTCCTCGAGCAGCTCTCCGTGGGGATCGCCGGCCGCGCCCGGGAGATGTCCATGGCCGAGGAAGGCGAGCACGGCGAGTGCCGAGATGGCGCCGTCGAAGGGGCAGGGGACCTCCTCGCCGTGCTGCCCCTTGCCGAGGCCCTCGCACGGCGCCTTGCCCTCCTCGCAGTGCGCGGGAAAGCCGTCCGCGTCCCAGAGGCCGTCTTCCGCGCGATGCCGCGCGAGCCAGTCCAGGCCCGCCTCGACCGCCTTCTCGGTGGAAACGTTCCCGCCAAAGCGCCTCAGCGCCTTCCCGCGCGCTTCGCCCGAACGCGGGCCGAGGAGCCGGGGCTGAGGCAAGTCCTCGGGAAGCGGATCCTCGGATGGTGGTTCGCCCTGCGCCGCGAGAAGCGCGAGCATGAGGAGGGCGCCCAGGCGGCGTGGCACCGAGAGAGGCCCGCGCATCCCGCTCCTCCTCAGTTCCGGTAGCGCCCGTGGCACGCGGCGCAGGACTGCCGGACGCGCGCCACGGCCTCCCGCGCCGGTTCGAGCGCGCCAGCGTCGCCGCCCTCGAGGCGCACGAGCAACAAGGCGACCTGGCGCGCGTCCTCTTCGGACTGGCCGATCCAGCCAAGGAAGTCCTCCGGCCGCTCCCGCACCTCGTCCAGGTCCCGGCACTGGGCGAAGACCTCCGCCAGCTTCTCTGCCTCGTTTCGCGCGCTCGCGTCCGGATGGGACGGGTCCTGGCCGAAGTCCAGCCTGGAGAGGTTCTCAACCGTCTCCCAGGCCCGGCTGACCTCCACCATTGCCTGGCGAAACCCCGCGAAACGGCGCACCGCGGGGAAGTCGAAGTCGAAGTCCTCGGTCTCTTCGCCGTCCGGCAGATCCCCGAAGGCGATGGCGTCGTACAGGCCCGGGTACTTCGGCGAAGTCCCACACCACTGCCGCATCTCGGCGAGCGCCTGTTCGCGCGACGCGCCGTCCCGCACCAGCCGGCCGATGGCGGCCGCGGCCGGGCCGCGATGTTCGCCGTGGTGGCAGTGGACGTAGAACGGGCCCTCCAGCTCGCGGAAGGTCTTGGAGATCGCCAGCATCTCGTCGCTGGTCATGCCGTGGTAGCGGATCGGCACGTGGACGTAGCGCATGCCGTGCGCCGCGGCGGAGGCCGCGTCCGGCGCCTTGCCGTCCACGCTCAGGACCGTGCGAATGCCCAGGTCCGCCAGAGCCTTCATCGCCTCCTCCCCCTCGGGCTCGGCGCCCGAGACGATGTCCTTGGAGAGGCGGTAGACGTTATGAAGGACGGGACTCTCCAGGGGCTTGATCTCGGGGAGATCGACCGTGGCCGCCGCTTCGTATCCCGAGACGGTCCTGAGGAGCGGCGCTGGAACGTCCTGCAGGGCGCGGTGGGTGGCGCAGGCGGCGACGGCGAGAACGGCGAGGGCGGGAATGGCGATCCTCATGGCACGTTCTTCTAGCAGCTCAGGAGCGGGAGTGACACCGAGCCGCGCCGGCAATCGTCATGCCGCGATCGGCTTGACCGCGGCGCGGCTGGTGCTCAGGCGAGCACGTCGAGCAGAGCGCCGGTCATCTTCTTCCCGGCCTCGACGAGCTTCGCGCCGATCTGGGCCTCGTCCTCGGCGATCGAGACGTTGATGAGGTCGCTCGGGTCGACGGGGCGGGTCACCAGCCTCTCGGCGGCGACGTCGAGCCGCCGCTCGGCGGCTCGCATCATCTCGGCGCCGGCGCGCAGGATGTCCATGCCGCTCCTATCGGCACGGAGCGCCCGCCGCCTCCGGGGAATCTCCCAGCTCGCGTGCGATCGCACGCGCCAGGCGGAACACCGAGAGCGGCGCTGAGCCCTCCGCCTTGTTGTTGATGATGACGTAGCACGGCTTCCCCGCTCGGGCGGCGGCCGCAGCGAGATTCACGATCGCGCGGCGCGTCTCCTCGTCCTCTTCCACCAGGCGGTCGAACGGCTCGTACTGCTCGGCCGCCGACTCGTAGGTGTGCCCGCGGTGCACCATCCAGCGCACGACGAGCGCGCGCCCCTCGGCCGCCGCGCTCGCGCGCCACTGCTCGGGAAGAGCCGGCATGCGCGACAGCGCGGTCAGGCAGGACACCGCGCCCGCGTCCTGGAGCGCGGCCGCGTAGCGCGCTCCGAGCAGCTCGCGGTTCCGAACCTCGACCGCGTACAGGGGGCCGCGCGGCAGGCGGCCGAGGAAGGCGTGCAGGCGGTCGATGAATGCCGCGGCGCCGCCGAGCGGCCGGAGATCCTGCGGCGCGACCTGGAACACGAGGGGCCCCGCTTTCTCGCCGAGTCCCTCCAGCATGGGTTCGATCACCGCCCGCACCGCGTGATCGACGTCCAGGAACATCTCGTTCTCGGCGCCGCGCCGCCGCCCGTAGCGCGGGTGATCCGGGTAGCGGTGGATGGTCAGCGCCTCGTGCGCCTTGACCAGGAAGCGGAAGTCGCTGCCTACCTGCTCGGCGTGCGCGCGAAACTGCGCGGCGCTGAGCGGCGCGTAGTGCGTGCGGTCCACGCCCGCGGTGCGGAAGAGCGGGTGGCGCGCGTAGGCCGTGAGCCCTGCGCGCGAGAGCTGCTCGCGCGAGGCCTTCTCTGCGTAGACGATCCCGGTCCACCCCGGGAAGGCCCACGAGGACGTGCCGAGGCGCAGCTCCGCGGGCAGGCGGGCGGCAGCCTCAGCGTCGAGAGGATCGACCGGCGCGGGCTCGACCGGCGCTGCCGGCCGAGGGCGGCGCTTCCCGGACGGGTTCATTCTCCGCGCGCGAGGCCGAGCCTGGCGCCGAGCCCGGGGCACCAGTGCAGGGTCATGTCGTCATCGTGCTCGGCCGCAAGGCCGCGCAGGCGCCGCATCTCCTCGGGCGCGGCGCAGAAGACCGCGGGCACGATGAGCACGTTCTTGCGTTTCTCCTGCTCGAGCCGCGCGAGCACCGCCTCCAGGGCCTTGTCGCCTTCTGGCAGGGCCACGCGCAGGCGGTGGAACCGGCTGTGCTTCGAGAGCACCTCCTGCTCCTCGAGCGCGCGCCAGGCCGCGCGCTCCTCCTCCGGCAGGCCCGCGGGCAGGACGACGACCGTGGTGCCGCCGAACGGGCCGGGCGCCAAGGGCAGCGCGCCCGGCCGCGCGAAGTCGGCCGCGCGGATGGAGAGATCGAGCGGCGTCGAGTCGCGCGCCTCCTCGCCGGGCAAGAGCACGGCCACCTCCGTCCCGGTCGCGGCCGCGGCGCGCAGGGCGTGCAGGCGCGCCCAGAAACGGGCGCGCGGCGAGGCGTTCTCGAGCGCGGCGTGGACGCGCCGCGCGCCCTCGGTCCGCGCGCGCGGGGCCAGGCCGAGAGCGGCGCCGAGGGCCGCCTCGATCTGCCGCTCCCGCCTCCACGGATCCTCGGCGAGAAGCGCGAGCGACGTTCCCAGGCCCGTTCCGCGATAGTCGGCGAGTTCCTTTTCCCACCACTCCATGTCCGCGGCCTGCGCGATGACAGAGAGCGAAACCGCGTCCCCGGCGGGCGGAGGCGCCGCGCCCTCCTCGGGCAGGGGCAGCGGCAGGTCGCGCAGCTTGCTGAAGCCGCGCGGCAGGAGCGCGACGGCCTTGAGGCCGGGTTCGCCCGCGTGCGCCGCCACCGCGGCCGCGATCGTGGCGCCCGTGCCCTCGCCGGCGATGACCACTCGGCTCGGGTCGAGCGCGTGGTGGCGCAGCAGGTAGCCGGAGATCCGGCCGATGCCCTCGGCCAGGAAGCCTAGGTCCTTGTCGAAGGTCTCCGGCCAGAACCAGCGGCCTCCCACCTGCAGGTCCTCCTGCGTCTCGGGATAGGGAGGCGCGAGCGCCGCGATGGCCGCGCCCGCGCCGAGCCGCTCGACCCAGAGGTCGATGCCGTCGTCGCAGGTGAAGCCGTCGTCGCACAGCCAGATGAGGAGCGGCGTGGGGGGCGCATCGGCCGCGCGCGCGGGCAGGTGCAGGCGGTAGCAGAGCTCCCGGCCCACGGTCACGGCGTGCGTACCGTCTTCCGCGTCGCGCGCGCGCGCCTCGACGAACGCCACGAAGTCGGCGACCGGGCCGCCTGCGCCCGGCTCGGCCACGCTCGGGTTCTGCACCGGCTCGATCTCCACGGTCATGACGCGCGTGTCCGGGCGGCGCTGCAGGAGCTGGCTCACCGTGCCGTCGAAGCGGCTGCTGTGGAAGCCCCCGTTCACGTGCAGCACCAGGTTCTTGGGCCAGCGCGCCAGCGCCTCGGCGCAGGAATGCGCCATGGTGTTGTCCCACAGGCTCTGCGCCGAGAAGAGTCGCGACTCGGGATCGCTCGGCCCCATCATCTGCACGTGGCCGCGCACCGCGTTGTCCACGCGCCGCCAGTAGGCGTCGCTGCTCGGGAAGAGCTCCGGCGGCAGCAGGGCCTTCTCGGCCGGGTCGAGCTGCTCGAAGGCCTCGCGGCCGCCCATGGCGAGCTTGCGGCGCAGGCCGGCCGGCGCGTTCGAGGCAACCACGGGCAGGCCGTGCTCCTTCGCGGTCTCGATCAGCGGCCGGTAGGCCGAGCCGTAGTTGCCCCAGGGCCGCGACTTCTCCAGGAACTCCGCCTCGGCGATGCGGCCGGCCAGGTAGTCGTCGAGCACGGGCTGCACGTCGCGTTCGAACATCTCCATGGCCAGGGTCACGCGGCCGCCGGTCTGCTCGATCAGGTAGCGATAGACCGCGGCCTCGAGGCGGTGCGTGGTCTCGTCGAGGTGCGTCTCGCCGAGGAAGACCACGTCGGCCTGGGCAAGGTCCCCGAGCATGGCGCGCAGGGTCGTCTCGTGGCGCGTGCGGCCGTCGAACACGCGGGCGGCCTGGTCGAGGTCGGGCGCGGCCCAGTGCGGCTTCTCCTCGCCCTGGGCGCCGCCCAGGCGGGCTGGCGCGCAGGCGCTCGCGGCGAGGAGGAGAAGGGCGGACGCGAGGAGCAATCGGTTCGGCATGGCGAGCGCCTCCGGCTGGAGAAAGGGCCTTAGAGGCGCATCCTAACGCGAGCGGAGGCGCGGCGGCGCGCCGTCTCCTCAGACCTCGAGGTCGAGGAACAGGGCGGCAGGAAGGGACGCGCCCGAGCCGCGCGCGTAGGCGCGCGCGGCTTGCCACGGGGCCGCGCCGGGCTCGCTCTTGCCGGGGGCCCTGCGGCAGATCGAGGAGCGCGCGCTCCTCGCCCGCGGAGGGCGGAGGGTCGCGCGATTCCGCGTCCTGCTCCCCGCCCGCGTCCTGGCCGCGCCCGCGGCGCGAGCGCCGCTCCACCAGGCGCTGCCCTTCGGCGCCCTTCTGCGCGATCTGGGGCCGGCCATCGACCGCCTGGCGCGGATCGACGCTCTGGCCGCGCTCGGCCGGGATCTCACCGGCGCGCGGCAGGGCGGCGTCGCGCCGCATCAGCGCGGCAGGGGAAACGTCGACGGTCGACGCGAGTGAGCCGATCGCCATGGAGGGCCTGCGTCCCCTCGGGCCGGCCCCGGGCACGAGCCGTCCGCACTCCTCAGGCCATGCATCGTCGCCGGCAAGGGGCGTCTTGAGAAGCGCCCGCGGCCGCGGCGCGTCTTGGCGGAACGGGCGGGGCGCGGCTTGAAGGGAACCGGCGGAGAAAGACGGAGCGCGGCGCGCGAAGGGCCCGCTAGAGCTGGTGCGTGGCGCGCAGCGGCCGCGGGTTCTTGAAGATGACCTCCACCCGCGCCTTGCCCTCGCCCCGGGCCGTGTCCGTGACGAAGAGAGCGTAGTCGCCGAGGCGGTCGACCGGGACGTCGCGCACGATCAGCGTCCTGCCGTCGCTCGACTTCCAGGCCTTGTCCGCGAGCGGGACGCTGTTGCCTTGCGGCGCCACGATGTTGAGGGCCAGATCGAGCTCGGCGCCGCCGAGCGCCACGACCCGGACCTCCTCGATGGAGCGCTCGCTGAGCCCGCCGAACTTGAAGCCCTCGGGCCGGCCGTCCCGCAGCGCCAGCGTCTCCTCGGCCGAAACAGGGAGAAGGCCGAGGGTGTCGAGCGAGTAGTCGCCGGTCTGGTTGGCGGCGAATGAGATCTCGGCGACGTAGATTCCGGTCTCCGGCAGCAGCTCGTCGTGGACCGCCGCCACGGCCGGATCGGCGCGCTTGGGCCGGAAGAACGCGAGCGGAGCGCCGTCCGGCCGGAGCAGGCGCGCGACCAGGGTCAGCTTGCGGTCAGCGGGCTGGAGCACCAGGGAAACGCGCGTGCCCTTGACTGCCTCGAAGAGCACGCGGTCGGCGATGCCGCTGCCGGTGCGGCCTTCCACCCGGTCGCCGAGCCGGATCAGAACCTCGCCCGCGACCAGGGCCCTGTCGCTCTCCTCGTCGCGGCGCGCCGCGTCGTCGTAGATCGACCCGGTGAGCCTCGACTTCTTTCCCACGAGCGACGAGGAGCCGGAGCCGCTGCGCTTCTTCTCGTTGGGGTTCTGCCCCGGGGCGAGCTGGGCGAGAGCTTCGCCCGGAGGCAGGGCGAGGCCGCCAAGGGCCAGGTGCACCAGTACGATCAGCGTTCGGGCAGGGACGCTCACGGCAGGCACCTCTCCACGCCGGGACGGGCAGGGGCCATCCCGCGAGCATTCTAGCTGCAACGGGGGGCCAGGAAACGGTTCTCGCCGCCGTCCCCCCGGAAAACGACGCGGTTCCCCTCAAGTTTCGCGTCCCGCCTGTCCGAATGACGGAGCGGCGCGGCTGCGCCCGCGGCTGCGTGCCCGTGCGCCATGAATCGGTTCCTGTCGTGCGGCGGATGCTCGCCGCCAATGATCGGAGAATGTCCATGCTTCGTGCCTGTCCTGCCAACAGCGGCTTCACGCTGGTGGAACTCCTCATCGTGGTCGTGATCCTGGGGATCCTGGCGGGAATCGTCCTGCCGTCCTTCAACACGTCCACCGAGGACGCCAAGGTCTCGGCCGTGGTACAGAACCTGCAGACCTTCCGCGCCTCCGTGGACCTGTACAAGGTCCAGCACAGCTCCCTCTATCCGGGCTATCCGGTGGGCGGCGGCGCCCCGAGCGAGGGTCTCTTCGTCGATCAGCTCGTGCTGAACTCGAAGAAGGACGGCTCGACCGCGCCGCTCGGCACGACCGGCTTCCCGCTCGGCCCGTACCTCAAGACCGGCGTGCCGCCGAATCCGTTCAACGGCCTGACCGCGGTCACGATCATCGCCGATGGCACCGCCTTCCCGGCCAGCGCCGACGACACCACCGGCTGGGTCTTCAAGCCCTTCACCGGCGAACTCAAGTGCAACTCCTCGGTGGTCACGGCCGAAGGCACGGCCATCTGGGACTACTGACCGGTGCGGAGCGCGGCGTGCCTGCTCTTGCGGCGACCCGGCGGGGCCCCCGCGAGCGGGGGTTCTTCACCTTCATCGAGATGCTCCTGGCGACGCTCGTGCTCGCGCTCGCCGCGACCGCCACGGCGTACTGGGTGGAGACGGTCAATGGGCTGTCCATGGATGCGGATGAGCAGACCGTCGGCCAGTCGCTGGTCAAGGTCATGGAGGGAATCGTCGCTCCGTTGGCCTTCCGCGAGCCGGGCGGCATGAACTTCGGCCCGGAGCCGGGCGAGCAGCTTGGCGACTACGACGACCTGGACGACTTCCACGGCCTGATGGCGAGCCCGCCGCTGGACTTCCAGCGCCAGCCGCAGGCGACCCTCGCCGAGTGGAGCGTGGCAATCGTCGTCGAACCGGTGGATCCCGAGACCCTGCAGGTCACGGCCACGAGCGACCTGCGCCGCGTCCGCGTCACGGCGGAGCGGAAGGGCAGGACCGTGGCGGAGTCCTGGTGGCTCAGGGCCAGGGCTCCCGCGGAGTAGAAGCGATGACGCGATGCGCGCAGCGAGAGAGCGGCCGGCCGCGGGCGCTCTTCATCTTCCTCGTCGCGGCGCTCCTGGCCGGTCCGATCCTGCTGCTCGCCCCGGGGCGGCCTGCGGCCGGCTCCGAGGTGCAGGAGAAGCCGGGGGGAGGGCTGGATTCCAACGCGCAGCGCGCCGAGATGATCAAACTGCTGCGCTCCATCGACGCGCGCCTGCAGCAGCTCGTGGAAGCCCGCAAGTAGCGCGCGAGGGACAGGGAATGCGCTGGCGCCGCACAAGAAGGTCTCCGATCGGCGTCGAGGTCACGCCCGCGGGCGTGCGCCTCATGCAGATCGAGTGGCGCGGCGACAGCGGGCGCGTGGCCGCCTGCGCCGAGGTGGCGCGGCCGCAGGGCGAGGGGGAAGACGGCTCGATCCTGCCCGAGGGAACGGCGGCCGAGGTGCGCACCGCGCTCAAGGACCAGGGCTTCGGCGGCGGCAGGGCCGTGGTCGGCCTGCCCTCCGAACGCGCCATCCTGCGCCACGTGAAAGTGGACTCGATCGAGGGACAGGCGCTGCGCGACGCCCTGCTCTTCGAGCTGGAGGACGCCTTCCCCGGCGACGCGCCGGTCGTGCAGCACCTCGAGGTGGGGGAGGTGATGGAGCGCGGCGAGGCGCGCCACGAGCTGATCCTCTTGGCGGCGGGCCTCGCCCAGGTGAACGAATTCGTCGGCTGCCTGGAGAAGGCCGGCCTCGCGCCCCTGGCGATCGACGCCGAGGGGTGCGCGCTCATCCGCTGCTTCACGCGCCGGCGCCGCCGCCAGAGCGACGCGGAGACGCACACCGCGATCATCAACATCGGCGACGCGGCCACGTTGATGACCATCTCGGGCGGCGAGCACCCGCTGTTCATGAAGCAGCTCCCGATCGGCGCCGCCCAGCTCCTCGAGATCATCCAGCAGCGGCTCGACCTGACGCGCGAGGACGTGCGCTACGCCGCACGTTCCGCCGAGGGCGTCGCGGAGCTCGGGCCGCAGATCGTCTCGGCGCTGCGCCAGCAGATCGACTCGCTCTCGCTCGAGGTCTCCGCCTGTCTCAGGTACCACGCTGCCTCGCGGCGCTCGCCCGGTGGGCTGGAGCTGGTGCTGTGCGGCGTCGGCGCGGGCATCCCCGGGCTGCCCGAGGCGCTGGCGGAGTCCCTCGAGGCGGTCATCCAGCGGCCCGATCCCTTCAGCGCGGCCTTCTCCGGCATCGAGTCGGACGCCCGGCTGGAGCACGACTTCGCCGCCTGGAGCATCCCCCTCGGCCTGGCCCTGCGGGAGGTGCGCCGGTGAGCGTCCCGCTGGTCGACTTCCTGCCCCCGGAGCACCGCGAGCGGCGTTCGCGCCGCCGCGTGTGGATGCTGCGCGCGGGCCTGAGCGCGGCGCTCGTCGTGGGCATGGCGTTCGCTGCGCTGCACGTCGAGCGCAAGAGCCGCTTCCTGGACGGCGAGCTGGCGCGCATCCGCGAGCACTACGAGCGCTCGCGCACGCGCATCGCCCAGGTGGAGGAGCTCGACCGCCAGAAGGAGGAGCTGGCGCGCCGCCTCGGGATCCTCAAGGAAGTCATCGTCCAGGCGCGTGGATCGCTCGTGCTGGACGCCGTGGGCAGCTCCTGCCCGGAGCGCGCCTGCCTCACCAAGGTGGACCTGCGCGTGAACGCGGCGCGGGCGGCGCCCGAGCTCGACGTGACCATCGAAGGGCGCTGCCCCGATCACCTCGACGTCGCCAACCTGCTCACGGCGCTCTCCAAGAAGCCGCTGCTGTCGAACGTGAGCATGGTCTTCTCCGAGGACGTCGACGCCGCCGGCCGGGAAGCGGCCGGCCAGGAAAAGAAGTTCGTCATCACCGCCAAGTCCCCGGGCCTGCTCAGCGCGGACTTGCTGGGGGGCGCGCGATGAGGAGCCGGACGACCGACTACGCGTTCGTCGGTGCGCTCGCCCTCGCCGGCGTCCTCTACCTGCAGCTGGTGCACCGCCCGGCGGTGCGCGGCGTCGATGCCAAGAGCCGCCGCCTGATGTCGACCCAGGCGGAGATCTGCAAGAGCGACGACTTCACCCGCGGGCTCGATGACCTCGAGCGCTACCTGCAGGAGTTCGAGCAGGCGCTGGCGGACCTCGACCGGCTGGTTCCGGGCCACATCGACAGCGACGACCGCGTGCGCGAGATCACCGGCGTGGCGAGCCGCTGCGGCCTCTCGCCCACGTCCATCCGGCCCGACCAGCCCGTGCCGCGCGGCTCGGTCATGGTCCATCCGCTGACCGTCAAGGTGTGCGGCGGCTACGAGCAGATCGTGCGCTTCCTCTTCGAGGCGGAGTCCCTGCCGCGGCACACGCGCGTGACGCAGCTCACCATCGAACGCGAGCCGGAGGCGCCGGCGCGGCTGCTCGCGGAGATCGAGCTGACCTCGCACTCGGTGGCGCGCGACGCGGCGGGAGCGG
>JACQZJ010000027.1 GCA_016213895.1 Planctomycetota bacterium | reverse complement strand
CCGGTCCTTGGTGGGTTCGACTCCCACTCTCTTCCGCCAATTTAATGGAGGTGTGCTATGTCGGACGTTCGATTGACCGGTTTGTCGCACGGCGGCGGCTGCGGCTGCAAGATCGCGCCCGGCGTGCTGTCCGAGATCCTCAAGGGCACCGCGAAGATGCCGATGCCGCCGGAGCTGCTGGTCGGCATCGAGACCGCCGACGACGCCGCGGTCTACCAGCTCAACGAGGAGCAGGCGCTGATCGCGACCACCGACTTCTTCATGCCGATCGTCGACGACCCGTACGACTTCGGCCGCATCGCCGCCACCAACGCGATCAGCGACGTCTACGCGATGGGCGGCCGCCCGATCATGGCGCTGGGCCTGGTGGGCATGCCGATCAACGTGCTGCCGCTCGAGACCATCGGCCGCATCCTCGAAGGCGGCGAGGCGGTGTGCCGCGACGCCGGCATCCCCATCGCGGGCGGCCACACGATCGACTCGGTCGAGCCGATCTACGGCCTGGTGGTGATGGGCCTCGTGCACCCGAAGAAGGTCAAGCGCAACGCCGACGCGCGCGCCGGCGACGTGCTGGTGCTCGGCAAGCCGCTCGGCGTGGGCGTGCTGTCGGCCGCGCTGAAGAAGGACGCGCTGCCGGCCGACGGCTACGCGCGCATGGTGGCCACCACCACGAAGCTCAACAAGCCCGGCACCGAACTGGCCGACCTGCCCGGCGTGCACGCGCTGACCGACGTGACGGGCTTCGGCCTGGCGGGCCACGCGCTCGAACTCGCGCGCGGCGCGCGGGCGACCGTCGCGATCGACTGGTCGAAGGTGCCGCTGCTGCCCGGCGTGCGCGAGCTCGCCGCGCAGGGCATGGTGACCGGCGCGTCGGGCCGCAACTGGGCGAGCTACGGCCGCGACGTGTCGCTGCCCGAGGGCTTTGCCGCCGAAGACCGCGCGCTGCTGACCGACCCGCAGACCAGCGGCGGCCTGCTCGTGTCATGCGACGCGGCCGCGGTCGACGACGTGCTCGGCGTGTTCCGCCGCGGAGGCTTCGAGACGGCGGCGGTGGTCGGCGCGGTCGAGGCCGGGCCGGCGCGGCTGGTGCTGCGTTAGCCCGGCCGCGGCGCGGTCCGGCACGGCGCCGCGCCGGCGCCGTTGACGCGCGGCGACGACAAGGCGTCGCTTCAGTCGAGCGACATCATCCTTCGGCGCTTCTGCGTCTGGTCGATGTAGCGCTGCAGCATGCGCTCGGCGTCGCGCGCGAGGCCGAGCATCGAGCAGCCGAGCCGCACGCCGCGCGCCTCGGCCACGGCCGCGGCCTCTTTCAGCACGTAGCGCATGAGGACGTGGTCCTCCTCCGCGCTGGTCCAGGCGGGCTTCGGCCCCTCATCCGTGTTCACCACCGGCGCCCCGCACTCCGCGGCGAAGCGAATCGCCTGCTTGAGATACTCCAGGCTGATCTCCGGCTTGCAGAGCGGCGTGTGGGAGGAGAGCCCGGAAAGGCGCACTCCCGCCCGGGCGCAGGCGCGCTTCACGCGGTACGGGTCATCGAGGAGCGAGACGCTGTGGAAGTAGCCCGCCTCGCTCAGGAGCTCCCGGCCCCAGTGGACCATGGGCTCGACGAACTCGTAGCCGATCTCCGCGGCCTTCTCCACGGCCCATTCGAAGGGCTTGTCGTCGTGCCGCACGAACTCGAGGTTGATCCCGATCTGGATGTCGCCCATGCGCGCTCCTCCTAAGCGCGGCCAGTCTAGCGCGGCAGCCCGCCTTCCTGGGTGACGCGGCGCGCATGATCAGCGAGAATGCCCGCCCCCGGAGGCGCGGCATGGCGGAGATGAAGCTCGGCAGCGAAGGCAGGCCCGCCCGCGTGGCCATCGTGGGCGCGGGCCCCGCGGGCTTCTCCACTGCCGAGACCCTGCTGAAGACGGACGGCTTGCACGCGCGCATCGACCTCTTCGAGCGCCTGCCCGCGCCTTTCGGGCTGGTGCGCAACGGCGTGGCGCCGGACCACCAGCAGGCGAAGTCCGTGATCCGCGGCTTCGAGCGCACCGCGCGCCATCCGGCGCTGCGCTTCTTCGGCAACGTCATGCTGGGACGCGACCTGCGGGTCGAGGACTTGAACGCGCACTACGACTGCGTCGTGTACGCGACCGGCGCAGAGCGCCCTTCCTCCCTGGGCATCCCCGGAGAGGACCTCCAGGGCGTCTACTCGGCGGCGCAGTTCGTGGGCTGGTACAACGCCCACCCGGACTACTGCGGGCCGCCGATCCGCCTGGACGGCGTGACGCGCGCGGCGGTGGTCGGCAACGGCAACGTGGCCATCGACGCGGCGCGCGTGCTCGCCCGGCTGCCCGAAGAGCTGGCCGCGACCGACATCGCCGAGGACGCCCTGGACACGCTGCGCCGGAGCGCGCTCCGGGAAGTGCTTCTCCTGGGCCGGCGCGGGCCGGCGCAGGCGGCGTTCTCGCCGCGCGAGCTGCGCGAGATCCTCGACCTCGCGGGCGTGGCTGTGGTCGTCGATCCGGCCGACGCGGAGCTGGACGAGGCCAGCAGGCGCTGGCTCGCCGCCGGCGCTCCACCGAGCGCGGCACAGAACTTCGAGATCCTGAGGAGGCAGGCGGCGGCGAAACCAGCAGCGGCCGCGCGCATCCTGCGCTGCTGCTTCCGTGTCTCGCCCCGCGAGATCCTGGGCCGCGGCGGGCGGGTAGTGGGTATGCGCCTGGAGCGGAACGTCCTCAGCCTGGACGAGAACGGCGCACCGCGCGCGGTCGCCTCCGGGGAGTTCAGCGAGGTGGACGTCGACCTGGTGATCGTGGCCGCCGGCTATCGCGGCGTGCCGCTCCCTGGCCTGCCCTTCGACGCGAACCGCGCGGTCATCCCGAACGACGCGGGCCGCGTCCTCGCGTCGGACGGCGGCGCTCCCCTGCCCGGGCAGTACGCGGCGGGCTGGGCCGCGACCGGGCCGGTCACTCTGATCGGCGCCAGCGTCCAGAACGCCAGGAAGACCGCGGAGCGCCTGGCGGGCGACGTGGTCAGGCGCTCCGCCGAGCCGCTGCCGGCGGGATTCGACCAGGCCGTGCCGCGCTTGCTCGCGCGGCGGGGAGTCGACTGCGTGACGTTCGCGGACTGGGAGCGGCTCGACCGTCACGAGCGGGAACGCGGCGCGAGCCTCGGCAAGCCGCGCTGCAAGATCCCGTCCACGGCGGAGATGCTTCGCCTCGTCCTGGACCTGCGGCGCGGGTGACCCGCGCGCGGCTTGGCCAGCGTACACCGTGTTGCAATCAACGCCGCATCCCCTATGCTCCCTTTGTCTCTGTTCGGAGGTCGAAGAGAGCATGGTCCGGAGAACGGGCCGGCGAGCTGCCACGGCGCGGCCCTGAGCTCGCCCGCGCCGCGGTCTCCTTCCCCTTCTGCGGGATCCCATGGACATCTTCCAGGGCGCGATCGCCATCCTGCTCCTGCTCGCGGTGTCCGACCTGGTCGTCGGCGTGGCCAACGACGCCGTCAACTTCCTCAGCCCCGCGATCGGCTCGCGCGCGGCCTCGTTCCGCGTGATCATGGTCGTCGGCGGGCTCGGCATCCTGGCGGGCGTGACCTTCTCCAGCGGGATGATGGAGGTGGCGCGCAAGGGGATCTTCAACCCGCAGTACTTCACCATGCCGGAACTCATGGTCGCGTTCCTGGCGGTGATGCTCACGGACGTCATTCTGCTCGACCTGTACAACACCTTCGGGCTGCCCACGTCCACGACCGTGTCCCTGGTCTTCGAGCTGCTCGGGGCCGCTGTCGCCGTTTCGGTGATCAAAATCGTCCAGGCCGGGAAGAGCCTCGCGGAGATGGTGGCCTACATCAACACCAGCAAGGCGCTGGCGATCATCTCCGGCATCCTTCTCTCCGTGGCCATCGCCTTCGTGGTCGGGGCGGCCGTCCAGTTCGTCACGCGGGTCGTCTTCACCTTCAACTTCGAGAAGCGCGTGCGGCGCTACGGCGCGCTCTGGGGCGGACTGGCCTTCGCCGCGATCGTCCACTTCATCCTCATCGAGGGCGCCAAGGGCGCGTCGTTCATCTCGAACGCGACCGTGGACTGGATGCACGAGCACAACTGGCTGATCCTCGGCTGGACGTTCCTCGCCTGCGGGCTGCTGCTGCAGCTCCTCATGGTGCTGGCCAAGGTCAATGTCCTGAAGGTCCTGGTGCTGGTCGGGACCTTCGCCATCGCCATGGCCTTCGCGGCGAACGACCTGGTCAACTTCATCGGCGTGCCACTCGCGAGCCTGAGCGCCTACGAGTCCGCGCAGGAAAGCGGCGACCTGCTCGGCCAGACCATGGAGGCCCTACGCCAGCCGGTCAGGTCGAACACCCTCTACTTGCTGATCGCCGGCGCGATCATGACCGCCACGCTCTGGATCTCGCGCAAGGCGCGCACGGTCACCAGGACCACGGTCACGCTTGGACGCCAGGAGGAGGGCTACGAGAGGTTCGAGGCCACGGTCCTTTCCCAGACCATCGTGCGCATGGTGGGGACATCCTTCGACCTGATCAGGAAGCTCGTCCCGCCGGCCGCGCGCGCCTGGATCGCGCACCGCTTCGACCGCGCGCGCTACCGGCCCGCGCCGGCGGCGGACGGGACCGTTCCCTCCTTCGACCTGCTGCGCGCCTCGGTCAACTTGACGGTCGCGGCCGCGCTCATCTCCTGGGGCACCTCCCTCAAGCTGCCGCTGTCCACCACCTACGTGACTTTCATGGTGGCGATGGGCACGTCGCTGTCGGATCAGGCCTGGGGCAGGGAGAGCGCGGTCTATCGCGTCACCGGCGTCCTGACCGTGGTCGGAGGCTGGTTCTTCACCGCCGTGGTAGCCTTCGCGGTCTCCTCGGTGTTCGCCGTGGTCATCTACCACGGCCGCGTGCCGGGCGTCATCGCCATCATGCTGCTCGCTTCCGTCCTCATCCTGCGCAACCGCACGCTGCACCGCTCCCGCGAACGCGAGGTCGAGGCGATGGAGGTGTTCAACCTGCGGAAGATCAAGGACTCGGCGGCGGCGATCAACGTCTCCTTCCGCCACGCCGGGATCTTCCTGCAAGAGGTGCGGCGCACGCTCGCCGACGGCTTCGAGGGCTTGTTCGACCAGGACCTGGCCAAGCTGCGCGAGGCGCGGCGGCGCCAGAAGAGCATCCAGCAGTGGGCGAACATCATCATCGCCAACATCTTCAAGGTGCTCAGGCTGCTGCAGTGGGAGCACGTCGAGAACTCGCAGCGCTACGCGGAGACCATGGGCACGGTGCAGCGCATCGCCGAGAGCCAGCGGGACGTGGTCATGCGCGCCTACATGCACGTGGCCAACAATCACGCCGGCCTGCTCGAGACCCAGGTCGCGGAGCTGAACCTGATCAAAGGCGCGATCTGCGACGTCCTGGACGCCACCGCCGCCGCGCTCATGAAACGGGAGCCGCCGGACGACGCCCTCTTCAAGGAGAAGACCGACCGGCTGAACGCCCTGATCCTCGAGTTCAACCAGAACCAGATCATGCGCATCCAGGACAACAGCTCGAAGACGCGCCTGAGCATCCTCTTCTACGCCTTCATGTGGAACTCGAGGACCATCGCGCGCCAGTCCGTCCTGCTGCTGCAGATCTTCCGCGACCCGCTGCGCTCGAAAGTGCTCGTCTGACGGTTCGAGCGCCGGCCCCGCGCACCCGCTGCTACACGAAGCGCGTCATCAGCTCGCGCGTCATCTCCTCGACGTTCTCGGGGCCGACGCCGAGCTGCTCGCACACGCGCTCCACGCGCGCCAGCGCGGCAGGATCGTCCAGGCCGCTGGGCCCGGTGAAGTAGCCCAGACGCCTGCCGACCTGGTAGAGAACCTGGCGCCGCGGGTCCATGTCCAGGAAGGCGCGGATGGTGGCAAGCATGCGCTCCTGGTCCTCCGGCAGCCTGCCCTCGACGTCCTCGAAGAGGTTCAAGATGTGGTCGCTCTTCACCACGCTGTGAATGCCCTCGAGCGACTGGATGAGGAGCAGGATCTCGCGCGCCACGAGCACGTCGGAGCAGACCTGGAAGCGGCCGCTCCGCACCTCTTCGGCCAGCTCGACTCCGGCGGGCACGGCCAGCGTCCTGAGGCGGATGAAGTCCGGATCGATCCGGTTCAGGGCGTCCGCCGTGGCGAGCGCGTGCGCCTCGGACAGGCGCCTGCCGCCGAGCCCCGGCATGACGTACTCGGAGAGCTCGATGCCCGCGCTCTTCACCTTGAGCCCGGCCGCGATGTGCATCTCCCGGGTGACGCCCTTCTTCACCAAGCGCAGCACCTCGTCCGCTCCGGACTCCAGGCCGACGTGGATGCGGTTCAGGCCGGCGACGGCGAGCGCGCGCAGGTCGCCGTCCGCCATCTTGGCGAGGGTCTGCGAGCGCGCGTAGGAGGTCACGCGCTCGACCCAGGGGAAGAGCGCGCGCACGTGGGAGAGGATCTCCACGAGCCGCTCCGCCCCGGCGGCCAGGCTGTTGGCGTCCTGCAGGAAGACGGAGCGCATTCCCCCCGCCGCCCAGTGCCAGGCCGCGGCGAGCGCCTGCTGGTCGCAGGCGGCGCCGCGCGCCAAGGCCTCGGCGACGCGCGCGTCCGCGAGCGCGCCGTCCTCGCCGGCCGCTCCGCGGATCAGCTCGACGACGTCGCGCACCGCGTCGAGATCCCGCTTGACGTGCGCCACCGGGCGCAAGGAGAAGCGCGTTCCCTTGTAGACCGGGCAGAACGCACAGCGGTTCCAGGGGCAGTTGCGGGTGACGCGCAGGAGCAGGCTGTGCGCCTCGCTGGGCGGCCGAATCGGTCCCTGCTCGAACCCGCGATATTCCTCTCCGGGTTGTCCAGGCGCGCCCATCCCCGGCGATCTTAGCGGCCGCGGCCTCTCGCCGCCTCAGCCGACGCGCCGCACCGCGTGCGCCTTGACCAGCAGGAAGACCGCGACGCCCGGCGCGAGGCCGAGCTCGGCCGCCGCGGCGGGAGTGACGAGCGCGACGAGCGGCGCGCCGGCGTCGACCTCGACGAAGCAGCCGCCGCGCGCCTCGCGGCGCGCGGTCACCGTGCCGGACAGCAGGGAACGCACCGACAGACACTCGGGGCGGCGCGTGGCGATGATGATGTCCTCGGCGCGCACCGCCACGTGCAGCCGGTCGCCCGGCTGCGCCTCGACCAGCGGGATGACCAGCCGCCCGCCGCGCACCAGCTCGAGCGTGGTCACGCCGCCAACCGCGTCGCTGGCCAGGACCGTCCCCTCGATGAGGTTCTCGAGCCCCGCCTCGCCGCTCAGCGAGAGCACCTCCGCCTCGTTCAGCACCTCGGCCGCCCCGCCGCTGTGCACCTGGCGGCCGCGGTCGAGAACGACGATCCCGCGCGCGAGCTGCAGCACCTCGGCCCGGCTGTGGCTGACCAGCAGGGCGGGAACTCCGAACTCCTCGAACACGCGCTGCAGCATCGGCACGATGCGCAGGCGCAGGCCGGCGTCCAGGCCGGCGAGCGGCTCGTCGAGGAGCAGCAGGCGCGGGCCGGAGAGCAGCGCCCGCCCGAGCGCCACGCGCCGCGCCTCGCCGCCCGAGAGGTTCCGCACCGAACGATCGAGCAGCGGCTCGATCTCCAGCACCTGCAGCACCTTCGCGCGGGAGATGCCCGTGCCGTTCTCGCGCGCCCGGCGCGACCCGAAAGAGAGGTTCTTGGCGACGCTCAGGTGGGGGAAGAGGAAAGGCTCCTGCGCCACGTAGCCGACCGCGCGGTGCTCGGGCGGCAGGAAGAGCTGCGCCGCGCTCGAGCAGAGCGTCCGTCCAGCGACCTCGACCTCGGCCGCGTCGGCCCGCAGCAGCCCCGCGACGATGCGCAGCACCGTGCTCTTCCCCGCCCCGCTCGGCCCGAACAGCGCCAAGACCGGCTCGTCCGAGCGGAAGTCGACCTCGAGGCGGAAGGCGCCGAAGGCGTGGCGCGCCGCGACGCGGATCACCGCTCGCCCTCGCCGGCGGGTTCGAGGCGCCGGAACAGGATCAAGGCGAGCAGGGCGAGCGCGATGGACATGGCGGCGAAGCGCAGCGCCAGCGCGTCCTGCCCGGTGAGCAGCGACGAGTAGATGGCGAGAGGCAGGGTCCTGGTCTGGCCCGGGATGTTGCCGGCCACGATCAACGTGGCGCCGAACTCGCTGATGGCGCGGGCGAACCCGATGACCAGGGCGGCGAGGAGCCCGCGCCGGGCGAGCGGCAGGGTGACCGCGCCGAGAACGCGCAGCCGCGACGCGCCGAGCGTGCGCGCCATCGACTCGAGGCGCCGGTCGACCGACTGGAAGCCGGCCTGGCAGAAGCGCAGCATGAGCGGAAAGGCGATGACGCCGGAGGCGAGGGCCGCAGCTTGCCAGGTGAAGAGCGGCTCGAGGCCGAGCGCGCCGAGAGCGCGGCCGCAAGGGCTCTGCTCGCTCAAGAGCCAGAGCAGCAGGAAGCCGAGCGCCGAGGGCGGCAGGACGAGCGGCAGGAGGAGCAGCGTCTCCACCAGGGAGCGCAGCGGAAAGCGCCGGCGCGCCAGCAGCCAGCCGAGGAACAGCGCCAGCGGGAAGACCCAGGCGACCGCGCAGACGGCGACCTTGAAGGTCAGGAGCGCAACCTCGCATTCCTCCCTGCCGGGCATCGCGCGTCTCTCATTCACCACGAGGACGAAGGAAGCCGGCGCCGGTCAACCGGGCGAGGACTGCCGGAGAGCGCAGTTCCTGATAGAGAGCGCGCGCAGCGGGCGACGCTTCCCGGCGCAGGCCGATGACGAAGACGATCGGCCGGTGCAGGGCGGGATCGACCTCGCAGAGGATCTGTGCCTGCTCGGCCTCGGTGACGTCCGTGGCGTAGACGAAGCCGGCGTCGCAAGCGAGCACGGTCACGGCCGACCACACGGCGCGCACGGTCTGCAGAGGCACGAGCCGCGGCCTGAGCTGCTCGAGAAGCCCCTTGGCCTCGAGCGCTTCCAGCGTGTAGCGGCCGACCGGCACGAGATCCGGGTCGCCGACGGCGATGCGCGCGAACGGCGCCGCCGCGAGGTCCTCCAGAGCCAGGCGCCGCGAGCGCAGCTCCGGCCGCGCGGAGATCAGGACCAGCCGGTTCTGCAGGAACGGGACCAGGGAGCCCTCCTCCAGCACGCCCTGCTGGACGAGATGCTCCCCGTCCCGCGCGTCGGCGAGGATCACGACCTCGGCGGGTACGCCCTGCTCCATTTGGCGGGCGAGAGCGCCGGAGGCGCCATAGGCCACGCGCACGCCGCTGCGCTGCGCGAGAAGCGGCGCGAAGTGCGGCTCCAGGCTCGCCGCCGCGAGCAGGATCACCTCGCCCTCCGGCCGGCCGCACGCGCACGGAACAAGCGCCAAGAGCAGCGCGGCCAGTCGCGTCATGCGTCCTGCTCCGGCTTCCCGGGGGCGGCGGCGAGCCTGTCGCAGAAGGCGACGAGGAAGAACGTGGCGACCGGGCCGAGGAACACGGAAGCCAGCCACCAGCCCAGGCCGCTGCGGTTCTTGCTCTGCGCTAGGCCGGCGTTGATCAGGCTGAGCGCGAACCAACCGACCGCGTATCCGGGCTCGGGCGCGATGCAGAAGACGAGGGGCATGCGAACTCCTTGGCGCCAAGGACCGGCGCGCACGGGCGGACACGCGCGCAGCATAGCCGATGGGCCGCGGGCGACCCTCCCCTCGGCGCGGACCCGCGGTCCCTGCTTGGCGGCGGCGGCTGGCGGAAAGGCGGGCGGACGGGTCCCGCGGCCCCTCATCGGCTTGGCGATTCTCGCGAGCAGAATGCGAGAATTCGCCAAAACGCACTTGCCACGTCCGTCCGGCGGAGTTACTTTCCCGCGCATACATCCACTGGGTCAGTTTCCCTATCACACACACTGGAGGGCTGAGATGGCGGCCAAGAAGAAGGCGAAGAAGGGCAAGCGCGACATGCTCGTGGTCGGGAGCAAGGTCAAGGAGTTGGTCCGCGGCAAGGGCCTGATGGCCGCTGGCGACCTGCTCGAAGCGATCAGCGAGCGAGTTCACGAGATCGTCGATCGCGCGGCGACGCGCACTCAGGCGAACCGTCGCTCGACGATGCGGCCGCAGGACCTCTAGTCCTCGCGGTAACAGCTCGCAGCAAGCGGGGGCCCGCGCGTTCATGCGTGGTCCCCCGCTGCGCTTTGCGCGCGCCCTGCCCGCCGCCGCGGGTCTGGCCGCCTGCCGGGGAACGCGTCAAACCGCGAAGAAACGGCTCATCCCACGCCTGCGGCCCTGGTCGTTCTCCTCGTGTCCGGAGAGGAACAAGCGGGAGCGGGCGCGCGTCAAGGCCACGTAGAACAGCCTGCGCTCCTCCTCCAGGCGCCCCTCCCTCTCTGCCAGTAAGCTGGGGAACTCGCCCTCGCACAGGCCGGCGACGAAGACGGCGTCGAACTCGAGCCCTTTGGCTTGATGCACCGTCACCACCGGTATGCGCGGATCGTCCTCGGGCAGGTGATCGACGTTGCGCGCGAGGGCGGCGTACTGGGTCAGCTCCTGCAGGGCGGTCCACGGATGCAGCGCCTCGGCGTCGCGCCGGCGGAAGAGAGCGACCAGCTCCTCGAGGTGCGCCAGGCGACCCGGGCTGGGGCGATAGAACGCTTGCAGGCCGGATTCCTCGAGAACGCGCTCGAGCAGCAGCGCCGGACGCGTCGCGCGCGCGGCGTCGCGCCACTCCCCGAGGGAACGTGCGATCTGCAGGAAGCGCCGGCCGTGCTTGGCGACGAGCGCCGCGCGCCGGGCGCCGTTCTCGCGCAGCGCGGGCTCGAGAGCAAGCAAGAGCGCGGCCGCCGCGTCGGCGTCGGCCTGGGCGCGGTGCTCTGGACGCGCGTCCAGGCCGAGGACCCGGCAGAGCGTGGCCAGGTCGTACCGGTCCGCGTTGACCAGGCGCCGCGCGACGTCCAGCGTGTCGCTGCACGGCCGCTGCTCGAGGGCCACGCCGAGCCGCGCGCCGTGGTGGCCGAGCATGGCCAGGTCGAAGCGCAAGTTGTGGCCCGCGAGGTGGCAGCCGCCAACGAACGCGGCGAACTCCCTCAGGGCGACGGCCGGGTCGGCGCCGTTCGCCGCCAGGAACTCGTCCGACCAGCCGTGGATGGCAAGTGAGTCCCCCACCGGCCGCGCCGGCCTGAGCAGCCGATGGAAGGCCGCGCCGACCCCTTCACGGCCGACGCGGCGCGCGGCAATCTCGACCACCTCGTCCTCGGCCGGGGAGAGGCCGGTCGTCTCCACGTCCAGGACGACGACCTGCTCGCGCTCCAGCGCCGCGAGCAGCGCGGCGAAGGGCTCGCCTTGCTCGTGCGTCTCCATGAGCGCGAGATCGGTCAGGCGCAGGCCGGCGGGAGCGCCCTGCTCGTAGAGTTCGGCCAGCGCCTTCTCGCCCAGGCGGCTCGGCGGGCGCACCAGGATGCGGCGCAGCGCCCCGGAGTCGTGCGGATTGAGGACGAGCCTGAGCCGCGCCACCGCGTCCTTGATCTCCTGGCGCCGGAAGAACTCGAACTGCTCCACGGTGACGTGCGGCACGCGCGCCGCGGCGAGCGCCTGGGAAAGGCAGGCGAGGCGCCGGTGCGTGCGCGCGAGGATGCCGACGCGGCTCGCGGGCGCGGCGCGGCGCAGGCGCGCGGCCTGGGCCGCGACCCAGTGCGCCTCGTCCGCCGCGGTGCGCGCCTGGTGCCGCACGATCGGCTCGCCCTCCTCGAGGTCCGGGTGGGGCACGAGGCGCGTCTTGCGCTCCGCGAACGTGGCGGCGAAGCAATCGGCCGCGGCCAGCAGGCGCTTGGTCGAACGGTGGTTGAGCGCGAGGAAGTGCTGCCGCACCGGGTCGAACTCGGCGCGGAAGCGGCCGATGACGGCCGCGGGGTTCGAGCCGCGCCACTCGTAGATCGTCTGATCGACGTCGCCGAAAAGCGCGAGGTTGCGGTGGCAGAGCGCCAGCGCGCGGATCACTTCGTACTCGGAATGGTGCGTATCCTGCACCTCGTCCACCTGCACCCAGTCGAAGCGCGCGGCCCAGAAGTCGCGCGCGCCCGCGTCGAGGCAGAGCAGGGCGCGCACCCGGTAGACCAGGTCGGCGAAGTCGAGCGCGTGGCGCTCGGCGAGGATGAGGTGGTAGCGCTGCGCGGCGCGCCGCTCCGCCTCCTCGCCCGAGCCGAGGAAGAGCGGCGGGATGCGCAAGAGCGCCAGCTCGTCGCCGCTCGCGTTCGACTTGCGGCTGGAGAGGCGCTGGTAGAAGTCCGCCGGCCGCTCCGCGCGCAGCTTGCCGGGGAGTTCGGCCAGGATCCTCTCCAGCAGCTCGCCGCTGTCCTGGTCGTCGTAGACCACGAAGTCGCGGGGCAGGCCAAGGAGCGGCGCGTCGCGGCGCAGCATCCAGGCGCACAGCCCGTGGAACGTCCGCACGTGCACGCGCTGCGCCTCCCGCGGCAGGCGCTCTGCCACGCGCGCGCGCATCTCGGCGGCGGCCCGGTTGGTGAAGGTCACGCACAGCGCGCGCTCCGGAGCAACTCCCTCCAGCACCGCCTGGGCCAGACGCGCCGCCATGACGAGCGTCTTCCCGGTGCCGGCCGGCGCGAGGATCAGCCGCGCCCCGCCGGTCGCCTCCACGATCGCCCGCTGCTCCTCGTTCGGAAACTCGCCCCTTCGAGACATCGTCCTCCAGCACAGCACGCGCGCGCGGCGCGGGCAAGAGCGCCTCTCAGGCGCGGAACAGCTCGCCCAAGCTCCTGCCCAGCAGCCGGCTGGCGGCGATCAGCGAGTAGAGCAGGAGGGCGGCGCCGATGACGCCCATGGCGCAGCCGATCTGCGCGCCGAACTGGATGTCGCCGAGGAGCTGGTAGATCGCCTTGGCGATGGGGAAGTCCTCCTTGGCTGGCGCGAGGATCAGGCTCTCCGAGACCTCGAGCATGGCGAAGGAGAAGGCGAGCAGCGCCCCGGCCAGCAGGTTGCCGGCAAGCAACGGCAGCGTCACGCGCCGCAGCGTGGTCGCTCCCGTGGCGCCGAGGTTGCGGGACGCCTCCTCCAGCGCCACCGGCACCTGCCGGAAGCCGGCGTCGGCCGAGCGCACCACGTAGGGTAGGCGGCGCACCGAGTAGCCGATGACGATCAGCAGGAACGGATCCTGCAGCGGATCGAGGTAGTCGCCGAGCGGCGTGCCGGCGTAGCACATGGCGTAGCCGAAGGCGAGGACCACGCCAGGCAGGGCGAGCGGCAGCATGGCGCAGGCGTCGAGCGCCGCGCCCAGGCGCCCGCCGCGGCGCACCGCGAGCCAGGCGATGGCCACGCCGAGCACCACGTCGAGGAGCGTCGCGCAGGAGGCATAGACCAGCGAATTCTTCACGCCCAGGAAGGCGACCTCGTCGGTCAGCACGCGCTCGAAATGGACCAGCGAGAAGCGCTCCGGCAGCACGGTAAAGAACCACTTCTCGGAGAACGCGACGAGCGCGATGGCGGCGTGCGGCAGCAGGGTGACGAAGACGAGCAGGCCGAGGCCGAGGACGAGGAGCGGCCGCATGAGCGCCGGCACGCGGCGCGTCCGCGCCGCGACCGTTCCCTTGGTCGCCTGCACCGCCGACTTCTGCGCCACCGCCCGGCGCCCGAGCAGGAACAAGAGCAGCGACAGCACCAGCACCACCAGCACGAGCGCGTACCCCACCGGATCGCGGCTCCCCTCGACGGCGCGCTCGAAGATCTGCATCGCGACCATGTCGCGCGCGTCGAACACGATCGGCGTGCCCAGGTCGGTCAGGGCGAAGATGAAGACGATGACCGCGCCGGCGAAGTAGCCGGGCAGCACGAGTGGCAGCGTGACGCGCAGGAAGCGCGTGCGCCAGCTCGCGCCCATGCCCTGCGCCGCCTCGTCCAGGGAAGGGTCGACGCCGGCGAGCGCGGCGATGAGGTTGAGGAAGAGGATCGGGTAGAGGTGCAGGGTCTCCATGAGCACCACCCCGGCCAGGGGGTTCGCGCCCAGGAAGTCGATCGGCTCGCTGATCACGCCCAGCTCGAGGAGCGCCAGGTTGATTGATCCGAAGCGCGCGAAGAGCTGGCGCATGCCGATGGCGGCGACGAAGGGCGGCAGCACGAGCGCCGACAGGAGCAGCCCCTGCAGCACTCCCTTGCCGCGGAACTCGTAGTGCACGAACAGGTGCGCCAGCGGGAAGGAGACCAGGCTGGAAAGGAAGGTGACGAGCGCCGCCACCCACAGGGAGTTCCAGAGCGAGGCGACGAAGACCTGGTTGTCCAGCGCCTGGCGGAAGGCCGCGAGGGAGAGGCGGCCGTCGACGAGCAAGGCCCCGCGGAACACGTGCGCCACGGGATAGGCCAGGAAGACCGCGAAGAACGCGATCAGGAGCGCCGCCGGCAGCGCGCGGCGGATTCTCGCTGCGCCGGTTCTCGTCATGCCGTCACGCGGGAAACACCAGGGCGTCCTCGACCCGCACCGTCACCGCCGCGCCCTCGCTGAAGGACGGCGCGCCGCCGAGAGAGAGCACGCGCACGGCCGCCCCGCCCTGCAGCAGCACGTCGTGCTGCACCACCTCGCCAAGAAAAGTCCGGCGCGCCACTCTGCCCGAAAGGTGGCCGTCGCCGCTGCCGCCGCCCGCGCCGTCCACGAGGCGCAGGCGCTCCGGCCGCAGCACCAGGAGGACGTGATCGCCGGCGGCGGGCGCCCTGCCCGAGGCGCGCGCCGCGACCGCGCCGAAGGCGCCGCGCACGCGCCAGCCGCCGCAAGGCGCCGTCTCCGCTTTCGTCGAGGAGCAGCACCGCCGGCTCGACCGCCAGGGCGCGCGCCAGCGCCACGCGCTGCTGCTGCCCGCCCGAGAGGCTGGCGGGAGCGCGCTCGGCGAACTCCTCCATGCGCACCAGGCGCAGCGCCTCGCGCACGCGCCGCGCCTTCTCGTCGCGCGCGATCCGGCGCACGTCCAGGCCGAACGCGACGTTCTGCGCCACGGTGAGGTGGGGCCAGAGGGCGTAGTTCTGGAAGACCATGCCGCAGTCGCGCCGCTCCGGCGGCACGCCGGCCATGGAGCGGCCGGCGAAGAGGACGTCGCCGCCAGCCGGCTCGACGAAGCCGGCGATCGTGCGCAGCAGCGTGGTCTTGCCGCAGCCGGAGGGACCGAGCAGGAAGAAGAACTCGCCATCGGCGACCTCGAGGTCGACGCCGTCGAGCACGGCGCTCTTGCCGTAGCGCACGGTGAGGGCCCGGATCCTGACGGATGTCACCGCGCGCCTCCCGCCATTGCGGCCACCGCCCGGTAGTTCTGCCGGGCGAAATCTGCCCAGTCGATCCTCATCTGCTCGCGGAAGGAGGCCTCGTCCCGCCAGCGGCCGCCGGCGATCTCCAGCATCTCCTCCTCGCTGAACGGGTTGCGGAAGAGCAGCTCCGCCGCGCGTTCGCGCGCTCCGCCCTCGAGCGCGTGGTAGGCCTGCACCGCGGCCTGCAGCTCGGCGTGCGTGTCGATGACCAGCGCGCCGAGCACGTCGTTGAGCATGGTCCAGCGCAGGGACGCCTTGTCATAGTCGTAGCGGAAGGTCTGCTCCATGAGGAACGGGTTCTCGCGCACGTTCGAGCGCCCCGCGGTCTCGGCGAAGAGCCGCGGGCGCACCGTGGCCCGGCAGAGCGGGTGGCGGCGCGGCCCCCCCTCTTCTCCGGTCCTGAGCATCCACAAGAGCCCCGCCTCGCGCGACAGCAGGAAGTCGATGAAGCGCTCCGCCGTCTCCAGGTGCGGCGCGCCCTTCAAGATCCCGGCGGCGTCGGCGTTCACCAGCGTCTTCCCCTCGGGCAGGACGAAGGCGATGAAGTCGCCCGCCATCTCGATCTGCGCCTGGGCGTAGTGGTCGATGGTCGGCGCGCAGGCCACCTGGCCGACCGCGCAGCTCTTGGGGATCTCCGCCGAGAACTTGAGGAAAGCGCTGCAGTTGGCGCCCAGCAAGCGCGTGACGCGCATGCCCTCCTCGAAGCCGTACGCCTGCAGCAGGATCTCGTGGAAGGTGTGGTGCGAGGACGAGCCGCGCGGGTCGGCGCCGCCGACCCAGCCGAAGAGCCGCGGATCGGCCAGGTCCCGCCAGTCGCGCACGACGAGGCCGCGCAGGGCCTCCACCTTCTCGAACACCTTGAGGTTGAGCATGATGCCGAAGCCGGTGAGCGTGGTGCCGAACCAGCGGCGCTGCGGGTCGAGGATGGGGTAGCCGCCGATGCTCTCGGCCACGCCGTCCAGGATCTCGGCGGGCGGGTCGTAGCGCAAGAGCAGGCCGCTCGCGCCGAGAGTCTCGTACGGGTCCGTGCCCCCGCCGAAGAGCAGGTCGACGCCGATGGAGTCCGGCTTCTGCTGGAACTGCTCCTCGATCCAGCGCACGGTCTTGGTGCCGCCGCCGTGGTCGAGCCACTTTATGTCCACGCCCGACCCGTCGCGCTCGTACAGCCAGCGCTTGAAGCCGTCCTCGAACTCGACCTTGATCCCCTCCCACTGCGGCGAGGTGATCACCAGCTCCTGAATCCGCCGCGGCGGCGCGGGATAGGCGTAGCGCTCCTCGCCGCTGGACAGGGCCAGGAGCACGGCCGGCAGCGCCGCCAGGGGCAGGAGCAGCAGCAAGGCTTCGATGAGTCGTCGCTCAGGCATGTGCGGCCGCGGGAAGGGTCACGGAGGGCGGAGCCTCACGAGAGAGGGGCGAGGATAGGAGGGTCCCGGCCCGCGGCGCAAGACGCGCCCGTCTCGATGCTCGCTGAACTTCCCCCGGCGGCCGCGCGGCGCGGGGGCGCCGCGGCGGGTTGCCGCGTCACATGGCCAGGTCGGGGGGCTGCGCCGCGTCGATGACCTCGACGGCGTTGCGGCCGCGCGCCTTGGCGCGGTACAGGGCGAAGTCGGCCAGCTTGAGCAGCCGCTCGCGCGACGCCTCGCTCTGGCCGCGCACCACGGCGCCGATGCTCACCGAGAGGAGCAGTCCGTCCTGCGACTCCAGCCCCTTCTGCTCGACGTTCGCCCGGGCGCGCTCCACCGCCGCGCACGTCTGCTCGAAGGTCATGTCGGGCATCACGGCCAGGAACTCGTCGCCGCCGTAGCGGCCGAGCTCGTCGCTGCTGCGCAGGCTCTGGCGGACGACCTCCGAGATGCGCCGCACGAACTCGTCCCCCATGAGGTGGCCGAAGTTGTCGTTCACCATCTTGAGGTGGTCGCAGTCGATCATGGCGATGGCGAGGTCGGGCATCTCGGGCCCCAGGCGCTCCAGGCGCCGGTCGAGGGCGTCGAGGATGCCGCGGCGGTTGAACAGGCCGGTGAGCTCGTCGATCCTGGCCTCGTCGGACTGGCGCCGCAGTTCGACCGCCTTCAAGGCCAGGCCCATGTGCACGGCCACCGCGGCCAGCAGGTCGGGCAGGATCATGCTCGAGTCCTCGACCTCCACGCCGAGGACGCCGAGCGACTCCCGGCCGGCGGTCACCGGCACGAAGAAGGTCGGCGGCCTCGGTTCGGACCAGAGGGCCTCCAGGCCGTCGCCGAGTTGCTCGTGCAGGATCGGGCGTCCCGTGACCAGCGCCAGGTGCATCGAGCGCGGCAACTGGTTCGGGTGCAGGACGACCTCGTGCAGCGGCAGCGGCACGTTCCCGCGCGCGCTGAGCACCCCGCCCCTGAGGTTGCCCTTGTCCTCCCTTCTCAGGAAGTAGGCCCGGCTCACGCCCATCTCCTCGACCAGCCCCGCGGTGCCCGCCACCTCGATGGACTCGGCGTCCTGCGCGCCCGCGATGCGCGAGAAGAGCACCGGCAGCGGGCCGAGGTCGCGCGTCGAGACCCCGTCCAGGACGTCCGGCAGCACGACCGGCGACAACGGCACGGCGTGCGCGGCCTCCCGCGCCGGCGCGGCCGAGACCCTCTCCTCCGGCTCCGCGATGACCGCCAGGGCGTCCTCGATCGACCGGCACAGCCGGCGCTTGGCGTCGAACAGGCTCGCGACCGCGTCCATGATCTGCGCGTTGACCGCCGGCTGCGCGCAGGGAGAGGGCGCGGCGTAGCCGAGCGCCGACACGGCGTGGTCGGCCGCGGCCAGGATGCGCGTCTCCAGCGCGAGCGGGCGGCAGCGGTCCTTCATGAAGGCGCCGTACTCGACCACAGCCGCCGCGAGCGCGTCCGTCGCGCCCGCCGAGCGCAAGAGCTCGCCGCCGAGCGCCGCGCAGTCGAAGTCGTCCGCCTTGGCTTCCCGGCAATGGCGCGCCGAGAGCCAGGCCGCTTCTCCGACGTGATGCAGCAGGCCCAGGGCAAAGGCGTGCAGCGCGTCGACGATGCCGCTCTCCCGCCCGAGGGGCTCGGCCGCGAAGGCCGCGGCGACGGCGTGGCGCAGCAGGGGGCCGGCCGCCGGCTCGTCGCCCAGGATCTGCAGCATCCAGGTGGCGCCCGCGGCCAGCAGGGCGAGGCGCATGGCGATCGACTCGCCGAGCAGCGGCACCGCCTCGCGCGCGCTGGTGAAGCGCCTGCCGGGGAGGGCGCGGCGGGAAAGCCTCAGGAACAGGGCGGTCACGTCCTGATCCGCGCCGACGGCGGCGGCGATCGACTTCGCCGTCTTGATCTCGTCGATGGCGAGAAGCAGCCGGGTCAGAGCAGTGGACGCCTGCGGGAGACCGGCGACGACCGTGGAAGACGAAGGTGAAACCGTCATCGGTGACCTGCGCGACCGGCGTGCCGGGCGCGCCCCGCCCCGCGCGCGCGGCGGGCCGTCGTCCCGGACCGAAGGAGCTGCGGTGACAGACGCTGCCACGTTTTCGGCCACGGCGCGGCGCGGACTTGAGAGCGCGCTCCGTCCGGCGGCGGAGCTGGTACAGTAGCCCCTTCTCGCCTGGCGGCTCGCGTCAGGCGGCTGTTCCCGAGGAGGACCGATGGCCAGAAGCACGAAGCGCGGTCTCGACTACTCCAAGGCCGGCGTCGACACCAGCCGGGCCGATGCGTTCCTCGACCGCCTGCTGGAGTGGGTCAAGAGGACCGCCGAATTCCGGCCGGTGGTGGGCAGGCCGATCGTGGACGTGGGCTACTACGCCGCGGTCCTCGACATCGGCCGGGGCATCGGCCTCGCCGTGACCACCGACGGGGTGGGCACCAAGATCCTCGTGGCCGAGCTGGCCGAGAAGTACGACACGATCGGCATCGACTGCGTCGCCATGAACGTGAACGACCTGATCTGCGTGGGCGCGGAGCCGATCGCCATGGTCGACTACCTGGCCGTCCAGGACCTCGACCCTGAGGTCGCGAGCCAGATCGGCAAGGGCCTCTACGACGGCTGCCGCGAGGCGGAGATCAGCATCCCGGGAGGCGAGCTGGCCCAGCTCAAGGAGATGATCGCCGGCGCGCGCGAGGGCTCGGGCATCGACCTGGCCGGAGCGGCGTTCGGCCTGGTCGACGTCGGCGAGGTCAACTGCGGCCGGGCCTGCCGGCCGGGGGACGCGGTGATCGGGTTGCGCAGCACCGGACTGCACAGCAACGGCTTCACCCTGGCGCGCCGCGTGCTCCTCGACCAGGCGCGGCTCTCGCTCGACACGGTGCTGGAATCGGTCGGCAGGCCGCTGGGCGAGGAGCTGCTCGAACCGACGCACATCTACGTCAGGGAGTTCAAGGAACTCAAACGCCAGAAGGTGGCGCTGCACGCGATCCTCAACATCACCGGCGAAGGGCTGTTCAACATGGCGCGCGTGGACGCGCCGGTGGGCTTCGTCATCGACCACCTGCCCGAGCCCCAGCCGATCTTCGACGAGATCCGCGCGCGCGGGAACGTCCCGGTCGAGGAGATGTACCGCGTGTTCAACATGGGGATCGGCTTCTGCTTCGTCGTGCCGCGCGACGAGGTCAACGACGCGCTGCGCGTGCTGGCCGCGTTTCCCATGGAGGCCAACGTCATCGGCCGAGCGGTGGCCGACCGGGAGAAGAAGATCAGCGTGCCGGCCTTCGACATGATCGGCAAGGACGGGCACTTCTTCCGCACCTAGCAACCGCGAGGCTATCATCTGCGGATCGGTCTGGCCCGCGAACCGCCGGGCCGCCGCGGAGGTGATGCGCGTGGCCGCCAAGTGCCAGAAGTACTTCGATCAGGAGCGGGAGTCGTTCGCGACGACCGTGGTGCGGCGCATGAAGGGGCAGCGCCCCATCCCGGGCTTCCCGCCGCGCGCCCAGATCCAGACGCGCACCGCCTGCAACGGCCGCTGCGCCTTCTGCCCCAACACCTCGGTCGGCTCGCACCTATCGCCGGGAACGATGGACTGGGACCTGTTCCGCAAGATCGCCGACGAGCTGTGCAGCCAGGAGATGGACGAGATCCACGTCTTCCTGATGAACGAGCCGCTCATGGACAAGGAGCTGCCGGAGAAGATCCGCTACATCGCCGAGCGCAAGCAGCGCTGCACCAAGACCAAGATCAACACCAACGGCTCGCTCCTGACCAGGGAGATGGCGGAGCGCCTCATCGACTCCGGCCTGGACAAGATCAACGTCTCGTTCCACGGCGTGCGCCCCGAGGTGTACGAGTTCAACATGGGGAACCTGAAGTTTCAGCCGATCCTGAGGAACGTGCTGCGCCTCAAGGAGATGCTCGAGGCGAAGAAGGGCAAGAAGCCCGGCCTCAGGATCACGATGGTCAAGACCAAGGACATCGTGGCGGAACAGGAGGAGATCAAGGCCTTCTGGGCGCAGCACGACATCGGCTGCAACATCCGCCCGCTCGGCAACCGCAACAACAAGAGCGTGGAGATGCAGGGGATCAACTGGGAGAAGTGGCGGCCCTACACCTGGTGCCGGCGGCTCTTCACGCAGATCTACGTCCTCTACAACGGCGACTGCGTGTTGTGCTGCTGCGACTGGAACCGCACCACCATCCTCGGCAACCTGCGCCACAGCTCCATCGAGGAGGTCTGGAACGGCCCGGCCTACAAGCGCGCGCGCGACCTCTTCCTGCATCACGGCATGAAGGGGCTGCTCTGCGAGACCTGCCTGTACACGCGCTAGGCCGGCCGGCGCTCGACGAGCTGCGTCGCGCGCTGAAGACTGAGCGCCTCAGGGGGTGGCGAGGACCTCCTCGAGCGATCGCGCCTTCAGGGCGCGGTCGAACCACGCTTCCAGGGACGCCAACTCGGCCGCTTCCAGCCGGGCGCGGATCGCCGCGTCCAGCGGACCGAACCGCGACTCGAGCAGGCGTATCAGCGCGACACGCATCGCCTCGCTGCGCCCTTCGGCGCGCCCCTCGCTGCGTCCCTCGGCGCGCCCCTCGCTGCGTCCCTCGACGCGCCCCTCGCTGCGTCCCTCGACGCGCCCCTCGCTGCGTCCCTCGGCGCGCCCCTCCTGCAGCAAGCGCTTCTCCAATGTCATGTACACCTCCTCGCCCTCAGGCACGGAGCGGGCCAGCGCCTTCGCGGCAGCTTCATCCCGCGCCGCCTTGTTCAGATAGGTCAGCAAACGCCTCAGCGCCAGACGCGGCGGGCCGCCGGCCACGGCCGCCTGCAAGACCTCCGTCCAGCTTGCCATGCGCCGCGAGAGTTTCTCATCTCCAACATACTTCATCAGAAGCAGCGCTGCCCCGGAGAAGGCTGCTCCCATGAGACGCAGGCCGAGCAGCACGTCGTCCGGGATTGAAGCCAGATCGGCGAAGACGAAGTCCACCTCCGGCGAGAACCGCGCGTACGGGCTGTCCTCGCCTGACGGGAAGAGGTCGGCCATGCGCCGCGCGCCGCGGTACGGAGCGTCTCCCTGGTGGATCACGAGCGCCACCACGCGCGGCAGCGTGTCCTCGAGCGGATGGCTCTCGTCGTGTTGCTCCAGCACGCGCGTCACGTAGCACAGCACGTGGAGCGGCAGCCGCCGCGGGGCGGTGCGGACGTGCTCCACGAGTACGTACACGAGCAGATCCTCGCCACGCGCCCGCACGCTGAAGAGCACGTCCGAGAAACGCGCGGCCAGCCGTTCGTCCACGAAGCTGCCAGGCACGCGGCGCAAGGACTCGAACTGGGACAGGCCGCGGATCTCCGCGGGCAGCAGGACCCCGAGTACGGCGCGCGCGTCCGCCGGGCGGCGCATCACCGCGCGCAGCAGGCGGTCATGAGGCTTGCCCCGGCGTCTCTTCATGCGGGAGCGCTCCAGGCGGCAGCATCACGCCGCCGGAGCGAGAGACGGAGCGTGGGCAACGGGGTTACAGACCCGCGGGCGCACCTCAGCCCCCGTCGTCCTCGAGTGAGGCCTCGCTCCACGGCTCCATGACCCGCTCGAACACCTCCGGCCGGACGAAGGGACGCAGCGCCTCGTGCCGTTCGCCGAGGCACTCCTCTTCCAGCTTCCTGTGCGCGAGCCGCGTTCCCGGCGCGCCGCCTCGTCCCCGCGGTTCCACACCTCGCTGGCGACGGAGCGATGCCGTGCAACAACCGCGCCTCGCTGTTGTTCCTTGTGTTGTTCCTCGCGAGGCCGCGTTACATTCTCCTGCTGGCGGATTGATAGGGGCGTTGTTTCGTGGCCCCCTTCCCGGAGGAAAGCATGATCTCGCGATTCGCCGCCCGCCTCGCTCCGTTCGCCCTGCTGCTCTGCCTGTGTCCCGCCCTCTTCGGCGCGACGTGCACGGTCACGGGCAGGGCCACCACGTACAAGGACGCGCACAATCAGGACTTCATCAAGGTCGCCGGCGAGGCCGGCTTCGTGACCGTCGACTACGGTTCCTTCCACGACAACCCGCAGCTGTGGACGATCCTGAAGCGCATCGCCGACGAGGGCGGCAACGCCACGGTGACCGTCACCGACAACCAGGTGACGCGCGTCAGCCCCAATCCGTAAGCGCCGCATGAACGCTCGCACGGCGCGCTCCCTCGCCGGAATGATCGTCCTGCTGGCTCTCGCCTCGGCGCTGCTGCTGCTCAGGGACGGCGAGTCGGACCTGCCCGCCGTGCCTCCCTCGGGCCTGACCGTGCCGCAGGAGCGGCCCGGCGGGCCCGAGCCCCTCGCGCCTCAACAGGAACAGCGCGAGGCGGCGGCTCCCGGCGCCCTCGAGGCCAGCGCTCTCGAAGACACCGCCGCGGCGCCGGCGCAGGACGGGGACGCGCCCCTGCCGCTCGTGCGCGGGCGCCTGGTCTCCGGCAGCGATGATCAGCCCGTTCCTTGGGCCCACGTCGTTCTCTGCGACGACTCGCCCGCGGTGCACGCGCAGGACGCGGACGCCCAGGGCGGCTTCCTCTTTGCTTCCGTCTTTCCGGGTCGGGTCCGCCTGGCCGCCGTGTCGGCGGACGGCGCTCTCGGAGTGAACTGTGGGCCGTTTCTCGTCGAGCCGGACGGCGAGCTGGACCTCGGGCCCCTGCGCCTGACCGCGACGGGAGCGGTGCGAGGCGCGGTCCTCGACCCGGCGGGCAACCCGCTCGCTTGCGCCTGCGTCTCGCTGCGCGGCGCAGAGCAGACCACGGACTCCAGCGGCGCGTTCTCCTTCCCCCACGTGGCGAGGGGTGAAGCGCTCCTCGAGGCCGAGGCCGAAGGGCACGAGCGCGGCACGGCCAGGGTCTTCGTGGGCGCAAGCGACCGCCCCGTGACGATCCGGCTGGCGCCGGCTGCCGCGATCTTCGGGCGGGTCATGGATGCGACCCTCGTGCCGGTAGTCGGGGCGAGGGTCATGATCCCGGGCGGAGACGTCTGCCTGAGCGACGAGAGGGGCGAGTTCCTCTTCACGATCGTCCCGCACCTGGACGACCCGTTCTCCATCTGGGCCGAGCACGAGACCCAGGGCTTCGCCCACTGCCACGCCCACCCGGGGCAAGAGGCCACGGTGGTCCTCGAGGGCGGCGCGGCCTTCACCGGGATCGTCGCGGGCGCTGCGCCGGGCGCGCGGCCGCGCGTGGAAGTGGAGCGGCACTTCCTCTCCTGCGACGCACGGGCCGGCTTCCTGCCCGACGCGATCCGCACCAGCGGCGTGCGCTGGACCGCGGAGGACCGCTTCCAGGCGGCCGGACTCGAGCCCGGCGCGCGCTACCGGGTCATCGTGACCGGCGCCGCGGGCGCATCAGCCGGCGTGGACTTCACGGTCCCGGCCCCCGCGCCGCACGACCCGATCACGGAGACGCTGCTGCTGCAGCCCTCCTTCTGCATCGAGGGCCGCGTGCTCGATTGCGCCGGCGCTCCCGTGCCTGGCGCGCGGCTGCGCCTCGTCGAGGAGAGGCCGGAAACGGCACTTCCCGGCGCGGAGACGGCGTGCCGCACGGAGGCGGACGGCGCCTTCCGCTTCACGTGCCGGCCGCGCGTGCCGCACCGCCTGCATGTGCGCGCCACAGGCTATCCCCTGCTCGCCCGCGCCATCGAGCCGCCCGCGCAGAATCGGCTCGTCCTCGACCTGGTGCTGCCCGCCTCGGCCTCCGTGGCCGGAACGGTCCGCGGCTGGGAGGACGACTCGGGCCCGAGACCGATCGTCTCGCTCCGCATGCAGGAGCACGGCATCCTGCGCCGCGCTCTCCCGGACGAGCAGGGCGCCTTCCGCTTCGACTGCCTACCCGCGGGCTACGCGCGCGTCACCTGCGAGCTGGACGTCTCCGGCGCGCTCGTCCGGGCGCTCGTGCGCGACGTCAGGCTCGCCGAGGGAGATCACGCCGAGGTGGCCTTCGACCTCGCCGGCCTGCAGCGGGCAGACCTGCGCGTACGCATGGCGCGCATCGGCGGTGAGCGCTTGCCGGGAACCCGCGTGTTCGTGGCCAACCCTGCCCGCGACTTCCAGGCCAAGGTCGAGACCGACGCCTCGGGCACGGCCGCCCTCTCGGGCCTGCTCGCCGGCAGCTACGAGGTGCTGGCAGGCGCCCCGGGCATGGTCACTGGCGACGGTCTTGATGGCCCCGTGTACGCCGAGAAGCGCACGGTCGAGCTGGCGCCGGGAGCGGAGAACGAGGTCGAGTTCGCCCTGGCCCTGGGATCGCTGGAGGTGACGGTCTCAGGCGCTGAAGGCGCCGCGCTCGACTGGGTCCGGATCCAGCCGGTTTGGCTGGATGAGCCAGACCTCGACCCCGACACCTTCCCGGGGTACTACCCCCACTCGGACGGAGCCGTGCACTGGGACAACCTCCCGGCCGGCCGCTACACCCTGCGCGTGGAGGCGCGGGATTTCCGGGCGCGCGACGTGCCGGCGCTGATCATCACCAACGGCGCGACGGCTCACTGCCGCATCGCGCTCGAGCCGCTCGACGACTGAGCGCCGCGGCGTCACTCCTCGCCGCCGTCCTCGTCCGGCTCCCGCGCCTCTTCCTCTCCGCCATCCTCCGGCTCTTCCTTGCGCTCGCGGCGGATGACCTCCTCGGGCGCGCGCTCCATCGGCCTGCCGATGAGCAGCGGCGCCGCGGCCAGGCCGGGCGGCGCGTCCTGCTCGAGCAGCGCCGGGATGGTCGCGGCGACCTGCTCCAGCGAGACGCTCCCGCGCATGAGCGTGCGGCGCGTCATGGCGAAGAGCCCGGGCACGACCGAGGGATCAGAGCCCGCCGGGCCGCTGCCGGCGGCCGTGCTGATGGAGCTGAGCCAGGGGCCGGCGCGCAGCATGCGCGCCGCGTCGAAGGAAACCGTGCACCCCTCCGCCAGGCCGACCTGCAGGTCGGGCGCCCCGGCCTGCCCGGGCGCCAGCTCCGCGCCGCGCCGCGCCGACAGCACGATCCTCGCGCCGGTCACCGGGTCCTGGAGCGCCAGGAGATGCGCGGCCAGCCCGGCAAGGTACGCGTCGAGCGCGGCCGGCTCGACGATGCCCGCGGGCTCCCGGCCGCGCAGGTTGACGTGGATGCCGCCTCCGCCCGCGGACCAGGCGCGCGTGCGGCTCCAGTCGATGCGCTGCCAGAGCGGCCGCTCCGGCGGCCCGGAGAGCACGAGATCGCCGCGCTCCACCAGCACGCGGTTCAGGTCGACGGCGCGCATGGCCGCCTTCGCGCCGTAGGGCGAGTAGATGATCACCGTCGCTCCCCGGCCGAGAGCGCCGCCGTCCACGAACGCGAGGGTCGCGCAGACGAGCTGGTCGGCGGCGGCCGTGGCCGCGTCGAGCAGGAGCTGGCGCGGGACGCGCTCGCCGAGGAACTCGATCTCCTCGGCCGCGCCCGGCCCGATCGCCGCCGCGTCCTCGAGCAGCGAGAACGACTGGTAGAGGACGTCGTAGTCGCCCTGCACCAGCGCCCACTCGAAGAGACGGCGCTCGGCGGCGAACTGCGCCGCGACCGCGGCCGCGGCGTCGCGCGCGTCCAGGACCGCGTCCGCGAAGGCGGCGCCCGGGAAGGCGGGCGCCAGGCGCGGCAGCGGCCCGGTGCGCGCGGTCAGCTCGCGCCCCCAGTCGCGCGGGCAGGAGAGCGCTTGCCACGCCGGCGGCCGCGCCGGATCGAAGTCCGGCGGCTCGACGTACAGCTCCATGCGCCGCGTCCCGGTCGGCCGGATGTAGAGCCGCGCGCGCCCGAACACGTCGAGCCCGGGCGCGGCGGCGAAGCGCAGCACGAGCGGCTCCGACCAGCGTCCGGCCTCGACCTCGATCCGGTGGTCGGAGGTGATGGCCGTGGCGCGCGCGCGGTCCGGGGCGGCGCGCAGCTCGATCGTCGCCACGGCGCGCCCGCTCGCGCCCTCGCCCAGGAGAGGCGGCCCCGCCACCGGGATCAAGAACGTGTCGCAGGCCGCGCCGCGCGTGGCCGGCAGCGCCCGCAGGATGACCCCGCCGCGTGCGGTCTCGCGCCGCTCCGGCAGGGCGGCGTCCTCGACGGCGAAGGTGTAGGCGCCCGTGCCGAACGACAGGTCAGGGAGCGCGCCCGCGCCCAGGACCTTGAGCTTCCCGCCCGTGAGCGCGGGGAAGCCCACGGCGCAGCGCAGCACCACGCAGCGCAAGCCGCCCGCGCCGCAGTCCTGCAGGAAGGAGCGCTGCTCGAGGCGCGACTCGAGGAGCGGCAAGGCCGGCGGAAAGCCCTGCGGCGCGCCGCGCGGGAAGAGCTCGGCGAGGGGCGCCATGCGCACGCGGCAGGCGCCCGGCGCGGGGACCGGACGCCCGCCCTCCAGGTCCATGGTCCAGTCGTCCAGCACGCCGTGCCGGCTCGTCCCGGCGCCCACGCGGAACGTGGCGGCGGCGGCCGTGGCGGAGGCAGGCACGCGGGCGTCGAGCTGGAGCCGCGTGCCGCTGGTGCGCAGGCGCCGGAAGCCCGGCAGCCACCCTTCCATCATGCCCCGCTCGACCAAGGCGAGATCGAGGCCGGGGAAGGCCAGCACCGCCACCTTCGGCTCGGCGGGCGCCTCGCGCGGCGCCTGCGGCGGCGGCGGAACCGTCGGCTCGGCCCGGTCCGGTTCGGTCCCCTTCATGAAGCGGTCGTACCTGTCGCTGAGCGCATCGCAGGACAGGACGGCGCAAAGACAGACGAGGAGCAGGGCTGTCGTAGTTCTCACGGTCGCCGATTCTGGACGCCGGGAAGGGGCCGGCGCAAGCGCACAGCGCGGCGGCGCAGCAACAAATCCGCTCGGAGTGGAATCGCGCCAGCGACGACGGCGTCTGGCAAGTTGTTCGGCTGCCGTCTCGAGAGGCCGCCCCCGCCGCGAGTGGCGAAGACCGCCGCGGCGGTCGCGGCGGCGCCAGGAACCTGTCGACCCTGGGAGCGAGCGCACGCGCAAGCAGAATGCTAGAGGAGCAGGATGCCCGCGTTGTAGACGGCATGCACGATCATGGGAGCCGCCAGCAGCCGCGTTCGCTCGAAGCTGACGGCGGTGGCCACGCCGAGCGCAAAGACCGGGATCATGGAGATGGGCGGGTGGACCACGGCGAAGACGGCCGCGCTCGCCAGAATCGCCACTCCCTTTGGCCAGCTCCGCCGGAGACCTCGGAACACCAGTCCCCGGAAGATGAACTCCTCGAAGAGCGGGGCGAGCAGCACGGCCAAGAGGACGAACCAGACTCCCGTCCCTTCGGGCATCTGCTCCACGTGGGGCATCATCGCTTCCTTCATGTGTATGAGGGGCTCCACGTGGTCGATGCCGAAGGTATAGGCCTTGCCGATGACCAGGGCGGCGACGCCAAGACCGATCCCCTCCAGAAGCGCCTTTCCCGCCGCAGGGATCCGGTCCTCAGGCGTCCGGCGGAAACCAATCCGCTCCGGCAGCGCCGGGACATGTCGCCTTGCCAGAATCAGGCTCGTGAGGAGAACGACGCTGATCCCGGCCACGCCGTACGCCAGGATCAGGCCCGGCCCCGGAGCAAGCCTCCCCTCCGCGGTGAGAAACCCGAAGCAGAAGCCCTGGACCACGAAGAAGGCCAGCGCCGCGCCCAGGCCGTCCGCCAGGGAGATGGTGGGCGGCGGGGCCTGGGTCGGATCGAGAAGATACGGTGCGTGATCGCGAACCCGCTGCCAGACGGCATAGGCCAGCATGGAGCAGAGGATCACCATCGCCGCCTTGTTCCAGATCTCGGGCGTGTAGATCGCGAAGCTGTAGAACCCGGCGAGGAACATGATGAGGTAGGCCATGGCCGGCCTGATCTGGCGCCGCGGATTGTCCTCGGAGAGGTTGGTGCCGAGAGCGCCGATGCCGGCGGCGATCAAGGCGTAGATGAACAGGCCGAGAAAGACCATGAAGGTGTTGACGGCGATCTGGAATTCGAACGCCTCGAGCCGGGTGAGAGAGCCGATCAGCACCACCAACGGGAAGCCCGTCGCGAAGACCCCCCAGAGCACCGCCTTCTGCAGGAGGACCCGCTCGATCGGAACCGGCAGAGTGTAGAGGAGCCAGAGCGACTTCCCCTCGGCGACCAGAACGCGAGAGGCGCTGAACATCAGCACGTACGCCCCCACGCCGAACGCCGTCATCGCGGCATGGTTGAAGCTCGAGCCAATGGCGTGGAGCAGCCCGGGATTGATCAAGATCTGGAGGCTGATGATCGCCGCCGGCACGAAGAGGGTCTGAACCAGGAAGCTGCGGTCGCGGAACAGCAGGCGCAGGTCCTTCGCCACGATTCCCCGGAACCAACCGAGGCGATCGGTCCCGGCGCGCCGGGCGGCCGAGGGGCTGCGCGTGCCCTGGTATGCTCCCGTCTCCGCAATCAGGCCAGTCCGAATCAGCCTCCCGGCCCCGGCGGAGCCACCAAGCCCGAAGCCGACCGCATAGAGCACCATGACGAAAGAGGCGCTCACCGCCGTTGCCGCCCCATGGCAGAGCTGGGCCGGAACCGCGAACGGCGTCCACGCCAGGGGCGCGCCGAGGGCTCTGCCGCACAGGAGCAGCGCGTCCGGCCCCTGCTGCCCCTGTCCCAGGACCATCCAGACGCTGCCGAACAGGAGCACGATGCCGACCACGGTGCAGACGGCCTGGACGTTCTTCAGTTGCGCGCGGGCGAGATGCTTGCGCAGCCATGTCTCCGCGAACACCCGGAGGGCCGCGAGGATGAGCTGAAGGTAGAGGGTGCAGACGAGCGCCGTCAACAGCGAGACGTACCCGAACCCCGCTCGCCAGTAGCTCACGCAGAGAAAGGGAAAGTAGATGAACCAGCCCCACTCATTGCCGAGGGTGTGCACGGCAAGCTGAGACAGAAGCAGCACCCGCGACTTCACCGGAAAGGTGAAGAGCCACTCCAGGCTCCACTCGACCTGTCCGAGGTCCCGGTTCGCCATGCCAGCGTTCAGGAAGAGGAGCGCGAGCGACACCACGGTCAGGAGCACCGGGATGGCGAGGCGGATCGCTGTCTCAGCGGGAGCCGTCAGGGAAGCGCCGGACGTGCCCGGAGTTCCGGCCACACGTTCGAGGTTGGAGTAGAAGTTCGCAGTGAAGAGGCCGCTGTAGAAGAGAATGCCGATGGTGAGCACACCGAACAGGACGCGATTCCCTGCCGCCTTGGGGGGCGTCGCGCCGCGGACGGTCGCGGTCTGCTTCTTGCCGTGCCTCGCGAACCCGGCCGCGATCCGGTTCAGCTTGCGGCGCAGCGCCACCTTGATCAGAGCGCGGCAGGCGCGCAGGTCCTCGGACGCCGGGCCGGTCATGCTCTCGCCCGGCCCGGATCAGGCCCCTCGGCCGGCACGCTCGCGGAGGTGACGGCGAAGAAGACAACTTCCAGGGAGCCTCCCTCCGCCAGGTCGGCCCGCAGTTGCTCGAGCGCGCCGTCGGCGACCTTCCTCCCCTTGAACAGGATCCCGACGCGGTCGCAGAGCTTCTCCGCCTGATCCAGGAGATGCGTGCTGAAGAACACGGAGCGTCCCTCTCGCGCCCGCTCCCGGATCAGCTCATGCAGCAGCCGGGAGGCCAGAGGATCGAGCCCGCTGGTTGGTTCGTCGAGGATCAAGAGCGTCGGATCGTGCAGCAGTGCGCAGATCATGCCGAGCTTCTTCTTCATCCCCCGGGAGTAGTTGACCGCGTACTCCTCGAGGGCGTCCTTCAGATCGAACCGCTCGATCAACGGCGAGGAACGCTGTCGGATCTCCCTCCTCGTCAGCCCGTGCATTTCCCCCACGAACTGGATCAACTCCCGGCCCCGCAAAAAGTCGTAGAAGATCGGGTCGTCCGGCAAGTAGCCCACCGCGCGCTTCACCTCGGCCCGGTCGCCGAAGCAATCGAGGCCGAGGATCCGCGCCGTGCCGGAGCTGGGCTGCAGGAGCCCCATGAGCATGCGGATCGTCGTGGTCTTGCCGGCCCCGTTCGGCCCCAGGAATGCAAAGACCTCGCCGCGACGGACGTCGAGGTCAAGCCCCTGGAGGGCGTCGAATCGCCCGTACCGCTTGCCCAGCCCCCGGGTTTCCACGATCGGCTCATCCATGCGGCGGTCCTCTCTTCAGCGAGCATAGGAGAAACGGAAGGGTCGTTGGAGATCGGCGGTGGTCGAGAAGGCGTGGTGGCGAGTCCCTTGCGGCGGCGGGTACGATGCGGGGCCTCGCACTGGATCGGGACCGCGTCATGACGGCATCCGCTCTGCTGCTTCTCTGCGTTCTCGCCGCCCAGGCGGACGAGGAGCAGCCCGATCCGCTCGCCCGCGCCTTCGCGCTCTTCGCCGAGATGGACCTCGAGATCCAGCAGGCGATGATCCAGGACATCCACGCGCGCCTCGCGGAAATCGAGGATCCGGGACTCGCGGACCTGCTCGACCTGCGCGAGCGGGCGCGGCGCGAGCTGGCGGTGAAGCCCTGGCCGGGAGCGTGCTTCTTCGAGCCTTCGATCTACGCTCCGGTGCAGCAGGCGCGCAGCTTCGTGCCCGCGGGCGGCCCGGACGCCGCGGCTCAGTACGAGCTGATACGGCCCTGGGAGAACGCCCCGCAGTACTTCCGCCGCGTCCGCTACGACTACGCGCGGAACCACGCCTTCGACCTGGGCAGCCCGCCGGCGCCGTCCCAGAGCCTGGCCGACCTGCTCTACGGCTACCCGCCCGACGCCGACCTCCTCATTGCCTGGCTCGAGCAGCAGTTCGACCACGAGCGCTCCCTCGACGCGATCGCCGACTACTTCGAGCACGCCTACTGCGACCGCGCCGGCAACTGCTACTCCGAGATCACGATCTACGACGCATTCGCCTCGCAGAGCCAGGTCGAGATGTCCGACGTGGACGTGATCGCCTACGCGCGCCTGGTCCTGCGCGACCGCTCCTACGTCTCCCCCATCCCGCCGGACGCGCGGCGCCAGCGCCTCTACGACCGCATCAGGGACGGCTTCCTCGACTACTTCAAGAGCCGCGTCCTGACCGAGGCGGCGGCCAACCTCTTCGTCAACCCGGAGACGCCGCTGCGCGACGAGCACGAGGGGCTGCGCAACCGCCTGCTGGTGACGTTCGCCCTGGCCGATTCCAGCGTGGAGCGCATCCGCGCGCGCCTGATCCAGGCGGGCGACCGCGACTCCTTCATCGCGGCGATCGACGCCCTCACCGAGAAGGACGCGGGGCTGTTCCACGCCGGCGAGGCGTGGCAGAGGGAGCGGAACCGCGTGCGCTGGCTGGTGGCCAATGCCGCGCGCAGCGTCCTGCGCGAGCGCGGCTGCCTCGCCGAGTAGCTTGATCCGTCACGCGCGCGCCGGCGGCCGCTCCTCCTGGCGGCCTGCCTGCAGCATCACGTACCAGGAGAGCCCGCGGATCAGCGGAATCCTGGCCAGCAGGCGATCGAGCGCGCGCAGGGCGCGGCCCAGACAGGCGGCGAGCGGCGCCGGCAGCCACTTGAGCACGGGCACGAGCTCGGGGTTGTCGCACAGGGGGTAGCCGATGAAGCCGTAGCGCACCTCGCGGCACACGCGGAGCCCGGCCCGCGCGAGCAGGCTCCGCAGCTGCCGCCTGGTGTAGGCGCGGTCGATGGTGTGGATCTTGCCGAAGGAAGGGAGGCGCCGCGCGCAGAAGCGCGCCAGGCGGAAGAGCGGGTTGTCGTTCGCCGGCTCGCCGATGACCAGGCGGCCCGAGGGCTTGAGCGTGCGCCCCATCTCCGCGAGCGCCGCCGCCTCGTCGTCCATGTGGTGCAGCGCGGAACGGCAGAGGATGACGTCGACCGACCCGGACGCGATCGGCAGCGCCGTCATGTCGGCCAGGAGCAGGGCGACGCGCGCTTCCGCGCGGTGTCCGCCCTCGTAGCCGCGGAGCATCTCCTTGCTGATGTCCAACCCGATGACGCGATCGAAGCGCATGGCCAGGTGGTTGAGCGTGAGGCCCGTCCCGCACCCCAGGTCGAGGGCCGCGCCCCCCGCGCCCGCGGGCGCGAGCGCGATCAGGATGTCGTTGCGCTCCTGCTGGAACTCCGCGGCGAAGCGGTGGCGCGCGCGCCCGCGGTACATGTCCGCCACGGCGCGGTGCATCTCGATCTGTTCGCGGCGGTGCTGCGACGGGCCGGACATTGCTGGACCTCGGCGCCTGATGATAGCGGCGGCGCTTTCGCGTAGAGTGCTGGTCGTGCGCATCGCCACCTGGAACGTGAACTCGGTCCGCGCCCGCCTGCCCCGGCTGCTGCCGTGGCTCAAGGAGCGCCGGCCGGACGTCGTCTGCCTGCAGGAGCTGAAGTGCGTGGACGAGGCGTTCCCGCGCGAGCCGCTCGAGGAGCTGGGCTACAACGTCGAGACGTTCGGCCAGAAGACCTACAACGGCGTCGCCCTGCTTTCGCGCGAGCCGATCGCGGGCGTGGTGAAGGGCCTGCCCGGCGATCCAGAGGGGCTGGAGAGGCGCGTCATCGGCGGCACGATCGGCCGCCTGCAGGTGTTGAACGTGTACGTGGTGAACGGCCAGGAGGTCGGCTGCGAGAAGTACGACGACAAGCTCGCCTGGCTCGATCGGCTGCGCGCCTACATCGCCGGCGACTTCGACCTGGCCCAGCCCTTCCTCCTCGCCGGCGACTTCAACGTCACCTTCGACGACCGCGACGTGCACGACCCGGAGGCGTGGCGCGAGCGGATCCTCTGCTCCACGCCGGAGCGCGCGGCCCTGGCGCGCGTCATGGATCTCGGCCTCTGCGACGCCTTCCGCGCCTTCCACCAGGAGGGCGGACACTACACGTGGTGGGACTTCCGCACGTTCGGCTTCAAGAATAACCAGGGGCTGCGCCTCGACCACGTGCTGCTGTCGCCAAGCGCGCTCGCGGCCTGCACCGGCGTGGAGATCGACCTGGAGGCGCGCGGGGGCCAGAAGCCCAGCGACCACGCGCCGGTCCTGGCCGCCTTTTCCGGGCTCTGAAACGGCGCCCGCAAGGAGCAACATGAAGACCAAAGCAGCGCTGTTCTCTCTCCTGCTCGGCGGTTGGGCGCTCGCCGGCTGCCTGCCCGAGGAGGAGGACGCCCCGGACAAGGCCGAGTTCATGCGCTTCGTCGAGGACGAGGACGGCGCGGCGCGCCTGGAAACGGCGGTCGTGCGCTATCGCGGCGCAGAGAACCGCGTGGTCGACCTGATCGCCGCGGTGCACGTCGGCGACCGGGCGTACTACGACGAGCTGAACGCGCTCTTCTCGACCTACGACTCGCTCCTCTTCGAGGCGGTCATGCCCAAGGATCGGCGCCCGGAGCCGGGCGGGGACTCGGCGGTGAGCATGGTGCAGCGCGCCCTGAAGGACTTCCTCGGGCTCGAGTTCCAGCTCGACGCCGTGGACTACTCGAAGGACAACTTCGTCCACGCCGACCTCACGCCGCACGAGTTCCAGGCGCTCATGGACGAGAAGGGCGAGAACCTCTTCACCCTCCTGCTGCAGGCGATCCTCACGCAGTTGAAGCAGGGGCCGGGCAACGCGAAGGACATGCAGGAACAGCAGGCGCTCATGCTGGTAGCGCTCTTCTCGAAGGACCAGGCTCGCGCCCTGAAGCTGGTCCTCGGCAGGCAGATCGGCGACCTGGAACGGCTCGCGGCCGGGCTCGAGAAGGGCCTCAAGGGAGAGGACTCGGTGCTCGTGGTCGAGCGCAACAAGGCGGCGCTGGCCGCGCTGGAGGCGCGGCTGAAGGAAGGGGACGACCTCACCGCCATCTTCTACGGCGCGGCGCACATGCCGGACATGGAACGCCGCCTGCTGCACGATCACGGCTTCACCAGGAGCGCGGACTCCTGGCTCACGGCCTGGGACATGCCGCGGCCGGTGAAGCGGAAGTGAGGCGCGACTCGGCGGCGGGCGCTGCCCTCAGCCGGCCACCTTGAGGATCGACTCGATCCAGGCCTTCTCCAGCTCCGCGATATCGACGCCCTTGAACGCTTCCTCCAGGGCTTTCTGCAGCGCCTCCTGGGGGCTGATGTAGTCCGGGGGCGGAGGCGGGATGTCGGATACACCCTCTCCGGCTCCGCCGTCCTCTCCGCCTTCCTCACCCTCTCCGTCCTCGCCTTCCCCCTCCTCCCCGCCCTCTTGCTCGCCGCCCGGCGCGCCGCCCGTCTCGCCGCCGTCTCCTGGCTCGGTCGGTCCTGCCGGCTCGGCAGGCCCCGCGGGCTCGACCGGCTCGGCCGGCTCCTCTGGCCGCGGCTCCTCGCCGCCGCCGTCCGCCCCGCCCCCCTCGCCGCCCTCTCCCTCGCCCTCGTCCCCGCGGCCTCCGGGAATCAGCTCACCGCTCTTCCCCACCTCCGCCTTGAGCGTGTCGAAGTACGCGTCCAGGATGTGCCCCCACTTCCTGTTCCATTCCTTGTTCTTCGGCACGATCTCGCGCAGGAAGTAGACCAGGCTCCACCCCTGGGCGTAGCTCACGCTCGGGTACGAGTAGTACTCCTGCTGGCTGAACGTGATCAGGTCCTTGAGCGGCGTGTAGCCCTTGGCTTCCCAGACCTTGCGCTCCGCCTGCGTGGCGGCGTCGACCTCGATGCGGCAGGGACGCGGGCCCTCGCGCATGGCGGCCTTGACCACGCCGATGCGCCAGCGGAACGTCCCGATCTGGAACTTGCCGCGCTGGTACTTCGCCCCGGAGTAGTAGTCGCCATGCCCCTCGTTGAACCAGGAGTGGGGCGCCACGTTCCCGACGCCGTAGTAGATGTACTGGTGGAAGGCCTCGTGGTAGAGCACGGCCAGGGTGTCGTCGTCCGGCTTCTTCGCCGGGCTGGCGTCGTAGAAGACCAGCTCCTCGGTGCCGCTGTTCCAGTAGCCGGCCGAGCCCATGGGACCGCCGTAGGAGTGGTAGTCGGTGCGGTCGCCGCAGACGCGCACGATCGACACCGCCTCGACCGGCTGGAGCGGCGGGAACTGCACCTCGTAGACCTGCTGCCGCAGGCATTCGATGCGCTCGGCGATCTCCTTGGCCAGCAGGTGGTTCTTGTTGTTCTTGGTGTTGTAGATGACGATGTAGTTGCGCTTCGGGCTGACGATCACCGCCCAGCCCTTGACGATGCTGGCCTCGATGGCGGCCTTGCGCTTGGGGCTGATGCTCACGTCCTTCAGGACGTCCAGTTCCTCGACCTCCTGCGCGTGCTCGTCGAAGAAGGTGAACGACCGGGCGATCGACTTGAAGTCCGGGGCGAACTTCTTGCCGCGCCGCTCCGAGCAGGTGAGGAAGATGCCGTATTCCACGCCGTCCTTCTCGAAAACGGCGAGAGTCGCGTACAGGACCGCGTCGAGGCCGAGGGTGGCGCCCAGGGACGCGGTGTGGATCCACAGCCGGCCGCGCACCTTCTCGCGCGCCGTGGTGATGTCCTGGTGCTCGACCTTCTCCGGATCGGGAGCCTCGAGGCCCATTTGGGAGAGGCGCCCCATGGTCGCGTCCCACGCCGACTTCACGCGGAACTGGTCCCGAAACTCCTCCGGGATCTGGCTGAGGTCGATGCCGCCCGGTCCGGTGACCGGCGCCTGCGCCCCGTCCTTCACCACGCGCACGACCCGGAGCTCGGGAGACGGGTAGTCGCCCCGGCTCACCGGCTCGTAGAACTTCATGACCTCGATCTCGTCCCCGGCCTCGGTCGGAACCTCTTTCCAGTCGGCAAAGACCTTGAGCGAGAACTTGTGGACAGGATCGCGCTGGGTCTTGAAGCCCGCGAGGCAGCAGGGGGCGAGCAGCGTGGAGACGGCAAGGCAGAGCGCAAGGAGCGGAAGCCTCCTCGTCCTCGCGCCAGAGCGGCCGGCCGTCGCAAACATCCTCACCTCTTTTCAACTCCTGGTCGGTTCCGCCGGACCCGCTCGGCCCGTGCGGAAAGACCCGCTCTTTGCCCGCGCGGCGCCGGAGCAGACTGGTCTATACGAAACGCGGCCGTCCGGTAAACGGTTCAGGCGCATGTGTCCGCGGTTTTGGCCGCGGCGCGGCGGAGCGTGCGCGGCGCGCGCCGTGCTCGCGCCGTGGCGGCGGAACGACCGAAGTCGTGGTCTCGCCGGGGCTTCTGCCCTATGATAAGCGCATGCCGCGCAAGTACCTGCTCCTCGCGCTCGCCCTCGTGCTGCTCGCAGGAGGGTACTTCGTCTATCGCTGGAACGAGGGCAGCCGCCGCGCCCGCTACGTCGAAGCGGTGGACCACGGCGCCCGCATGGAGGAGAACCAGCGTTTCTCGGAAGCCGTTCTCGCCTACGAGGCGGCGCTCGAGGACCTGGTCCTCAGGGACGAGGAGCGCTCCGATCTGCGCTACCGCCTGGCGCGCTCCCGGATCGAGGGAAACGACCTGAGCGGCGCGCTGGGCGTGCTCGGCGAGCTCGCGGCCGAGGACGTGGCGCGCTTCAACATCGACCTGGGCGAGCTGTACCGCAAGCTGGGCGACAAGGCGCGCGCGGCCGGCCTGGAGCCGCTCGCCGCTATCGCCTATCGGGAAGGGCGCGCGGTGTCGCCCGCGCGCTACGAGGAGTTCACGCGGCGCCTGGAGGAGAGTCCGGCCGGCCCGAGGGAAGGCGCCAGCCGCTGACGCGCCGCGCGCGCGGGCCGCCGCGGCCGCACATCGCCCTTTTTTTCGAGAAGAACGGCGGCGGCGCATGCCGAAAAGCGACCGAGAGGGGGCCGTACGATCTTCGCAGGCGGCCCAAGCCCAAGGCGGCGCCGCGCGCGCCTGGAGCAGAGCATGATCAATCTAGCCGAAGTCATCGACTCGGCGATGAGCCTGGAGCCTCTCTCCGCGACCGCTTCAAGGCTCGCGGACATCGTCAGCGCGGAGGACTTCGACCTGCGCGAGGTGGCGGAAGTCGTGTCCTACGACCAGGCGCTGACCGGGCGCGTGCTGAGGAGCGCCAACTCGGTGCTGCGCGGCGGCTCGCGCGAGATCGCCACGGTCAAGGACGCGGTGGCTCGCCTCGGCTCGGGAGTGGTTCTCTCCTACGCCATCGCCTCGGCCATGCGCGGCCGCATGGCCGGCGCGTTGCCCGCCTACGGCTACGCCGAAGGAGAGCTGTTCCAGCATTCCGTGTGCGCCGCCCTCGCGGCCGAGACCCTGAAGGCGAGATGCCGCGGGGCGCCGGTCCCCCCGGAAGCGTTCACCGCAGCGCTCCTGCACGACGTCGGCAAGCTGGTGCTTGGGCGCTTCCTGGACGAAGACGTGCTGAGGATCCTGAGCGAAGCGAGCGACGGCCGGGGCATGTCCCGCCTGGATGCCGAGACCGAGGTCCTCGGCGTCCACCACGCCGAGCTGGGCGCTCTCGTCAGCCGCGCCTGGAACCTGCCGGACAGCATCACGCACGGCATCAAGTTCCACCATGCCCCCGCGGAAGCGGCCGAGCACGTCTGCGAGTACGCGAACGGCGGCGGGCGCAGCACGGCGGCGATGGACGCCGTGGCCGCGCTCACCCAGGCCGCGGACGCGCTCGCCCACCGCGTCGCGCCGCACGCGAACCAGCAGGAGCCGGAAGTGGCCCCGCATGCGCTCGCGGCCCTGAAGCTGGACCCTGCCGCGCTCGAGGCGGCCGCGGAAGCCACCGGGCAGCGCCTGGCGGAGCTGCTCTCCTCGTACTGCTGAGGTCGAGAGCTGTCCTGGCGCGCAACACGGTGCTCGCCGCGGAGGAATCGTCCCCCAGGACTTCCTCAACGCCGCCGCCGCCGCCGTCCGATAGGTGTCCACGGCGTCGCGCGCGCGCCGGGCCGCGCTGAAAGCCCCGGTCGAGGGAGCCGCCTGCGGCACGTTCGAGGCCACGAGCTGAACAGATGAACAAGGTCCGCGTCCTGGTCGTCGACGACTCCGCGCTCTTCCGCAAGGTGCTGAGCGACGTGATCAACGCCGACGCCGACCTCGTGGTCGCCGGCACGGCGCGCGACGGCCGCCAGTGCATCGAGGCGATCGAACGCGTCAAGCCGGACATCGTCACGCTCGACGTCGAGATGCCGGTGATGGACGGGCTGGAGGCGATCCGCGAGATCCGCGCGCGCTGGACGCGCCTGCCGGTCGTGATGTTCAGCACGCTGACCGAGGCGGGCGGCGCGGCCACGATCGAAGCGCTCGCGCGCGGCGCCTCCGACTACGTCGCCAAGCCGGCGCGGGTGGCGAACGCCGCGCAGTCGATGGAGCGCATCACGGGCGAGCTCATCCCCAAGCTGCGCGCCCTCTGCCGGCTGCACGTGCCGCGCTTCACGCCCTCCCCGCAGGTCATGCGCGCGGCGCGCGTGGAGGCGCGGGCCGCGCCGAGCGGCGGCCGCGGCGCGGCGCAGGGAGCGATCGACCTCGTCGCCATCGGCTCCTCGACCGGCGGACCGAACGCCCTGGCCACGGTTCTCTCCGCCATCCCGCGCGGCTTCGCCGCCGGCATCGTGATCACCCAGCACATGCCGGCGATCTTCACGCGGCTCCTCGCCCAGCGCCTCGCCGGCCAGACCGCGATCGCCGTGGAGGAGGCCTGCGAGGGAGCGCCGGTGCGCCCTGGAGCCGCGCTCATCGCCCCGGGCGGGCACCACATGACGGTGGCGCGTGAGGGAACAAGACGCGTCGTCCGGCTCAACGTGGACCCGGAAGAGAACTTCTGCCGTCCCTCGGTCGACGTGATGCTGCGCTCGGTCGCGGCGGCCTGCGGGCGCAGCACCCTGGCCGTGATCCTGACGGGCATGGGGCACGACGGCATGCTCGGCGCCCGCGCCGTGCGCGAGTCGGGGGGAGGGATCTTCGCCCAGGACGAGCCGACGTCCGTGGTCTGGGGCATGCCAGGCTCGGTGGTCGCCGCCGGGCTCGCCGACAAGGTCCTCCCGGTCGAGCGCATCGCCGCGGAGATCGTGCAGCGCGTGGCCGGCGGCCCGCGCGCGGCCAGCCCCTCCCCGGTGAACGCATGATGGAAAAGCGCGTGCGCCATGACCATTGACCCGCGCGACTTCGAGTTCATCAGGAAGCTGGTGCGGGAGCGCAGCGCCGTCGTCATCGACTTCGGGAAGGAGTACCTGGTCGAGTCGAGGCTCGCGCGCATCCTGCGCGCCAGGAAGATCCCCAGCCTCGGCGACCTCGTGAGCCTGCTGCGCGCCGCTCCCGGAGACGGCCTCTGCGAGGAGGTCGTCGAGGCGATGACCACCAACGAGACGAGCTTCTTCCGCGACCAGGCGTGCTTCGCGCTGCTGCAGGACAAGCTGATCCCGGAGCTGCTGGCGGCCCGGCCCCGCGGCGAGCGCCTGACCATCTGGTCCTGCGCCTGTTCGAGCGGCCAGGAGCCCTACTCGCTCGCGCTGCTCCTGCACGAGATGGCGGGACAACTGGCCGGCCGCAAGGTCGCCATCCTCGCCACGGACGTCTGCGAGTCGATGCTGCTGCGCGCGCGGCAGGGAATCTACGACCAGCTCGAGGTGAGCCGCGGCCTGCCGGCGAGCATGCTCGCGCGGCACTTCGTGCCTCGCGGCAGGGCCTGGCAGGTGAAGCCGGAGATCCGCGCGCTGATCGAGTTCCGGCGGCTCAACCTGGCCGGACTCTGGCCGGCGCTGCCGCACGCCGGCCTGGTCCTGCTGCGCAACGTCATGATCTACTTCGACGTGGCAACGCGACAGCGGGTGCTGCAGCACGTCGAGAGGGTGCTGGAACCGGGCGGATACCTGATCCTTGGCAGCGCCGAGACGATGTTCAAGCTGGACAGCGCATTCGAGAGAAGGACGGCCGGCGGAGCCGCCTTCTACACCAGACGGTCCGCGTGAGGAGCAAGGAACCATGCCCCTGGAGACAGCCAACAACGACATCGCCCAGATCACCGAGGGCGTCTTCAGCTCCATGCTGGGGAAGACGCTCACCCGGCCGCGCGCGGCCGGCCCGGAGGACGGCGTCGTCGAGAGGCTCACCGGCCAGGTCCAAATCACGGGCAAGTGGGAAGGAGCGGTCACGATCGTGGTGACGCGGCGCCTGGCCAACATCATCGCGACCACCATGTTCGGATCCGGCGCGGGGCCGGCCGGCGACGAGGAGGTGCGCGACGCGCTCGGCGAGATGGCGAACATGGTGGGCGGCAACTTCAAGTCGCGGCTCGAGCCGCCGGTCAGCCTCTCGCTGCCGGCGGTGACCGAGGGCACTGCCTACAGGACGTTCATCCCCGGCAGCCGGCTGATCGCCCGCGAGGACTTCGCGTGCGACGGAGAGACCCTGTCCGTGGCGGTGGTAGCGCGGGCGAGAAGTGCTTGCAACAGGAGCGATGGCCGAGGATGAAACACGCACCGTGAAGAGAGAGAGCCACTCATGAAGATCCTCATCGTCGACGATAGTAGGGCGATGCGCATGATCGTCATGCGCACCCTGCGGCAGGCGGGCTTCGCCGACCACAAGCTGGCGGAAGCCGCGAATGGCGCCGAGGCCCTGAAGAGCATCGAGAGCGAACCGCCCGATCTCGTGCTCTGTGACTGGAACATGCCGGAGATGAGCGGCATCGAGCTGCTCGGCCGGCTGCGCGCGGAGGGCCGAGGAGTGAAGTTCGGCTTCGTGACCTCCGAGGGCAACCCGGAGATGAAGACCACGGCGCGGGACGCAGGCGCCCTGTTCTTCGTCACCAAGCCGTTCTCCGTCGAGGCCTTCCAGGACGCGCTCGCGTCGGTCATCTCCTGACGCCGGCGCGGCCCGAACGCGTTGGCCGCCGCGGTCCTTGGTCCGGCGGCATGAGAGGAGCGTGCAACGATGGCTGCGGTTCATACGCTGCCGGCGCCGGCGCAGCTCGGCTTCCTCCTCGGCAGCCTGTTCGGCAAGGCCGTGAAGGTCAGCAAGGCCGCGAAGATCGCCGCCAACGTCAGGTCGAAGGGCACCCTCGCGACCTTCGTGGCGGAGGACGGCAAGGCGGCGGCCGTGATCCACTTCGACCTGGCGGCTTCGTGCAGCGCCGGCGCCGCGCTCGCCCTGATCCCGGCCAGCGTCGCGGCCGACGGCGAGAGGCACGGCTCGATCCCGGACAACCTGCTGGAGAACCTCAGCGAGGTGTACAACATCGCGCGCGGCTGGTTCCAGGCCGGGCCGCCGCTCAGGCTCTCCCAGGTGCTGCGGCTCCCGGCCGAGCTGCCGAAGGACGCGCAGGCGCTGCTGCTCAAGCCGGCCGAGCGAGTCGACCTGACGCTGGAGATCCCGGGCTACAAGAGCGGCGCGATCGCCGTCTTCCTGCTCTAGCAGCCCGTCGAAGAAGTCCTCCTGCCTGCGGCGGCGCAGCACTTCTTCAACGGGCTCCGTGCAGCAATGCCGTCCCGGCCGGGGCGCGCGCCGCGGCTCAGAGGCCGGCGTAGACCGGGCCGCCTCCCCCCTCCGGCGTCCTCCACTCGATCACCTGGTAGGGGTCCATGACGTCGCACGTCTTGCAGTGCACGCAGTTGGAGGCATTGATACGCAGCTTCCGCCTCCCGTCCGCGCGCTCCGGCGCCTCGACCATCTCGTAGACGGCCGCCGGGCAGAAGTGCTGGCAAGGATTGCCGTACTCGTCGGCGCAGGTGGTGCTGCAGTGGTCCGGAGCGACCGTGACCACGAGATGGCAGGGCTGGTCCTCCTCGTGCGTCGTGCCGGAGCGGTAGACGTCGGTCAGCTTGTCGAAGGTCAGCGTGCCGTCGGGCTTGATCTTCTCCGCAGTCGGCGCACGGCCAGTCCGGCGCATGCGCGTGTGCCCGGGCTCGAGCGCATACCTGTCCCTGAGGCCGCGCCCGCCCGTGGCGAGCTGCAGGCCCAGGTCGAGGATCGCCAGCGGCATGCCCTTGTCGAACGCCTGGTGGAAGTTGCGGCTGCGGAAGAGCTCCTCCTTCACCCATGAGGACTGGATCGCGTCCTCGTAGCCGCCGAGCACCGCCTCCGAGGAGTCGTTGCTCACGATGGCGCGGAAGGCGGCCTCGGCGGCGAGCATGCCCGTCTTGATGGCGGTGTGGACGCCCTTCAGGCGCGAGGGGTTCAGGTTCGAGCCGCAGTCGCCGGCGATCAGGCAGCCGGAAGCGTACGACTTCGGCCGCGACCAGTAGCCCCCCTCCGGGATGGTCTTGGCGCCGTAGCGGATCATCTCGCCGCCGGCGAGCAGCTCCTTCAGGAACGGGTGCGTCTTGTACTGCTGGAAGCAGGCGTGCGGATCGGTGGTCGGGTCAGCGTAGTCGAGCCCAGTGGCGAAGCCGACGACGACCTGGTCCCCGCCCGGGAAGTAGATGAACCCGCCGCCGTAGGTCTTCCTGTCCAGCGGGAAGCCGAGCGTGTGGATGACGCGGCCCTTGTGCTTCTCGTCGATCCCCTTGACCCGCCACAGCTCCTTGACGCAGGTGGCGTAGACCTGGGGGTTCCGGCCCGCGCAGAGTCCCAGCTCGTTCACCAGCTTCTTGGTGAGCGAGCCGCGCGCTCCCTCGGCGAGGATGGTGACCTTGGCGCGCACGTCCATGCCCGGCTCGAAGTTCGGCTTCTTGCCGCCGTTCCGGTCCACGCCCTTGTCGCCGGTCGTCACGCCCCGCACCTTCCCCTCCTCGACGAGCAGGCCCGCCGCGGGAAACGAGGCGAAGACCTGCACTCCCAGCTCCTCCACCTTCCCGTTCAGCCAGCGCACCATCTCGTTGAGAGAGAGGATGCGGTTCCCCTCGTTCCTGAGCGGCCGCGGCACGAACGGCGCCCGGATCTTCCCGCCGCGCGTCAGGTAGTAGACGTCATCCGCGACGCAGGGGATGCCGGGGCAGCCCTGCGCCTCGAAGTCGGGCATGAGCTCGGCGAGCCCGCGCGGGTCCATCACCGCGCCCGAGAGGACGTGGTCCCCGGCGGCGGCGCCCTTCTCGAGCACCGCGATCATCGCCTCGCTCAGGTCGGGGCCCTGGCCGCGGCCGGCGGCCGCGTCCTCGTTGTGCCGCTGGATCAGCCGCTGCAGGTGATACGCGGCGGCGAGGCCGGCCGGCCCGGCGCCCACGATCACCGCGTCCAGTTCGAGAACCTCGCGTTCCGCGCCCATGTCGGCTCCGACTCCGTCGCCTGGAAAGAAGCGGGCCAGTATAGCGCCGCGCGCGGCGAGGCACCGTCAGGGCGTGGCGGCGCGCAGCGCGTTCGAGGCCGCGAGGCCCTGCGGCGCAGCGGGATCGCTGATCCAGTACTGGAAGTAGAAGGAGAAGCCGGACGGCAGGCCCGTGGGCCAGGTCGCTCCGAGGGTGACTCCGCCGCCCGCGCCGGTGGGAAACCCCAGGATCAGCAGATCAGGTCTGGGCACCAGGGTGCCGCCGTAGAACGGGGCGTGGAGCGCCGCGAGCCCGACGATGAGGTTCGCCGTCGTGTTCTCCAGCGCGTTGTCGAGGATCAGCGTCACGGGCTCTCCGCCGACAAGCCCGCCGATCCCCGCGAGGGTCGGCACGCCGTTCGTGCCCGCCAGACCGGACCCGAGATCGGTCCACGGATCGAAGGGCGCGGTCCAGGTCGCGGTCTCCATGACGATCGGCGCGGCCATGCCCGTGTTCAGCCACGCATCCAGCAGGTTCTGGCCGGTGCTCGCGAGGTGCGGCACGCCTCCCTGATTGGCCAGCCTGAGGAACTGCACGTACTCCCAGCTCGTCGACTGGTAGAGCAGCTCGATCACGGCGCTCTCCGCGCCCGCGGGCGGATCCAGGTCGACCACGTCGAAGTAGTCGAACACGCCGCCCGGTCCCGGGTCGCCGTACTGGCTCGCCGGCACCGGCAGCGCGTTTCGCGCGCTCGCCTGGTCGAAGGAGAAGCCATAGGGGGGAATGCGGTTGTCGTAGGCGACCATGTTGTTGATCACGAAGTGGAACGTCTCGTGGTGGCTGCCGGACGGCTGTGCGGCAAGCTGGCCGAGCGTCTTCGTCACGGCGCCCGTGATCCGGTCGAATGAGAGGGGCAGGGACGCGGGGAAGCCGAGGCTCACGAGCTGGCTCGCCCATTCCTCTGTCATGGCGTAGTGCGCCTGGTAGATGCGCGTGTGCGGCGACTCCGGGTCGAGGATGGTGTCGACGGCCAGCAGCTGCCCCTGCAGCACGACCTGGAGCGGGCCGTACGCGCCGTCCTGGCGCACGACTTGGCCGGCGCCGTCCCGCCAGGTGACCCGCAGCCACATGCGCCGTCCCTCGGGAAAGCCCGAGATCAGCTTGTGGCCGGTCAGGTTGATCACCCTCACCGTGTTCCCCGCCACTTCCAACGCGGCCGCCTGCTGCAGGTTGTCGATGGCGCGCAGGCTGCCGTCCTGCAGGGCCTGCTGCTCGGCTGCCGTCAGCCCGCCGCCGATGACCAGCTTTCCCTGCGCATCGAGGTACTGGATGGTCTGAGGCGTCCAGGCGTTGCCGCCCGTCTGATCGTGCGTCGGCAGGTCGGGACGCAGCGGAATGCCGGGCTTGTTGGCGCCGTAGCCGGTCGTGGGCCGCATGTGGCAGGTCTGGCAGGTGAAGGAGCGCGGCGTCCCGTCGGCGTAGTTGCCGTTCACCCCGCCGGCCAGGGCCGCCTGCCAGGCGGTCTCGATGGCGCCGGCCCGCAGGTCCGCCGGGAGGCTTGGATACTGAGAGACGAGCAGGGTGGCGAAGGCGCTGGACTGGTGCTCGCTGAAGGTGCGCTCGACCACGCCGTACTGGAACGGGAAGTTGTTGAACGCCGCCTTGAGGTTCACCGGCGCCCCAGGCACGCCGCTGAACGTGCCGGGCTGCAGCGGCACCTGGGCGCCGTTGTTGTGCGCCAGGTCCCCCACGACCGGGTTCGACACGTCGTGGCAGGTTCCGCAGAAGCGGGCATCGCGGTGGAAGCTCGAGGGCAGCCACTGGTGCTTGGGCTGAGCGTCGGCGTATGGCCCGAGCTTCGAGCTCGCGTTCCAGATGACGTACATGCCGCTCCCGTAGTAGCCGGTCGCCGGGTTCAGCTCGTCGTTGGCGAGGAACGGCGCGACCTGCACGCCCAGGTGCTCCGACCTGTCCGGGTTGGTCATGCGGTGGCAGGCATCGCACGACACTCCGTTGGCGTCGCCCGGCCCCAGAGCCGATCCATCGGTCGGTACGGAGCGCCCTCCCAGCCAGCCGTCCGGCGTGTGGCAGCGCAGGCACAGGTCGCCGGCGCCGCCGAAGGTATCTTCCGCAACGGCGACGGTCGCCCAGAAGATGGGATCGCGGGTGGCGTGAGACATCATGCCGCCGGCCCACAGGTGCCAGGGCTCGGCGGAGACGTCATAGCCGCCGTGGCAGTTGTTGCACTTGTCGACCGTTTCGATGCCGCTCACCTCGCCGGGCTGCGTGCCGGGTTCCTGCACGTCCGTGGGAACCTGGCCGAAGGCGCCGGCGGAGAACGACGCGAAAACGAGGAAGGAGAGAAGGGGGGATCCGAACCAGGCGAGCGCGCGCATGAGCCGCCTCCTTGTTCGGGAACGGGTGGCAGCGCCGGGCAGCGTTTCGCGCTGGCCGGCCCATTCCCTGAGCCTCTCCGCAGGAGAGGCTCGTCTGAAATCCACGATTCTCAGGCGGATTGCCTGAGCTTGGAACACCAGTGACTCCGTCGGCGTGACGGGATGAGAACATGGGCATGGCGTCCGTCCTGAAGTTGGGTTGCGGGCGCTAGCCTGCGGTGCGAGACGCAGTCTACACGACGCGACCCCGGGGCGCGGCACCTCCGCGGGTAGCGCGTGGCGGTCTCGCAACTCGTGCATTGGGGAACCGCAAGACCCTGCCAACAAACGCGAAGACCGGATCAGACCCAACCCGCGTCGTTGCCTGCTCGCAGCCTCCAATCCCTTCGAGACGCCGGGCTTCAACGCTCCGGCGAGGCCGGAGACCACTGACCGCCTCCGCCCGAGGGACCCTGCGCGCCCTACCGGATGTAGTGGCAGGTCCTTGGCCCGAACGAGCGCAAGTCCTTCAAGAGAAACGATCCGACTTCTCCAGCCGCGGAAACTGGGCTGCAGCCTCGCCAAGAATACCCGGAGGACGTTCAAGAGGCGTGAGCGCGCGAGCGTCGACGGAAAGTGCCTCGCTACTCGATCTTGACCTCGAGGCCGTTCGTGGCCGAGAGCCCGGCTGCGCCAGCGGGGTCGTCCACGAACCCCTGCATGGTCACGGTGGCGAAGGCGCAGGCGGCAGGGACCAGCGCCTCCACGCTCACCGATCCCCCGCCCGGCCCGCCGGGGCAGAGCGGCAAGGGACCGAAGGGTCCGATCAGCGGGAACACCAGGGCAGAGCACCCCCCGCCGATTGGCAGCGTGGCCTGCTGCGTGCCCAGGAACAAGAACGCGTTCCTGCCGCCGAGCGCGCCCGCCACCTCGATCGCCACGGTCGCGCCGGCAGCGGAACAGCCCGAGAGCGAGAGGGTCGGCAGGAACCCGCCGCTCCCAGGACAGGCGGCTCCGTACGGGTCCACCGGACCGCAGAAGTCGAACGCCGCCACGTACGCGTCGACCCCGCTGAGCGTCGTGTCGAACGCGCCGAGCGTGACCGG
>JACQZJ010000118.1:6562-8819 GCA_016213895.1 Planctomycetota bacterium | reverse complement strand
GAACCAGGCGTACTGCGGCGTCGGCTTCGCGGCGGCCACGGCCGGGGACATCAACGGCGACGGCCACGGCGACGGCTGCGCCGACGTCCTGGCCGCAGCGCCCTGGTTCGACGCCACTCTTGTCAACGAGGGACGCGCCTTCGTGTTCCTCGGCTCCGCCGGCGGGCTCGCCCCCAACGCGGCCTGGACCGCCGACGGCGAGCAGGCCCAGGCGACCTTCGGCCGCTCCGCGGGAACGGCCGGCGACGTGAACGGCGACAGCCGCGCCGACGTCATCGTGGGCGCGCCTTTGGCCGACAACGGTGAAACCGACGAGGGGCGGGTCTTGGTCTACTTCGGCGCCAAGGATGGCCCGCGCGCCACGCCGGCCTGGACGCACGAGATCGACCAGGCCGGGGCCTGGTTCGGCGGCGCCGTGGCCACGGCCGGCGACGTCAACGGCGACGGCTTCTCCGATCTGCTGGCCGCCGCCCCGTACTTCGACGGCGGCCAGACCGACGAGGGCAGCGCGCTGGTCTTCCTCGGCGGCGCCGACGCTCCGGCCGCGGCGCCCTGCTGGACGACGCAAGGAGAGCAGAGCAACGCCGAGCTCGGCCTCTCCGTGGCTTCTGCCGGGGACGTGAACGGCGACGGCTTCAGCGACGTCCTCGTGGGCGCGCCGGGCTTCGACGGCGGACACACGGACGACGGCAAGGTGTTCGCCTTCCACGGCGGCGCGGACGGGCTCGCCGCCGCGCCCGCCTGGGCGGCCGAGGGCGGCCAGCACGGCGCCGGATTCGGCCGCTCTGCAGCGGCCGCGGGCGACCTGAACGGCGACGGCTTCGGCGACGTCCTGGTCGGCGCCGGCACGTTCGACGGCGCGCAAGCGGACTCGGGCGCGCTGTTCGCCTTCCACGGCGGGCCGGCCGGTCTCGGGACGCTTCCCGACTGGTGGTACCAGGGCGAGCAAGGTGGAGCGCGCCTTGGCTGGTCCGTGGCCTCCGCCGGAGACGTCAACGGCGACGGATACTGCGACGTTCTGGCGGGCGCGCCGCAGCACGACAACGGCCAGGCAGAGGAGGGACGCGCGCTGCTCTTCCACGGCGGCCCCAATGGCCTGGCGGAGACGCCGGCCTGGATCGCCGAGGCGAACCAGAGCGAAGCCCTGTTCGGCAGCTCCGTGGCGGGCGCCGGCGACTGCGACGGGGACGGGCGCTGCGACGTGATCATCGGCGCGCCGCGCTTCGACAACAGCGAGGCGAACGAGGGCCGGGCCTTCCTCTTCCGCGGCGGGCCGTGGGGAGCGCAGGCGAGCGCGGCGTGGACCGCGGAGAGCGATCAGGCGGACGCCCACTGCGGCGCCTCCGTGGCCGGCGCGGGAGACGTGAACGGCGACGGGCGCGCGGACGTGGTTCTCGGCGCGCCCGAGTTCGACGGCGGCGACGTGGACGAAGGACGCGCCCGCGTGTATCTCGGCGCCCCCGCCGGGCTGGCGGCGCAGCCGGCATGGGTCGCGGAGGGCGACCAGCCCGGCGCCCTCTTCGGCGCGTGCGTGGCCGGCGCCGGGGATTCGAACGGCGACGGCCACGCCGACCTGGCCGTGGGAGCGCCCGGCTTCGACGACGGCCACCCGAACGAGGGCGTGGCCTTCGTCTTCCTCGGCGACCCGTCCGGCCCGGCCGCGGAACCGTGCTGGACGGCGCAGAGCGACCAGCCCGGGGCCGCGCTCGGCATCTCGGTCGCGACCGCGGGAGACGTCAACGGCGACGGCTACGCCGACTTGATCGCGGGCGCGCACCTCCTCGACGACGGCAGCTTCGACGAGGGGGCCGCCTTCCTCTTCCTCGGGAACGGCGGCCCAGGCCTCTGTCCGAGGCCGCGCCAGCGTCTCGCGGACGATGTCGCGCCCATCGCCCCGCTCGGCGTCGCGCGCGGCGGCGCGTACCTGGCGCGCATGCTCTGCCGCTCGCCCTTCGGGCGCGCGCGCTGCAAGCTGGTGCTTGAGGACAAGCCGTACGGCGTGCCGTTCGACGGCCTGGGGACGATCTGCGCCCCCCTCTTCACCACCACGGGCGTGAGCGGCGTCGAGCTCGAGGAGACCGCGACCGGAGTCGGCCAGGCCGAAGCGCATCACTGGCGCATGCGCGTCGCCTTCGACCCGGTCTCCTCCCCCTTCCTCGGCCGCAGCCGCTGGCTCACGCCCGCCGGAAACGGCTGGCAGGAAGCGGACCTGCGCGGCGAGGTCTGCCCCGCGTTCGCCGATCCCGCGGCGGCGTCC
>JACQZJ010000118.1:0-6551 GCA_016213895.1 Planctomycetota bacterium | reverse complement strand
GCCGGGTACGAACTGGATCCCGTCCCTGGCGGCCACGACCGCGCCGCGCATGGGCCAGACGGTGGACCTCACGGTCGCGAACGGGCTGCCGTACGCGGCCGGACTCTTGATCTACGGCCTCGCTCCCGCCGCGGTCCCCTTCGACGGCGGGACGCTCCTGGTGAGCCCGCTCGGCACGTTGAGCGTGCCTCTCGGTCCGGCGGGCAGCCTCACGCTGCCCATCCCCCTGCCGGTCGAGCCCGCGCTCTGCGGGCAGAGCGTGTGCTTCCAGTACCTCTTCCCCGACCCGGGCGCGAGCGGCTTCTACCACACCGCCCAGACCCCCGGCCTGCAATGGACGCTCGGAGACTGATATCGTCCGTACCGGAGAGGAATCGCCCATGAACGCGAAGAGGCTGTCGCGGCGCGCCTTCCTGAAGACCTCGGCGGCCGCTCTGGCTGCTCCCCACCTCGTCGCCGCGCCCGCGCTCGGCCGGGGCGCCATCCCGGCCGCGTCGGAGCGCGTCACGCTCGGCTTCGTTGGCGTGGGCTGGCGCGGCAACGACCTGGTCAAGTCGTTCCTCGCCCTGCCCGAGGCGCAGTGCGTGGCGGTAAGCGATGCCTTCGCCAGCCGGCGGCGCTCCACGGCCGGGGCCATCGACTCGTTCTACGCCGAGAGGAACGGCAGCGCCTCCTATCGGGGCTGCGCCATGCACGCGGACTTCCGCGAGCTGCTCGAGCGCCCCGACATCGACGCGGTCGTGGTCGCCACGCCGGACCACTGGCACGTGCCGGTCGCGCTCTACGCCGTGCGCGCGGGCAAGGACGTGTACGTGGAGAAGCCGCTCGGCGTGTCCGTGGCCTGGGGGCAAGTCCTGCGCCGCGAGATCGAAAGCAAGGGCGCCGTGTTCCAGTTCGGCACGCAGCAGCGCTCGGACGCACGCTTCCGCCAGGCGTGCGAGCTGGCGCGCAATGCGCGCGTCGGCGCCCTGGAACGGATCGAGGTCTGGGCGCCGGGAATGCGTGCGCCGGGCCACTACGAGAGCCTCTACCGGGACGGCGGCTCCACCGAGCCGCTCCCCGTGCCGGAGGATCTCGACTACGAGATGTGGATCGGTCCCGCGCCCATGTCGCCCTACACCAAGGACCGCTGCACCCACGAGGGCGCCAACCACGTCTACGACAACTCCCTGGGCTACATCGCGGGCTGGGGCGTGCACCCGCTCGACATCGCCCAGTGGGGACACGACGCGGCCGGCACCGCGCCCGTCGAATACGAGGGCACGGGCGTGATCCCGGCGCAGGGGCTGTACAACACGATCGCGGAGTGGGACGTGCGCTGCCGCTATGCCGACGGCGTGGCGCTGCGCTTCATGGACACGCGCACGGCGCGGCCCGTGGTCGAGGCCTACCGCCCCATGAACGAGCACGGCACGACCTTCTTCGGCGCCAAGGGCTGGGTCAGCGTCGACCGCGGCGGCATCTGCGCCAGCGACCCGGCCCTGCTGCAGGCGCAGGAAGCGGACGGCTCGGCGCGCCTGCCCGCGAGCGACGACCATTCGCTGAACTTCCTCGAGTGCATGAGGAGCCGTGCCGCCACGGTCAGCCCCTTCGCCTCCGCCTTCCAGTCGTACGTGATCTCGCACCTCTCCGACCTCGCCATCCGCCTCGAGCGCAAGATCGCCTGGAATCCCGCGAGCGAACGCACCGAGGGGGACGAGGAGGCGGAGCGGCGGCTCGATCGGCCGCTGCGCTCCCCCTGGCGGCTGTAGGGTGCTTCGGGCGAGAGGCCGCTCCGGACTTGGCGCGCGCCGCTCGGCCGCGGCCCTGGCCAAAGCGCGGGAACATGTCTAGATTCTCGCCCCGTGCTTTCCGTTTCCGCCGCGGTCAAATTCGGAGTCGCGTCACGCCCATGAGAGGAAAACTCCTTCTGCTCGCCGCTTCCGTCCTCCTTCTGCCCGGGCCGAGGTCGGCGGTCCTGGCCTGCTCCAACTACCTGATCACGCGCGGCGCCTCGGCCGACGGGTCGACCATGATCAGCTACTCGGCGGACTCGCACGTGCTCTTCGGCGAGCTGTACTACACGCCGGCCGCAGACCACCTGGACGGCGCGACGCTCCGGGTCTTCGAGTGGGACACGGGCAAGTACCTGGGCGAGATCCGCCAGGTGCCGCACACGTACGCCGTGGTCGGCAACATGAACGAGCACCAGGTCTCGATCGGGGAGACCACCTACGGCGGCCGTGAGGAGCTGGTCGATCCCAAGGCGGTCATGGACTACGGCAGCCTGATGTACATCACGCTGCAGCGCGCGCGCAGCGCGCGCGAAGCCATCCAGATCATGGGCGAGCTGGTCGCCGAGTACGGCTACTGCAGCAGCGGCGAGTCCTTCTCGGTCGCCGACCCGAACGAGGTCTGGATCCTGGAGATGATCGGCAAGGGGCCGGAGAACAAGGGGGCGGTCTGGGTCGCGCGCCGCGTGCCGGACGGCTACATCTGCGCCCACGCCAACCACTCGCGCATCCGGCAGTTCCCGCTCGACGACCCGGAGAACTGCCTGTACGCCCCGGACGTCATCTCCTTCGCCCGCGACAAGGGCTGGTTCACCGGCCAGGACGAGGAGTTCAGCTTCGCGGACACCTACGCCCCCGCCGACTTCGGCGCGCTGCGCTTCTGCGAGGCGCGCGTCTGGGCCTTCTTCCGCCGGGCGGCTCCCTCCCTGAACCTGCCGGTCGAGCACGTCATGGGCGACCCCGCGGCCGCGCCGCTGCCTCTCTGGATCAAGCCGGACCGCCCGCTCGCGGTGCACGACGTCATGGAGCTGATGCGCGACCACTTCCAGGGGACCGAGCTCTACCTGGGCCGCGGCGTCGGCGCCGGTCCATTCGGCCTGCCCTACCGCTGGCGGCCGCTCACCTGGAAGGTGGACGACGTCGAGTACTGCAACGAGCGCTCCACCTCGACGCAGCAGACGGGCTTCTCCTTCGTCGCCCAGGCGCGCTCCTGGCTGCCCGATCCGGTGGGCGGCGTGCTCTGGTTTGGCGTGGACGACACCAACAGCACGGTCTACGTGCCCATGTACTGCGGCATCCGCCGCGTGCCGCACAGCTTCGCCGTCGGCACCGGCTCCTTCCAGCAGTTCACCTGGGAGTCGGCCTTCTGGGTGTTCAACTTCGTGGCCAACTACTCCTACCTGCGCTACAGCGACATGATCAGAGACATCAAGGTGGTGCAGCGCGAGCTGGAGGGCGAGTTCCTGGCGCGCCAGCCCGAGGTGGAAGAGGAGGCGCTCTCCCTGCACGCCACGTCGCCGGAACGCGCGCGCGAGTTCCTCACCGAGTACTCGGTCGGCCAGGGCGAGCGCACCACCAAGCGCTGGATGAAGCTCGGGGAGCAGCTCCTGTTCAAGTACCTGGACGGCAACGTCAAGGACGAGCACGGCAAGCCCACGCATCCCGGCTACCCCGAGGAATGGCTGCGGCGCATCGTCCAGGAAGACGGCGAGCTGCTCAAGGTGCTGAAGAAGCCCGGAGAAGAATGAGCGGCAAGCGCGACGGGAGCGGGCCGTGAACTCGACGCCGCGCTGGCCGGCGCCGGGAGTGAACGCGCTGCTCGAGCGGGGCGTGCGCGTGCTGGACCCGGCGCAGACCTACGTCGGCGACGACGTGGACGCTTCGCGCATCGCGCCCACCGCCGTGCTCTTTCCCGGCACGCGGCTTTCCGGCCCGCGCACCTACCTCGGACCGGACAGCTCCGTCGGCGCCGAGGGGCCGGCCGTGCTCGTGGACGCCGTGCTCGGCGCGGGCGCGGCCGTCGCCTCCGGCTACGTGCGCGGCGCGGTGCTCCTGCGCGGCGCCTGCCTCGGCGCCAACGCGCACGTGCGCGAGGGGACGCTGCTCGAGGAGGAGGCGTCGACCGCGCACTGCGTCGGCCTCAAGCAGACCATCCTGCTGTCCTTCGTCACTCTCGGCAGCCTGATCAACTTCTGCGACGTGCTCATGGCCGGCGGAACCTCGCGCCAGGACCACTCCGAGGTCGGCAGCGGGTTCATCCACTTCAACTTCACTCCCTGGGGACGCCGCGGGGACAAGGCGACGGCGTCGCTCGTGGGCGACGTGGTCGACGGGGTCTTCCTGCGCAGCGGGCGCATCTTCCTCGGCGGCAGCGGCGGCATGGTCGGCCCCGCCTGCGTCGGCTACGGCAGCATCGCCGCGGCCGGGCAGGTCGTGCGCCGCGACCTCGATCCGGAACGCCTCGTGCTGCAGCCCGTGAAGCCGCTCGACGTGCCCGCGGTCGAACCGGGAGAGCAGCGCGTGGAGCGCGTGTGGCGCAGGAACGCGCGCTTCATCGGCCAGCTCGCCGCCCTGCGCGAGTGGTACCGGCAGGTGCGCCTGGCGCGCGCGGAACTCGGCCCCGGCGGCGAACCGGCGCGGATCCCGCTGCTCGAGGCCATGGGCGTGATCGACGTCTGCCTGGGCGAACGCGTCAAGCGCCTCGATTCGTTCCTGCGGGAGCGCGGCCGCAAGCTGCCGTTGCTCGGCGCCGGTCCGCACGAGTCCTCTCCCCTGGGCAGCGCGCTCGCTGCGGGCCCCGCTGACCACGTGGAGTGGGTGCGAAGCCTCGCAGAAGCGCATGTCGAGGCCGGCAGGGCGTGGCTCCAGCGCGTCGCCAGCCGCGTCGAGCGGGAGATGGGGCCGTAGCTGCAGGGCCCTTGCCGGCGGCAAGAAAAGCGTCGCGCTCCGGGGAATCGCCCGATCAAACCGCGCCGCGCTGCGTCGAACGGGAGAGGGCTGGACGGCCGCGCGCGCGTCACGTTTCACGCGCGGAACGTGCCTCCGCCCCAGGAACGGAGAGATCCGGGTCGCGCCACGCCCGGACCGCCGGATCCATCCGAACAGGCTATTGCCCCGGCGGCACCATGCCTGCCGCGGCGGCGTCACCCGGAGAATCTATGTCCTTCGCCTCCCAGTGGGTGGTCAGAGCCCGCCATGTGGCAAGCGCGTTGCGCCGGGACCTCGCCCTGCGGCGCGCGGTCGCGCGCGTGCGGCGCCTGCGCGCCGGCGACGCCCCGTCTCCGTCCGACCTCGCGCGCCTGCGCGCCGCCTTCGGCAACGACGGCTGGTCGGCGGGCGTGCCCTACCTCGAGGAACTGTGCCGCCTCGTCGGCCAGACGCACGGCGCCATCCTGGAGTGCGGCAGCGGCGTGACGACGCTCCTGCTCGCCGCGCTCACGGAGTCCGATCAGCGTCCGGTGCTCGCGCTCGAGCACCTGCCGGACTGGCACGCGCGGATGCGCCGCGACCTTTTCCGTCTGGGCGCCCAGGGATTCGACCTGCGCTGTCTTCCCCTCGCGTCCTACGGCGCCTTCGACTGGTACCGGCGGCCCCTCCTGCCTCCCGGCCTGCTCTTCTCGCTCGTGGCCTGCGACGGGCCGCCCGGGCAGACGCGCGGCGGCCGCTACGGCCTTCTGGAAGTGATGTCCGACCATCTGGCCGACGAGTGCGTCATCCTCCTCGACGACGCCCAACGCGAATCGGAGCAGCAGGTGGTGCGCCGCTGGAAGGAGCGCTTCCGCGTCGTCGAGACGCACGGCTGCGAGCGCTACGTGGCTCTCCTGCTGCGCGGGAAGGAGGCACCACTTCCCGGTGCCGCGGATCCGCGCTCGGCCCCACCGCGGGCGGTGCCGGTCGCGCCGTAGCGCGCAGCGCCTCCTCGACGATCCGTCTCGACCGTTTCCTCGCTCCGGCTCCTGCGCGCTCGATCCTCGGTTTCCTCCTGCGGCGCGGGCTGCTCTCGGACGCGAGCACGATCGTGGCCTCCGAGAGCAGACGCGACAGCCCCAGGAAAACGCTTCCTGGACCGGGCAGCGCCGCCGGAAGGAGTTTCCGCGCGGATTGGCGCAAGTGCCTGTCCCGGCCCGGCACGCCCGTTGCATCCCCGCTCTCGACGCACGTGTCATCGGAGGACCTATGGGCATCGAGTCGATCCGCAGCGGCGGCGGCTGACCCCTCCTCGACCTCCTGCGGGAGGCCAGGCAGCCGGGAGCCGCCAAGAACACCGCCGGTCCAGCGACCGGAAACACGACCCTCCTCACCGCCGGGAACGGCGCAGCGAGCTTCGCGGACGTGTTCGACGTCCTGAGCCCGCTGCAGCAGGTCCCGATGGTCTCGACCATCTACCAGGCCGTGAAGGGCGCCGTAGCGCCAGAAGGGCAAGCCTCCTCGGGCGGCCTCTTCGGCGACCTGGCCAGCGCCGCGCTGAACGCGGCGGCCGAGAAGTACCTGGGCCAGGGCACGGCCGCGCTCGCGGGCAGCGAAGCCAGCGGCGCGCCGGCCGGGAGCGGCGCCGCGGCCGCGCCCGCGGAAGCCGCACCGGATGCGGCCGCGCCGTCAAGGAACCCGCTCGAGGGCCTGCGCCTCAGCGAAGCCCTCGACATCTACCGCCTCGACCTGGCGCTTGCCGCCTTCCAGGCGGCCGCGCAAGCGGAACAGATGCGCTGATCCGGCCCGCGCGCGGACTCTAGACGCGCCGGCCGAGCACCACGCGGAGCGTCTGGCGCGCCCCGCCGCCCG